>NZ_LT629778.1:3662500-4030000 GCF_900105485.1 Pseudomonas granadensis | reverse complement strand
CCAAAGTTATGGTTAAGTGGGAAACGATGTGGGAAGGCTTAGACAGCTAGGAGGTTGGCTTAGAAGCAGCCACCCTTTAAAGAAAGCGTAATAGCTCACTAGTCGAGTCGGCCTGCGCGGAAGATGTAACGGGGCTCAAACCATACACCGAAGCTACGGGTATCATCTTAGGATGATGCGGTAGAGGAGCGTTCTGTAAGCCTGTGAAGGTGAGTTGAGAAGCTTGCTGGAGGTATCAGAAGTGCGAATGCTGACATGAGTAACGACAATGGGTGTGAAAAACACCCACGCCGAAAGACCAAGGTTTCCTGCGCAACGTTAATCGACGCAGGGTTAGTCGGTCCCTAAGGCGAGGCTGAAAAGCGTAGTCGATGGAAAACAGGTTAATATTCCTGTACTTCTGGTTATTGCGATGGAGGGACGGAGAAGGCTAGGCCAGCTTGGCGTTGGTTGTCCAAGTTTAAGGTGGTAGGCTGAGATCTTAGGTAAATCCGGGATCTTAAGGCCGAGAGCTGATGACGAGTTACCCTTTGGGTGACGAAGTGGTTGATGCCATGCTTCCAAGAAAAGCTTCTAAGCTTCAGGTAACCAGGAACCGTACCCCAAACCGACACAGGTGGTTGGGTAGAGAATACCAAGGCGCTTGAGAGAACTCGGGTGAAGGAACTAGGCAAAATGGCACCGTAACTTCGGGAGAAGGTGCGCCGGTGAGGGTGAAGGACTTGCTCCGTAAGCTCATGCCGGTCGAAGATACCAGGCCGCTGCGACTGTTTATTAAAAACACAGCACTCTGCAAACACGAAAGTGGACGTATAGGGTGTGACGCCTGCCCGGTGCCGGAAGGTTAATTGATGGGGTTAGCTAACGCGAAGCTCTTGATCGAAGCCCCGGTAAACGGCGGCCGTAACTATAACGGTCCTAAGGTAGCGAAATTCCTTGTCGGGTAAGTTCCGACCTGCACGAATGGCGTAACGATGGCGGCGCTGTCTCCACCCGAGACTCAGTGAAATTGAAATCGCTGTGAAGATGCAGTGTATCCGCGGCTAGACGGAAAGACCCCGTGAACCTTTACTATAGCTTTGCACTGGACTTTGAATTTGCTTGTGTAGGATAGGTGGGAGGCTTTGAAGCGTGGACGCCAGTTCGCGTGGAGCCATCCTTGAAATACCACCCTGGCAACTTTGAGGTTCTAACTCAGGTCCGTTATCCGGATCGAGGACAGTGTATGGTGGGTAGTTTGACTGGGGCGGTCTCCTCCTAAAGAGTAACGGAGGAGTACGAAGGTGCGCTCAGACCGGTCGGAAATCGGTCGTAGAGTATAAAGGCAAAAGCGCGCTTGACTGCGAGACAGACACGTCGAGCAGGTACGAAAGTAGGTCTTAGTGATCCGGTGGTTCTGTATGGAAGGGCCATCGCTCAACGGATAAAAGGTACTCCGGGGATAACAGGCTGATACCGCCCAAGAGTTCATATCGACGGCGGTGTTTGGCACCTCGATGTCGGCTCATCACATCCTGGGGCTGAAGCCGGTCCCAAGGGTATGGCTGTTCGCCATTTAAAGTGGTACGCGAGCTGGGTTTAGAACGTCGTGAGACAGTTCGGTCCCTATCTGCCGTGGACGTTTGAGATTTGAGAGGGGCTGCTCCTAGTACGAGAGGACCGGAGTGGACGAACCTCTGGTGTTCCGGTTGTCACGCCAGTGGCATTGCCGGGTAGCTATGTTCGGGAAAGATAACCGCTGAAAGCATCTAAGCGGGAAACTTGCCTCAAGATGAGATCTCACTGGAACCTTGAGTTCCCTGAAGGGCCGTCGAAGACTACGACGTTGATAGGTTGGGTGTGTAAGCGCTGTGAGGCGTTGAGCTAACCAATACTAATTGCCCGTGAGGCTTGACCATATAACACCCAAGCAATTTGCGTCGAAGAGACCAGATTGCGGTGTGTGAAGACGAAACGAACCGAAAGTTCGAAACGCACAAACACCGAAAGCTGTCACATACCCAATTTGCTGAAGCGAGGCCATCTGGTCACGAGTCAGTACCCGAATTTCTTGACGACCATAGAGCGTTGGAACCACCTGATCCCATCCCGAACTCAGCAGTGAAACGATGCATCGCCGATGGTAGTGTGGGGTTTCCCCATGTGAGAGTAGGTCATCGTCAAGATTAAATTCCGAAACCCCAATTGCGAAAGCAGTTGGGGTTTTGTTTTGCCTGCGAAAAAGTTTGAGGCGTCGACCAAGCCGACGAATCGACATGGCGTACCTTCCGATCCAGTGCCTTAATGTTTCTCTTTCGGGGCGGGGGGGGAACGACCATGCGACGTCGTGGAGCCAACTATTGGTTATGGATCAACGGCCGTTTGCCGATGTACGGCCATGACGAGACACTAAGCGACGGCTTACAGATCGAGGTCCAGGCCCGTGTAGGCCTGAGTGGCGACACGCAAGTATTCATTGGCGTCTATACGAAAGAGGGGCGAGCGGTCAGTGAAGAATTTCATGACCGCGGCAAAGACATTCCCTGCGAAGTCGCGCTGAAATGGGGAAGCGAGCGAGCCCGAGAGATCGTTATCGCTCAGCAGGTCTTCGCCGCCCCGCACCGTACTCAGACAACGCTGAGTGCAGTGGTGACCGACCCATCGATAGTGGCGATCCGGCGGATGGAGATGAGCGAGCACGAGCGCCTTAAACTCAAGGCGTCGGATGCCTGGTCAGAATATCTGGATGCCAAGAACGCCATGCTCGATCTGATGCGCCTGAGGCGCGTCGATCCAGGCATCTGGGCCGAGAGCAAGGCGCGCCTTCAGCAGGCGATCGACCGTCGCGTGTGCATCCAGCGTGCCTATCTAAGCTGAATCGCTTACAGGCGTTGCGAGCGGCGCAGCGCCTCGATGGTTTCGATCAAATCGTCATAGGCCACTGGTTTGCCGAGGTGCTGGTCGAAACCTGCCTCACGGGACTTCTGCATATCGCTCTGCGTGCCATAACCAGTGAGGGCGATGGCGGGTACATTTTTCACCAGCGGCAATTTGCGTAACGCGCTCATCAGTTCGTAGCCGCTCATGACCGGCATGCCCAGATCGGAAATGATCAGATCGAAACGCGTGCCCTCAGCCGCTTTCAGTGCGGCAACCGGATGATCAAATGCGGTAACGTCTGCGTCTTCCATTTCCAGCAGCATTTTCAGCGTTTCGAGCACTTCCGGTGAGTCATCCACCAGCAGGATACTCAGGCCATCCAGTTTGCCAGATGCCACTTCAACCTCTTGTGGCGAACTTTCTTCGACCACATCAATTGCCAATGGCAGGCACACGGTAAAGGTGCAACCAGCGCCCAGGCCAGGCGATGTCACCAGTACCGAGCCGTGTTGCGCTTCGGTCAACTGCCTGACCAGTGACAGACCAATTCCCAGGCCTTCACGCTGATGGTTGGTGTGTTGTTTCTCGGCCTGTCCGAACAGATCGAACACATGTTCCAGATTTTCCGCAGCGATGCCGACGCCGTTGTCCTTGATGTCCAGACGAGCCATTTGCGCACTGCGACTGGCGATCAATTCGATTCGTCCGGTCGGTGGGGTGAATTTCAGCGCATTGTTCACCAGGTTCCAGATGATCTGCTCCACCCGCGTCGGGTCGGCATGAATGATCAGTGGGTCGGTTGGCAAGTGCAGGTCAACCCGCGTCGCATGCTGTTCGTTGATCACCACGGTATGGATATCACGCAGTACGGCGCTGAGATCAACCCGCGTCAGTTGCAGTTTGAGCTTGCCGGTGCGCACCCGAGCAACGTCGAGCAGGTCATCGATGATCCGCGCCTGGCTGTTGACTGCATCGCAGATGGTATTGACCGCTTTCGTCGCCGGCCCCGCGGTACGGATGACCGGAAGGCGTCGCAGCAGCTCGGCGTTGAGCTGAATAAGGTTCAGTGGATGTTTGAGTTCATGGGACATGACCGCAAAGAACTCATCACGCAGGGACACCGTATTGCGCGTCTGCGCCAGCTCCTGGCTCTGCTCGTCCTGCGCGCGTTTGTGGCCGGTCAGGTCGCGGGCGATCTTCACATAGCCTTGCAGATAATCGCCGCTGAGCAGGGTGACTTCGCCACTGCAGAAGAAGCGGCTGCCGTCCTTGCGCTGGTGCCAGCGTTCGTCTTCGGCGCGGCCGTGGGTACGGGCAGTCGCCAATTCGTTCTCGGCCATGCCGGCAGCACGATCTTCGGCAGTGAAGATGAAATCGTAGAATGCGCCTTCGGCCTCGGCCTTGCTGTAGCCGAAAATCAGTTCGGCGCCTTTGTTCCAGCTGGTGATCGCGCCTTGTTCGTCGAGAATGATGATCGCGTAATCGCGGGTGCTCTCGGCCACCAGACGCATGCGTTCTTCGCCCAGGCGCAGCTCTTCTTCAGCGGCGCGGCGTTTGGTGATGTCGATGAAGGTCAGCACCGTGCCGTCGATATGGTCTTCGCTGGAGCGATACGGCAATAACCGCGCGATGTACCAGCGGTTATCGGTGCTGTTCACTTCACGTTCGATCATGTTCAGCGATTCGAACACCTGCGCTGCGTCGTCGGCGAGGTCGGCATAGTTGAGCCGATGGGTGATGTCGAGCAGCGAACGTCCGGTGTCGACCGGCAGCATGCTGAAGATATCGGTAGCGCGCGGGGTGAACCACTTGATGCGCATGCTGCGATCGACGAACACTGTGGCGATGTCGGTCGAGGCGATCAGGTTGGTCAGGTAATCGTTGATCTTGTCGGTTTCTTCGACTTTGGTTTTCAGCTCGTAATTGACCGTCAACAGCTCTTCGTTGATCGACTGCAGCTCTTCCTTGCTGGTTTCCAGCTCTTCAGTGGCCGAGCGCAGTTCTTCGTTGATCGCCTGCATTTCTTCGTTGGAGGCTTTCAGCTCTTCGCTGGAGACTTCCGACTGTTCGATGGTGTCCTGCAGGTGCAGCTTGGTGCGTTGCAGTTCGCGCTCAAGGTTCGACAGCACCTGGCTCTCGGTCTGCAACATGGTGGTGGCTGCGTGTTCGGCGGGATCGATTTCCACTTCCTCGAAGATCACCAGCACGCATTCGCTGTCCGACTCGTCGTCTTTGTAGGGTTGGGCGATCAGATCGATGCGGAACTGCCGCTCTTCGCGCTTGAGGATCACCTCCCGCGAGCGCACGGTCAGGTTGCTTTGCTGCACCTGGAAGAGCGTTGTGCGAATCTCCAGGCGCAGCTCCGGCAGGATCAGCGTCAGCAGGTTGCGCGACAACTCGCCGCCGACATGCCGCAGAAAACGCCCGGCGCTTTCGCTCATGTGCAGAATATCGGCATTGCTGTCGACAATGATGCTCGGCGGCGCTGAACGCTCGATCGCACGTCGATGAATGTCGGCGAACGACAACTTGGGTTGTTCGCTGGTCTTCACTTCAGGACGTGTAACGCTGCTGCGCATATAACCGCCTCGCGGCATGGTTGGCGTGCGACGGCTACTCGGCGTGCCGGTCTTGGCGCGGAAGATGCGGTTGCGTTTGTCCACCGGGGTGAACAATTCGTGGCAGGCATCGGCGCTTTCCGAAGTGCCGAGAAACAGGAAGCCACCCGGTCGCAAGGCAAAGTGAAACATCTGCAGGATCTCGCGCTGCACTTCGCGATCAAGATAGATCAGCAGATTGCGGCAAGTGATCAGATCGATCTGCGAAAACGGCGGATCGGACAACAGGCTGTGCTTGGCGAACAGAACCTTCTCGCGGATTTCCTTGCGGATGCGGTAATGCTCATCGTCTTTGACGAAATAATGGCGCAGGCGTTGCGGCGGTACGTCGGTGACGATCGCTTGCGGATAGGTTCCGGCGCGACCGACGCTGATGGCGCGTTCGTCGATATCGGTAGCGAATACTTGCAGGTTCGCCTTGCTGTTTTCGACTTGCATTTGGTCGTCAAGCAGGATCGCCAGGCTGTAGGCTTCTTCGCCGGTGGAGCAGCCGGCAGACCAGACGCGCAATTCCTCTTTTTCCGCCGAGCTGGATACCGACTGCACCAATTGCGGCAGCACTTCGCGCTCCAGCGCCTCGAAGGCTTCGCGGTCGCGAAAGAAGTTGGTCACACCGATCAGCATGTCGCCCAGCAGCGCCTTGGCTTCGTCCGCGGTGTTTTGCAGGTAATCGTAATAGGCGCTGAGGTCGGACTGGCCGGTGACCTGCATGCGCCGCTCGATCCGGCGCAGCACGGTGGCGCGCTTGTAATGCTTGAAATCGTGGCCAGTACTGGCCCGCAAGTAGAGCAGGATGTCGTGCAGGCGCTGTTCGGCAATTGCCGCTTCCTGCTCGCTGGACGGCGATTGCACTTTGATGTCGGGGTCATTGGCGCTGGGCAGGGTGATGTTCTGCGAATTGCTCCACAATTCCATCAGCTTCTGCGGCATTTCCACCACTGGCAGCACCAGGTCGACCATTCGCGTTTCGATCGCGGCACGGGGCATGCCGTCGTATTCGGCGTCTTCAGGCACTTGCGCCAGGGTGACGCCGCCCTGTTCCTTGATCCGCGACAAACCCACTGCGCCATCGGAACCGGTGCCCGACAGCACCACGCAAAACGCCCGCTCGCGATGCACATCGGCGAGATCGCGGAAGAACAGGTCGATCGCCGAATGTCGGGTGGTTTGTGTGGCGGCGGTGCTCACTCGTAAGTAACCATCGTTCATTGACAGCGATTGCGCGGGAGAAATGACGTACACGCAGTTTTTCTCGATCGGCACCGGCTGTGTGACCTGCAGCACCGGCATCCGCGTCGATTCCTGAATGATCTTGTCAGCGACGCTCTGATGATCCGGCGATAAATGCAGGATGATCACGAAGGCCATGCCGGTGTCTTGCGGCATGTGCTCGAAAAACAGCTTGATCGCTTGCAGTCCGCCAGCGGACGCGCCGATGCCGACCACCGGGAAGTCCAGGTGGCTGGGGCTCAGGCCTCGGCGCTCGGGAGCAGCGGGCGAGGAGGGTGATTTCGAGGTCATGACTTCGGCCTTGAGAAGGCGACGGATGGGGTCGCGGTGGATCAAAAAACGCATGGGTAACTGCGCAGGATAATCCTGTTTCCGACTTTTTTCCTGCCGCAGTTCGAATGGCGTGCTGGTTGTTTTGTGTTGACCCCGCTCTTGACCTAAACGCACCAACAATCTTCAAGAGATTCGAGGGAGCGGCCGATAACCCGTTCGGTGACAGCAACGTCGCGCGAAATCGCTTGATAGCGTTTGGCCGGCAGCTATCATCTGCGCGCCCGAAATTGCCCTCTCTTCATTTGCCTGGAAATCGTCGATGTCGTCGTATCACCAAAAAAGCTTTCTGATCGTCGATGATTTTTCGGATTTCCGCAGTTCCGTGCGTTCGATGCTGCGTGAACTGGGCGTCAAGGATGTCGATACCGCCGACACGGGTGAACAGGCGCTGAAGATGTGCTCGCAGAAATCCTACGATTTCATCCTGCAGGATTTCCATCTCGGCGACGGCAAGAAAAACGGCCAGCAAGTGCTCGAAGACCTGATGTCGGAAAAGCTCATCAGTCACGAAGCGGTGTTCGTCATGGTCACCGCCGAAACCAGTCAGGCGATGGTGCTCAGTGCGCTGGAACACGAGCCCGATGCGTACCTGACCAAGCCGTTCAACCGCTCCGGCCTGGCCCAGCGCCTGGAGCGTCTGGAGCAGCGCAAAACCCTGCTCAAACCGATTCTGCAAGCCCTCGACCGTGGCAAACCGGTCGAAGTGCTCAACGCCTGCATCGCCCTGTGCAAGCAGGACATCCGCTATTCGCCGCTGTGCCTGCGCTATCGCGCCGATGCGCTGCGCGACATGAATCAGAACGAAGCGCTGGAACGCCTCTATGACGGCATCATCGCCGACCGCCCATTGCCGTGGGCGTTTGCCGGTCTGGGTAAGTTGTTGTTCAAGCGTGGCCAGGTGACGCAGGCCAAAGAAGTCTATGAGAAAGCCTTGAAAGTATTCCCGATGATGCCGGCGCTATATGACGGCATGGCCGATGTGCTGGTGGCCGAGGGCGACAGCAAGGGCGCGCAACGGGTGCTGGAAGAAGCGATTCGCTTGTCACCGCTGGCGGTGCGCCGTCAGGCCTTGCTGGGCAAACTGGCGATGGCCAACGAAGATTTCGAGACCGCCTCGCGTGCCTATCGTCAGGCCGTGTCGCAAGGCGCGCAGTCGCGCTTCAAGGACCCGGAAAGCAACCTCGGCCTGGCGCATGCGCTGATCAGCAAGGGCAGTGATCGTGGACTCGATACGCGCACGCGACTGGAGATCAACACGACTCTCAGCGCGGTCGCCAAAGAAAACCCGAGTGACCCCGGCCTGCAGATTCGTGCACGTCTGATGAAGGCCACCAGTCTGCTGCTCAACGATGCGGAAACCGCCGACAAGCTCACCGAACAAGCGCTGATGCGCCTCGACGGCATGGAACAGTTCATGAGCCCGGAAGCGGCGTTGCTGGTGGCCAAGCAGTTGCAGATGCTCGGTCAGGCCGAGGCGGGCACCTCGATGCTCAAGAGCTGTGCGGAAATCTATGGTGATGACCCGGCGGTGATGAAAGACATCGCCAAGCTCACCGATGACCCGACCATTCTCAGCTCCAGCAACGCCGCTGCCGACCTCAACCGTCAGGGCGTGCGGGTGTACAAGACCGGCAACCTGGTGGAAGCCCGCGAGGTGTTCCGCAAGGCGTTGAAGATGCAACCGAAGAACCTCAGCATCGCGTTGAACCTGGCCCAGTCGCTGTTGCACGGCACCGACACCAGTGTGCCGTCGGCGGAGCTGGAAGAATGTCGGGCCTGCCTGAAAATGGTCGGCCTGATGCCCGACACCGACGCGCGCTTTGCGCGTTATCAAAAGCTGAAAAGCAAGGCGTTTGGCGAATGAACCAAGACGAGCAGGCGCTGGATTTCTCCACGGTGATCGCCTCCACCGTCCACGACATGAAAAACTCCCTGGCCATGCTCATGCAGGCGCACAGCCAATGGCTGGCGCGTTTGCCGCAAGCGCAGCGCGAGGGCGCGGAGCAGGGCGTGATCGACTTCGAGTTCGCTCACCTCAACGGCATGCTTGTGCAGTTGCTCGGGCTGTACAAGCTCGGCGTCAATCAGTTGCCGCTGCAACCGGCCTATCACGAACTCGACGATTTCATCGAGGCGCAACTGGCCGCGCATCAGGAGGTGTTCGCCAGCCGCGGCATCATCGCCACCTATGAAGTCGATCCGCTGAGCCCGCTGGGTTTCTTTGATCGTGAGCTGATTGCTTCGGTGCTGAGCAACTGCATCAACAACGCCATTCGCTACGCACGCGAGTCGTTGCTGATTACCGTCAGTGACGAGGCCGGGCAACTGGTCCTGAGCATCAACGATGACGGCGCCGGTTATCCGCGCGAGATGCTCGAGCGTCAGGCCGATTACGTGCAGGGTATCAATCACAGCAGCGGCAGTACCGGGCTCGGCTTGTATTTCGCCAATCGCATCGCGGCGCTGCATCAGCGCAATGGCGTAGAGGGACGCACGGAGATCAGCAATGGCGGTCCTCTCGGCGGCGGAGTATTCAGTCTGTATCTGCCGTAACAATGGTTTTTGCTGACGCTGCTTGATATTCCGAACAGCCGGAGCCTATTTTGTACGGGTCGCCGTTCGCGGCTCGCACAATAACAAGGATTGCGTCATGACAACCGATGGCCAGCGCTCACTCGCACAGCGACTGACGGGCATTGATGAGATTGAATGTGTTACGCCGGATCTTAATGGCGTGCCGCGGGGCAAGGTGATGACCGCCGAGGGTTTCGTCGAAGGGCGGCGTCTGCAGTTGGCGCGGGGTGTGCTGCTGCAGTGCATCATGGGCGGTTATCCGCCGGCGCGGTTTTACGGCAGCGATGACGGCGACCTCGCCCTCGTCGCCGAACCGACCCAGATCCACCGCCTGCCCTGGAGTGACGAGCCGCGCGCCCTGGCGATTTGCGACGCCGACGAGTTGAGCGGCGAAAGCTCGCCGCTGTCGACCCGAGGCCAGTTGAAGAAAGTCATTGCCCGTTACGCCGAGCGCGGATTGGCGCCGGTGGTGGCGACCGAGCTGGAGTTTTTTGTTTTCGCGCCCAACCCTGATCCCACCCAAGCGTTTCGCCCGCCTGTCGGCCTCGATGGTCGTCGCGAGGACGGCCAGTCGGCGTTCAGCGTCAGCTCCAATAACGGGCTGCGACTGTTCTTCAGCGAAGTCTATAAATGCATGGCCGCGCTGGGCTTGCCCCGCGACACCTTCATGCATGAAATGGGCGTCAGCCAATTCGAGATCAATCTGCTGCACGGCGATCCGTTGCTGCTGGCCGACCAGACGTTCCTGTTCAAGCACCTGCTCAAAGAGGTCGCGCTCAAGCACGGCCTGACCGTCGTGTGCATGGCAAAGCCGCTGGCGCACACGCCGGGTAGCTCGATGCACATTCACCAAAGCCTGGTCGAAATCGGCAGCGGCAGAAATGTCTTCAGTGACGCGAGCGGCGAGGCGACTGCGACGTTTCGCCATTTCATCGGCGGGCAGCAGGCAGCCATGGCGGACTTCACCGCACTGTTTGCGCCCAACGTGAATTCCTATCAGCGCCTGTGCCATCCGTATGCGTCGCCGAACAATGCCTGCTGGTCCCACGACAACCGTGCCGCCGGGCTGCGCATTCCGGCCAGTTCACCGGTCGCTCGTCGGGTCGAAAACCGCTTGCCGGGCGCCGACGCGAATCCGTATCTGGCGCTCGCCGCCAGTCTGGCCGCGGGTTTGCATGGCATCGAGCAGGAACTCGAGCCCAGCGAGGCGATCCAGGGCGAGTTTGTCGTGCCGGACAATCTTGCGTTGCCGTGTACCTTGCATGCTGCTCTGGAACGTCTGAAGCGTAGCCACTTGGCCAGGGAACTGTTCGGACCCGAGTTCATCGAAGGCTACATCGCTTCGAAGACCCTGGAGTTGACCAGCTTCTTCGATGAAATCACCCCCTGGGAACGGCGTGTTCTAGCAGCCCAGGCCTGACGTACTGTCGCCACCGGGCTAGCGTTTGGTTAGCCCGGTCTTTACTGCAAGGAGCCGCTCGGAACGCCGATGCGCCAAATCTGGAAATCCTTTCGAGCGCTGTATTTCGCCTCGCTGATGATGTTGATCGGCTCGGGCCTTCTCTCCACCTATCTGGCCTTGCGTCTGGCCGCAGACAATGTCGACGGCCTGTGGGTCGGTGCGCTGATGGCCGCCAACTATTTTGGTCTGGTGCTGGGCGGCAAGATCGGGCACCGACTGATCGCCCGGGTCGGGCACATTCGCGCTTATTCGGCGTGTGCCGGGATTGTCGGTGCGGCAGTGCTGGGCCATGGTCTGGTCGATTGGCTGCCGGCGTGGCTGGTGCTGCGGACCATCGTCGGCCTCGGCATGATGTGCCAGTACATGGTGATCGAGAGCTGGCTCAACGAGCAGGCCGACGCCAATCAACGTGGTCTGGTGTTCAGCGGTTACATGATCGCTTCGTATCTGGGCCTGGTGCTCGGCCAGTTGATTCTGGTCATGCACCCGGGCCTCGGGCTGGAGCTGCTGATGCTGGTCGCGCTGTGCTTTGCGCTGTGTCTGGTGCCGGTGGCGCTGACCCGGCGGATTCACCCGGCGCCTCTGCATCCGGCGCCGATGGAGCCGCGCTTCTTTATCAAGCGCGTGCCGCAATCGTTGAGCACGGTGCTTGGCGCTGGTTTGATCATCGGTTCGTTTTACGGTCTGGCGCCGTTGTATGCCTCGCAGCAAGGGCTGTCGACCGAGCAGGTCGGTCTGTTCATGGGTAGCTGCATCTTTGCCGGTTTGCTGGTGCAGTGGCCGCTCGGCTGGTTGTCCGATCGTTACGACCGGGCGCTTTTGATCCGCTGCTTCGCCGGGTTTCTGGCAGTGGCGGCTTTACCGTTGGCGGTGTTGCCGCAGGTACCGCTGGAAGTGCTGTTTGTGGTGGGTTTCCTGTGTTCGCTGGTGCAATTCTGCCTGTATCCGTTGGCCGTGGCGTTTTCCAACGACCATGTCGAGGGTGATCGACGGGTGTCGCTGACGGCGATGCTGCTGGTGACCTACGGTGTGGGCGCGAGCATCGGGCCGCTGCTGGCCGGCGTGCTGATGAAGTTTCTCGGCAGCCAGAGTCTGTATGCGTTCTTCAGCTTTTTTGCGCTGGTACTGGTGTGGCGGATTCGGCCGAAAGCGGTGACCAATCTGCATCAGGTCGATGATGCGCCGCTGCATCACGTCGCCATGCCCGACAGCATGTCGAGTTCGCCACTGGTGGCGGCGCTCGACCCACGGGTCGACGAGCAAGTGGTGCAAGAGCAGATGGTCCAGGACCCGGCACCGTCCAGTCCAGAACCTGAACCCGAGCCAGCCGAACCGCAGCCAGCCACGGCCGAAGATGATGTGAGCAGCGCAGATGACAAGCCTGCGCCGGATATCAGTGGCGCGCGGCCCTGAATCGAAGATAAACACTCGCGCATAAAAAAGGGCAGTCCTGTGAGGGGCTGCCCTTTTTGTTGGTTGCTACGACTCAGAGATCGTCTTTGTCAAACCGCCGCGCTTCACGCTGAAGCTGATAAACGAAACGCTCGACGTTGCGCGCGGCCGGGCCGCTGATGTTGTGGAAGCGCAGGCCGGCGAAGGTGATGTTGAGCTTTTCTTCGAAGTGCAGGTAGCGCAGTTCGACGGCGATTGGCTGGTTGCCGAACAGCGGCGGGGCGATCAGGCGGTCGTAGACCTGGCCCAGTTGCAGGCGATCGGTGATGTCGCCTTCGAAGCGAAACTTGCAACCGGTCGCGGAAATATCCAGCAGCTTGCCATGGATCGGCGACTTGAGCTTTTCGCCACCCAGTTCAACGCTGACCAGATCGGTCAGTTTCAGCGCGGCACGGAAGGCGTTGCGGCGCTGGTGGTAAACCACTTCGGTCGGCAGCTCGCCGGTATAAAAGCGATCGCCGTCGGACTCTTCGATGTTCAGCGTGCCGTTGCATTCCCAGGCGATGCGTACACCGTCATGAAAACCTTCAACCTTGAACGGCTCGCCGGCGAGCAGGAAGCGTTCGCCATCGCGCGGGATCATTTCGTCCAGAGCGATCGACGCGCTGTCGCGGTCGACTTTGATCAGGTAGCTTTGAAAACGCTGGCTGCGCTCGTGGAAAGTGATGATCAGCGGATCGTGGCTGTCCTGCAGCTGGCGCAGGTTGCTGGAGATTTCCAGTGGCGTGGTGAGCACCTTAGGGGGCTGCGGAGCATCATCCGCGCTGAGGGCGTTGGACACGGTTTATCAATCTCCAGACAAAATATGACGACTAGCCAGCATTTTGCCAGCATGTTCCGCGGGTTGATAGAGCTGGCGCATCAACGGCTCACGCCTGGCTGAGCGGACGCGGTTTGGCGGGCTTGGCAAAGGTGCCGCTGGCGTCGTACAACGCTGGCGGTTCGCCCCCGGTGAGGATTTTCAGCTGATTGGCCGTGGTGGCCTGCTGAATGCGGATCGACTGGCCATTCTTGACGTTGGCTGCCTGGCATTGGGCAATCAGGTCGGTCAGGGCGTCGCCCTGACGCAACAACTGCTCGCCAACGCTCGATTGCGCGGCCAGTTGTTGCAGGCCGTTGCGATCGGTCGGCAGATTGAGGCTGGCGAGAATTTCGCTGCGCTTGCGGCCATGCTGTTCCAGCAGAATGATCAACGCCTGCTTGCGCGCCAGAATCTCTTCCAGCAGAGGCATGTCACGACCGTGCAACGCGAGGAATTCGGTTTGCAGCAACTCCAGCAGTTCTTGCGCTGGAGCAAAGTCGTCGTCGATCAGTTGCAATAAAGTAGTGTCGTGCATGGCTGGCCTTGGGGTTTAAGCGTCCAAAAGCCTGGCGCCGGCAAAAGCCTAGCGCTGGGCTTCGAAGTTGAGCAGTTTGCTGGCTACACGGTTGCTGTCGACTTTATAGCTGCCATCGGCAATCGCGGCTTTCAACTCGGCCACACGGGCTTTGTCGACAGCAGGCTGATCGCGCAGCTTGTCAGTGACCTTCTGCAACTGTTGAGCCTCATTGCTGAGGTGTACCGACTCCCCGCTTTTGGCGGCATTGGCCTGTTCGGCCTGGGTATTCAGCGGCGCGGAGGGGCTGTTTTCAGCGCTTTCCTTGGCGTTGCTGGTACGTGTGCTGCCTGTCAGTGACGAGGAACTGTTCAAACGGCTGAAATCGATGACCATGATAAAAACCTCTGGGAATTTGGACGCTTGCCATGTTTTCGGCTATCCCATGAAAAACTTTAGGCACATTTTTCCAATGCGCCTGGCTGCATCGCGGCTTGTCCTGCTGCGACACAGTTTAGGGAAGCGGCGATGTCGGCGCCAGTTTTCTCACAGGGCGTTCACATGGCCACTTCCACTTGTCCCGGCGCGGTGACCTGCGCCTTGATCACCCGTTGTGAATTGAGGTTTTTTACCCGGATCTGTTCTTTCAGGCCGCCGTTGGCCAGGGCTTCGCCCGGCATGCGCACGGCCAATGTCCCGCTGCGTGCGGTGATGACGACCTGATCGCCCTTGCGAATGACTTCCGCCTGCTCCAGATGAACCTGGGTGATGACCTGATCGGCGACCGTTGGTCGGGTCAATTTCTGCCCGATCGCTTCGTCCACCGAGGTCAGAAAGCCCTGATTGATCTGGCTGACATCGCGCTCGCGCAAGGTCACGTCCTGCGGCTCGATAATGCCGGCGCGTTTGAGCGCACGCGTGGTTGTCACGATCTCGCGAAACAGCCGGACTTGAGCGGGTACGAACACCGTCCAGGGCGATGTGCCCTCACAGCGAACCTTCACCGTAACCCGGCCCAAAGGGCGTGCCGGACTCTCCAGCGTCGCTGTCAATTCCTTGTCGCACATCGGCATGCGCATGCGCGGGTCGAGCTGGTTGACTTCGATTTCATAACGGCCTTCGGTTTGACTGCTCGTCAGATAGTCTTCTACGGTGAACTCAAGAAAGCCCTGAGTGACGCCGATAAGCATGTCAGGCAAGGTAACCGCATCAGCATGGGCAGGACTGCCAAAGAACAAGCAGCAAATGGCGCACGCGCTGGCAAGCGCTCTGCGAAGAGGTGCTGTCAGGTGTCGGGAAAATGTCGTTTGAATGTTCATACGGGTTAAAAAGCAAGCGCCGTGCCGTTTAGCAATGAATGTGCGTCGCAACAACACTTGGCGTTGATGTAGGAGTCTGGGCATGGCGGGTGTAATGGATTCGGTGAACCAGCGCACGCAACTGGTAGGGCAGAATCGCCTGGAGCTGTTGTTGTTCCGTCTCGACGGTCAGCAGCTCTATGGCATCAACGTGTTCAAGGTACGGGAAGTGTTGCAATGCCCGTCGCTGACGTTGATGCCCAAGTCCAGTCCTGTGGTGTGCGGGGTGGCAAATATTCGCGGGGCGACCATTCCGATCCTCGATCTGGCAATGGCGACCGGTTCCGGAGCGTTGAAAGACAAGAACAGTCCGTTCGTGATCATCACGGAGTACAACACCAAGACCCAGGGTTTCCTGGTCCGCTCGGTGGAGCGCATCGTCAACATGAACTGGGAAGAGATCCATCCGCCGCCCAAGGGCACCGGTCGCGATCACTACCTGACAGCTGTGACTCGGGTCGACAATCAGTTAGTCGAAATCATCGACGTCGAAAAAGTGCTGGCGGAAGTCGCACCGACGCCGGAAGCGATTTCGGTGGGCGTGGTCGATGTCGAGACCCAGACCAAGGCGTTGTCGCTGCGGGTGTTGACGGTCGATGACTCGTCGGTGGCGCGCAAGCAGGTCACCCGTTGTCTGCAGACGATCGGCGTCGAAGTGGTGGCGCTGAACGACGGCAAGCAGGCGCTGGATTACCTGCGCAAGCTGGTCGACGAAGGCAAGAAACCGGAAGAAGAGTTCCTGATGATGATTTCCGACATCGAGATGCCGGAGATGGACGGGTACACCCTGACGGCGGAAATCCGCGGCGACGCACGCATGCAAAAGCTCCATATCATCCTGCATACTTCGTTGTCGGGGGTATTCAATCAGGCGATGGTCAAGAAAGTCGGCGCCGATGACTTCCTGGCTAAATTCCGTCCTGATGACCTGGCATCCCGGGTAGTCGACCGGATCAAAGCAGCAGATATCAGCTAGGGACCTATTGTCCCTGGTAGTCAACACGATTTAAGAGGCGGCACCATTGTCTACGGGTAATTTGGATTTCGAACAGTTCCGGGTCTTCCTGGAAAAGGCCTGTGGCATTTTGCTCGGTGAAAACAAGCAATATCTGGTCTCCAGCCGTCTCAATAAACTGATGGAGCAGCAAGGCATCAAGTCGCTGGGTGAGCTGGTGCAACGCATCCAGACCCAGCCGCGCAGCGGTTTGCGCGAGCAGGTGGTCGATGCCATGACGACCAACGAAACCCTGTGGTTTCGCGACACCTACCCGTTTGAAGTGTTGAAGAACAAGGTCCTTCCGGAGGCGATCAAGGCCAGCCCCAACCAGCGCTTGCGCATCTGGTCGGCGGCCTGCTCCTCGGGTCAGGAACCGTACTCGCTGTCGATGTCGATCGACGAGTTCGAACGCAGCAACCTCGGCCAGTTGAAGATGGGCGTGCAGATCGTTGCCACTGATCTGTCGGGCCTGATGCTCAACAACTGCAAGACCGGCGAGTACGACAGCCTGGCCATCGGCCGCGGTTTGTCGCCGGAGCGTCTGCAACGCTACTTCGACCCGAAAGGGCCGGGGCGCTGGGTGGTCAAGGCGCCGATCAAGAGCCGGGTGGAGTTCCGCTCGTTCAACCTGCTCGACAGCTATGCCGCGCTGGGCAAGTTCGACATCGTGTTCTGCCGCAACGTGCTGATCTACTTCTCTGCCGAAGTGAAGAAAGACATCCTGTTGCGCATTCACAGCACGTTGAAGCCGGGCGGGTATCTGTTCCTTGGCGCATCCGAAGCGCTGAACGGTCTGCCGGACCATTACCAGATGGTCCAGTGCAGCCCGGGGATCATTTACAAGGCGAAGTGATTGCTGCGGCAATAGCAAAAACGGGAGTCCTCATGGGGCTCCCGTTTTTTTGTGCCTGCGTTTATCTCGAAACAACCACCGCCCCTCTGTAGGAGTGAGCCTGCTCGCGATAGCGGTATATCTGGCGCCGACGATGGTGAATGTCCTGACGCTATCGCGAGCAGGCTCACTCCTACAGGAGAGCGAATGTGGGCGAGAGGCAACCAAGCGGCAGAAAAGCGGCATCTGGCGGAAGGCGGTTGCCGCTTTTCTGGCATTGCCGCTTTGCCGATCGCCCGCAAAGCCACGGAAACCGGGAGTTTTACACTCTGGCACGACGCTTGCTAAAGCTCAGTTACGAAAAATCCGGTCACCTGAAGGTTCCCGACATGAGCATCAGCTTCGACAAAGCGCTCGGCATTCACGAAAAGGCTTTGGGCTTCCGCGCCCAGCGTGCCGAAGTGCTGGCCAACAACATCGCCAACGCCGATACCCCGAACTACAAGGCGCGGGATCTGGACTTCTCGAAAGTACTCGAAGCCCAGAGCCAGAAAAACGCCAACGGCACCATCGCCCTCAACAAGACCAACAGCCGTCACATCGAAGCTGAAGGTCTGGGCAATGGCGACGAGTCGCTGATGTATCGCACGCCGATGCAGCCTTCGATCGACCAGAACACCGTGGACGCTCAACTGGAACAGTCCAACTACGCGGAAAACGCCATCGGCTTCCAGGCCAGCTTCACCCTGCTCAACAGCAAATTCAAAGGGCTGGTGTCAGCCCTGCGCGGAGAGTAATCCATGTCCCTGTCCAGCGTTTTCAACATTGCCGGCAGCGGCATGAGCGCCCAGACCACGCGTCTGAACACCGTGGCCTCGAACATCGCCAACGCCGAGACCGTTTCGTCGAGCATCGACCAGACCTACCGCGCCCGTCACCCGGTTTTCGCCACCATGTTCCAGGGCGGCCAGAGCGGCGGCAGCGATTCGCTGTTCCAGAACCAGGACGCGGCCGGTCAAGGCGTGCAGGTGCTCGGTGTGGTCGAAGACCAGAGCAACCTCGAAGCGCGTTACGAGCCGAATCACCCTGCGGCCGACGGCAAGGGCTACGTCTACTACCCGAACGTCAACGTGGTGGAAGAGATGGCTGACATGATTTCCGCGAGCCGTTCGTTCCAGACCAACGCCGAGATGATGAACACCGCCAAAACCATGATGCAGAAGGTGCTGACCCTCGGTCAGTAATAAGGGGCGACTGCCATGAGCGTTACCGATACCACCAGCTCCCTGAGCATGAATGACATCCTGTCGAACTCGTCGAAAAAGACCAGTTCGACCACCGATGGCATTGCTTCGGCGACCAACAGCAGCACCGGCGGACAAGCGCTGGGCAAGGATGCGTTCCTGCAGTTGCTGGTGACCCAGCTGAAAAACCAGAACCCGCTCGACCCACAGGACAACAGTGCATTCGTTGCCCAGTTGGCGCAGTTCAGCAGCCTCGAAGGCATCACCACGCTGAACTCCACCGTGAGTGGCCTGGCCGGCAACTACAACTCATCGCAGGCGCTGCAAGCGTCGTCGCTGGTTGGCCGCAACGTGATCGTACAGACCAACACCGCACAGCTCGATGATCCGAGCAAAGGCCTGACCGGTTCGGTCACCGTGCCTTCGTCGATTGCCGGTGGCACCGTGACCATCACCGACAAGGACGGCAAAACCGTTCGCACCATCGATCTGGGCAGCCGCGCCGCTGGCGACGCGAGCTTCACCTGGGATGGCAAGGACACCGCAGGCACCGTGGTGCCGGTCGGTACTTACACCTTCAAGGCCAACGCACCGATCAACGGCACCGCGACGGACCTGGCGACTTACCTGCCAGCGACCGTCAACAGCGTGACGATCAGCCAGACCGGCGGCGAGCTGATGCTCAACCTGGCCGGCAAGGGCACCGTCGCCCTGTCCAAAGTTCAAACCATTGGTATATAGAGCCGACTAACCCGGCATAAAGGAGTGGAATATGTCTTTCAATATCGGCCTTAGCGGTCTCTATGCAGCCAACAAGCAACTGGACGTGACCGGCAACAACATCGCCAACGTCGCCACCGCCGGTTTCAAATCCTCGCGCGCAGAATTCGAGGACGTGTATTCGTCGACTCGTCTGGGCAGCGGCAGCAAAGTCATCGGTAACGGCGTGCGCCTGGCCAACGTTTCCCAGCAGTTCACCCAGGGTGACATCAACAACACCGGTAACGTGTTGGACATGGGTATCAACGGTTCCGGTTTCTTCACCATGAGCAACAACGGTTCGGTGTCCTACACCCGTGCCGGTACCTTCAAGGTCGACAATGCCGGTTACATCACCAACACCGACTACACCTCGCGTCTGCAGGGTTATGGTGTGGATGCCAATGGCAAGATCATCAACGGCGTGTTGACCGATCTGAAGATCGACACCTCGAACCTGGCACCGAAGTCGACGTCGGCAGTGACTTCGAGCATCAACCTGAATTCGACTGCTGCTGTGATCGACGACACGGTGCCGGCGGGCAAGTTTGACCCTACCAACACCGCGACCTACACCAAGTCGTTCAGCACCCCGATCTATGACAGCCAGGGCAACCAGCACACCATGGATCAGTACATGGTGAAAACCGGTGCCAACACCTGGAAGGTCTACACTCTGGTCGACGGTCGTAATCCGGATGCAACCGGCAGCGATCCGAAAGTCACCGCGCCTGTGGCCTCGACGCTGTCCTTCGACGCGACCGGCAAACTGACCCAGGTCAGCACGCCAAATCCGTTGGGTGGCCCGGCGATCATCAGCAGCGATCTCACGCTCAAAGGCTGGGTGCCAGGCACAGTGACCGATGGTGTCTGGAAGGCTAACGGCGCCGCGGCAAACCCGGCGGGTGTGACCATTTCGATGGCCAAGACTACTCAATACAACGCTGATACCTCGCGCACGATCCCGACTCAGGATGGTTATGCCACTGGCCAGATCACCAACCTGACGATCGATGGCACCGGTACGATGTTTGCCAACTTCAGCAACAACCAGAGCAAGGCGATTGGTCAGGTCGCGCTGGCCAGTTTCACCAACGAGCAGGGCTTGCAGGCGGTGGGTGGCACTAGCTGGAAAGAGACTTTCGCTTCGGGTATTCCGGGCTACGACGCACCGAAAACCGGTACGTTGGGTGAGGTGGTGTCCAACTCGCTGGAAGAGTCGAACGTTAACCTGACCAATGAGCTGGTTGATCTGATCAAGGGTCAGAGCAACTATCAGGCGAACGCCAAGACCATTTCGACTCAGAGCACGATTATGCAGACCATTATTCAGATGACCTGATTGGGTTTGTGATGGTTTTTTGGGCCCCTCGTTTTGAGGGGCTTTTTTTTGGGCCGTGGCGGCCTGTGGGCCGACCAGGCTCTGGTTGGATTTGTTTGCATATCCGTTGCTCCGGGTGCTGCTGCTGGCGGTTTCGCCCTTACGGCGAGGCACTTTTTCCAGACGCCGAAAAAGTACCCAAAAAGGCTTGCTCCTACGTCCGGCCCCTCGCAAGCTCGGGGTTCCTTCGCTGCGGGATCGATCCGGGCGCAGCGGCTACGGTTTGCTTCGCTGCACCTACTTCCGCTGTGTACGACTTCGTCGTACGGTCGCTGCGCTCCCACGCCCGGATCAATCCCTCCGCTCAGCCTTCCGATGTCGCTGGTTAGGCAAGATCAAGATCAAGAGCACTCGAGCTGGCGCTCATTGTTGAGTGGTTAGAAGCGGGTGATTGGCTTGGGATTTGTGGTGGATTCACCCCTCACCCCAGCCCTCTCCCGAGGGAGAGGGAGCCGATTTGTGGATTCTTCAGAACTGCATTCGACTCGGTACTGCATGTCGGTGTACCTCTTCAATTCACCTCGGTCAGTCCCCTCTCCCTCCGGGAGAGGGCTAGGGTGAGGGGCTTTTGATTTTGCTCTGGCTTTTGATCTTGCTCTGGCTTTTGATCTGATCTGGCTTTTGATCTTTTGCCCCTTCGGAAGGCTGAGTGAAGGGATTGATCCGGGTGTGGGAGCGTAGCGACCGTACGACGGAGTCGTACACAGCGGAAGTAGGTGCAGCGAAGCAAACCGTAGCCGCTGCGCCCGGATCGATTCCGTAACGAAGGAACCCCGAGCCCCAGCGAGGGGCCGAACGCCGGGGCAAAGTCTTTTGCTTACTTTTTGCTGGGCCGGCACTCCGGTGTTTGAAAAAGTGAGTCGCTGTAAGAGCGAAACCGCCAGCGGCACCACCCGCAGCAACGGATATGCCCCCAATCTACCAATCCCCAATCCCCAAAAAAGAAAACCCCCGACAAACCAGAAGTCTGTCGGAGGTTTTCCATTGGGAGGTCTCAGGCGTCTCGCAACGCCCGAGTCAGCTCAGCTTATTGGCAAGCTTCGCAATCCGGCTCGTCAATCGCGCAGGCCTTTGGCACGGGTGCCGGACCGGCTGGAGCGGTCAGGACCGAATCATCACCATGGTTGCCGCCGCTGGAAACAGCGTTCAGCTTGCCGGTGTTGATGGTCGACTTCTCGGTGCTGGTCGCGGCCAGGGCACGGAGGTAGTAGGTGGTTTTCAGACCACGGTACCAGGCCATGCGGTAGGTCACGTCGAGCTTCTTGCCCGAGGCGCCGGCGATGTACAGGTTCAGCGACTGGGCCTGGTCGATCCACTTCTGACGGCGGCTGGCGGCGTCAACGATCCACTTGGTGTCCACTTCGAACGCGGTCGCGTAGAGCTCTTTGAGTTCTTGCGGGATGCGTTCGATCTGCTGAACCGAACCGTCGTAGTACTTCAGGTCGTTGATCATGACCGAGTCCCACAGACCGCGCGCTTTCAGGTCGCGAACCAGGTACGGGTTGATCACGGTGAATTCGCCCGACAGGTTCGATTTCACGTACAGGTTCTGGTAGGTCGGTTCGATCGACTGCGATACGCCGGTGATGTTGGCGATGGTTGCGGTCGGTGCGATGGCCATGATGTTCGAGTTACGGATGCCTTTCTGTACACGGGCGCGAACCGGTGCCCAGTCGAGGCTTTCGTTCAAGTCGACATCGATGTACTTCTGGCCGCGCTGTTCGATCAGGATCTGTTGCGAATCCAGCGGCAGGATGCCCTTGGACCACAGCGAACCGCTGAACGTCTCGTACGCACCGCGCTCGTCGGCCAGGTCGCAGGAGGCCTGGATCGCGTAGTAGCTGACCGCTTCCATCGACTTGTCGGCGAATTCGACAGCCGCGTCGGAACCGTAAGGGATGTGCTGCAGGTACAAAGCGTCCTGGAAGCCCATGATGCCCAGACCGACCGGACGGTGGCGGAAGTTGGAGTTCTTCGCTTGCGGCACCGAGTAGTAGTTGATGTCGATCACGTTATCGAGCATGCGCACGGCGGTGTTGACGGTGCGTTGCAGCTTGGCGGTATCGAGCTTGCCGTCGACGATGTGGTTCGGCAGGTTGATCGAGCCCAGGTTGCAGACGGCGATCTCGTCCTTGTTGGTGTTCAAGGTGATCTCGGTGCACAGGTTCGAGCTGTGGACCACGCCGACGTGCTGCTGCGGGCTACGCAGGTTGCACGGGTCTTTGAAGGTCAGCCATGGGTGGCCGGTTTCAAACAGCATGGACAGCATCTTGCGCCACAGGTCTTTGGCCTGGATGGTCTTGAACAGTTTGACCTTGCCTGGGTATTCGGTCAGCGCTTCGTAGTACTCGTAACGTTCTTCGAAGGCTTTACCGGTCAGGTCGTGCAGGTCCGGAACTTCCGATGGCGAGAACAGGGTCCACTTGCCGTCATCGAAGACGCGCTTCATGAACAGGTCAGGGATCCAGTTGGCGGTGTTCATGTCGTGGGTACGACGACGATCGTCACCGGTGTTCTTGCGCAGCTCGATGAACTCTTCGATGTCCATGTGCCAGGTTTCCAGGTAGGCACACACAGCGCCTTTGCGCTTGCCACCCTGGTTCACGGCCACAGCGGTGTCGTTCACTACTTTGAGGAACGGCACCACGCCTTGCGACTTGCCGTTGGTGCCCTTGATGTACGAGCCCAGCGCACGCACAGGGGTCCAGTCGTTGCCCAGGCCACCGGCGAATTTCGACAGCATGGCGTTGTCGTGGATCGCGTGGTAAATGCCCGACAGGTCATCCGGCACGGTGGTCAGGTAGCAGCTCGACAGCTGTGGACGCAGGGTGCCGGCGTTGAACAGGGTCGGAGTCGACGCCATGTAGTCGAACGAGGACAGCAGGTTGTAGAACTCGATCGCACGGTCTTCTTTCTGCTTCTCTTCGATCGCAAGACCCATGGCCACGCGCATGAAGAAGATCTGCGGCAGTTCGAAACGCACGCCATCCTTGTGGATGAAGTAACGGTCGTACAGGGTCTGCAGGCCCAAGTAGGTGAATTGCTGATCGCGCTCGTGGTTGATCGCCTTGCCCAGTTTTTCCAGGTCGAAGGAGGCCAGCACAGGGTTCAGCAGTTCGAACTCGATACCTTTGGCGATGTAGGCCGGCAGTGCCTTGGCGTACAGGTCAGCCATTTCGTGGTGAGTGGCGCTTTCGGCGACACCGAGGAAACCCAGGCCTTCGGCCCGCAGGGTGTCCATCAGCAGGCGGGCGGTGACGAACGAGTAGTTCGGCTCACGCTCGACCAGGGTACGCGCAGTCATGACCAGTGCGGTGTTGACGTCGGTCAGGGCCACGCCGTCGTAGAGGTTTTTCAGGGTTTCGCGCTGGATCAGGTCGCCGTCGACTTCTTCCAGGCCTTCGCAGGCTTCGGTGACGATGGTGTTCAGGCGGCCCATGTCCAGCGGCGCCAGGCTACCGTCGGTGCGGGTGATGCGGATCGACGGGTGTGCGTTGACGGCGGCTTCGGCCGGCGCGTGGGCAGCGCGTTCTTTCGAACGACCGTCGCGGTAGATCACGTAGTCACGGGCCACTTTCTGCTCGCCGGCACGCATCAGGGCCAGTTCGACCTGGTCCTGGATTTCTTCGATGTGGATGGTGCCGCCCGACGGCATGCGACGCTTGAAGGTCGCGGTGACCTGTTCGGTCAGGCGGGCCACGGTGTCATGGATTCGCGACGAAGCGGCAGCGGTGCCGCCCTCAACTGCGAGAAACGCTTTGGTGATAGCGACGGTGATCTTGTCATCAGTGTAAGGAACGACAGTGCCATTACGCTTGATCACGCGCAGCTGGCCAGGCGCGGTAGCTGCCAGATCCGAAGTCGAATCGGCGGCCTGCGGCAAGGTGCCCTGCGGGTTCTCGCGAGTTGTGTCGGTTTGCATGGGGGGTGGTCTCCACATTCTCTATGTTTGTTTGGCACCGTCATGGTGCTCACCGTTCTGTACCGAAGCACTGCAACCGACTTGCGTCGGCAATTACCACTTCGGAACAGACGAAAAAGGCTGCAACGCCGCGTCCCTGCCGAAGTTCTGGTTGCGGGCCAATGCCCGAAACCGGATTCCCTCCCGGGTGACAGTAATGACTGCAACACCCATACCGTTTTGTCCGCTTCGGACTAAAAAAACGGTGCCATCCGCAAGCGCGGTTTGGGCTTCGAAAAACTTGCTTCGTTCCACCTGAAACTCGCAATAAAGCGCTTGAGTTTCAGGTCTGAAATGTGGTTGGGCACTTAAGGCAAAAACCCTACATGTAGGGTCTCTGTTTTCGCCGTGCTACAAGATAATGCGTTTTGAGGGGGCTTGCAACGTACTGGCTGTGGATAAGCCTGTGCGTAAATTGTGTAAGAAACAGGGAAAACGCGTGTAGGCCGCGAACCGGCTGAGCCAGACCGTTTGTCACTGTTTTTTTGCCCGGAAAAAACGCTTCAGCGGTTTTTTAAGGGCGCGAACCCTACCATAGTTTTTCGCCTGGTCCGAACGCATTTACCGACTTGTTTTCCGGGTGATCGGCGTTTATACAATCGCTGGCGGCGTGGGCATTCTTATCCTCCTTGAACATGACAAAAAGACGGGAGGATGGCGAAAGTCCTGCAGGTCCCGTGTTGGTCAGCAGATCCTCCATTATCAATAACAACAGCAAGCAGAGGTCACCGGTGGAGCAACAAACCTTTCAGGTATTGATCGTCGAGGATGACCAGCGTCTGGCCGAGCTGACGCGTGACTACCTGCAAGCCAATGGATTGCGCGTGGATATCGAAGGCAATGGCGCGCTGGCGGCGGCACGGATCATCAAGGAACAGCCGGACCTGGTCATCCTTGACCTGATGCTGCCCGGCGAAGACGGTCTGAGCATCTGTCGCAAGGTACGCACTCAGTTCGACGGGCCGATCCTGATGCTCACCGCGCGCACCGACGACGCGGACCAGATTCAGGGACTGGACATCGGGGCCGACGATTACGTGTGCAAGCCGGTGCGCCCGCGCCTGTTGCTGGCGCGGATCCAGGCGTTGTTGCGGCGCAGTGACAGCGCGGAACCGGCCGCGGAGAAATCCCGTCGTCTGCAATTCGGGCCGTTGGTGGTCGATAACGCCTTGCGCGAAGCCTGGCTGAATGAGATTGGCATCGAACTGACCAGCGCCGAATTCGACCTGCTCTGGCTGTTGGTCGCCAACGCCGGGCGCATCTTGTCCCGCGAAGAAATCTTCACCGCGTTGCGCGGTATCGGCTATGACGGCCAGGACCGCTCGATCGATGTACGCATTTCGCGGATCCGCCCGAAAATCGGCGATGACCCCGACCATCCGCGCCTGATCAAGACCATTCGCAGCAAAGGCTATCTGTTTGTCCCCGAAGCCTGCGTAGACCTTTCGTTGTGAACTCGATCTTCCTGCGCATCTATGGCGGCATGTGCGCCGCGCTGATTCTGGTCGCTGTGCTCGGCGTGCTGGCGCTGCACTTGCTCAATCAGGTGCGCAGCGAGCAATACCGTGAACGTCTGGCCCACGGCACATTTTCGCTGATGGCCGACAATCTGCAGCCGATGAACGAAACCGAGCGCCATCGCGCACTGCTGGTGTGGGAGCGTTTGCTCGGCATCCCGCTGGCGCTGAAGAAATTTACCGAAACGGACCTCGATCTGACCCAGCGCACCCGAGTGCAGCGCGGGCAGGCGCTGGTCGAACAAACCGGCCCGCACGCGGCCAGGGTCTATCGGCTGGTCAGCGACAAGGAACAACTGGTGCTCACCGGTGAAGTGCAGCAGATCAGTGAGCAACTGGCCCGGGCGACGATTTATCTCTTGGCCGACGAACTGGTGCGCGTACCGGTTGCCGAGCAGCCGAAACGCCTGGCGCAGATAAAGGAAGAAAAAGGCTTTGGGTTCGACTTGCGTCTGGTCACGGTGGACGACGCCGACATGGACGAAGACCAGAGCCGCCGCGTTTCGGAGGGCGACACGGTGATGGCGCTGGGCAAGGGCGGCGACTCGATCCGCGTATTCGCCGGCATGGTCGGCACGCCGTGGGTGCTGGAAATCGGCCCGCTGTATCAGATGAACCCGTACCCGCCGGAATGGCTGGTGCTGATCGCCGCGTTGGGCCTGACGTTGATCGGGCTGATCGTTTATCTGCTGGTGCGGCAGCTCGAGCGGCGCTTGCGTGGCCTTGAAGCCGCAGCCACGCGCATCGCCAAGGGCAGCCTCGAAACCCGGGTGCCGGCGCGCGGTGCCGACTCGGTCGGGCGGCTGGCCGCGGCGTTCAATGGCATGGCCGAGCACTTGCAGCAATTGCTGGCGATCCAGCGCGAACTGGTGCGCGCGGTGTCCCACGAATTGCGCACGCCGGTGGCGCGTTTGCGTTTCGGTCTGGAGATGATCGGCTCGGCGACCACGCCGCAAGCCCTGGAAAAGTACCGCGAGGGCATGGACCACGACATCGAGGACCTCGATAAGCTGGTCGATGAAATGCTCACCTATGCGCGCCTGGAGCAGGGTTCGCCGGCGTTGACCTTCCAGCGTGTCGACCTCGATGCGTTGGTCAATCAAGTGATCGCAGAGCTGGCGCCCCTACGCGCCGAAGTCACCGTGCAGCGCGGTTTGTGCCTGTCCGCCGCCGATAATGACGATGCCTGGGTCGAGGCTGAGCCGCGTTATCTGCACCGTGCGTTGCAGAATCTGGTGAGCAACGCCATGCGCCATGCCCGCGGCAACGTGACGGTGAGTTATCAGGTCGGGCAATTACGCTGCCGGGTCGATGTCGAGGATGACGGCCCGGGTGTGCCGGAAGTGGCTTGGGAACGGATTTTCACGCCGTTCCTGCGTCTGGATGACAGCCGCACGCGAGCGTCGGGCGGGCATGGTCTGGGGTTGTCGATCGTGCGCCGGATCATTCACTGGCACGACGGCCGAGCGATCATCGGCAAGAGCAAAAGCCTGGGTGGGGCGTGTTTCAGTTTGAGCTGGCCAAGGAATCAGGAACGGCGGTAGGTTGTGTGGTAGCAGGGCTGGCCCCATCGCGAGCAGGCTCACTCCTACATTTGGAATGCGTTTCCCTTGTAGGAGTGAGCCTGCTCGCGATGGGGCCAGAGCTAACAATGCAAAACTTCAGGCAGGAATGCTGACCAGACTCAACACCTGTTCATCCCGAACCGCAAACTGCGCCTCCAGCTCCGTGCCGTTGTGCCACTCGCTCGACAAATCCGTCAGCAAGCGCAACCTCACGGCGCCAGCCTCGGTCCATTCCAGCACTTCGGCATGCTCAAAATAAAAGCGCTGCTGCACGATCGGGTAGAGCGCCTTGAACAAACTTTCCTTGACCGAAAATGTCAGCGTCACCCACAGCGCCCGTAGCTCTTTCGAACCGGCGGCCATGCGCTGCATTTCCGCTGGGGTGAGAATTTCACCGGCCAGACGCTCGGCGCGTTCAGCGCTCAGCAGGTTTTCCAGATCCATGCCCAGACCGCGCCAGTGTTGCTTGTTGCCGACAATCGCGGCGGCGCGACCGCTGCTGTGAGTGATCGAGCCGCAGATAGGCGCCGGCCACACCGGCGCGCGGTCTTCGCCAATCGCCGGAACCGCGCCGTTACCCTGCAATTGTTGCAACGCCGCGCGGGCGCAAATTCGCCCCGCGAGAAACTCGGCCTGACGCTTGGCCACCGAGCGCTGAATGCTTGGCGGCGCCACGATCGCGCTGCGCTGAAAATCATCAGCCAGCAATTGGGCCGGATCGAATTGCGTGCTGATCAGCACGGTGTCGGGCAACACGATCGGCAACGGCCAATGGCTGTCGAGCGCGGTGCAGCAGGCGGGAAGGGGAGGGGTGAAATTCATGGCGGGTATTTTGCCGGTTAGTCGAGGCAAGGTCGAGAACGGCGGTGCGGCCTTCGCGAGCAGGCTCCCACGACCGTCGTACAGATCGTTCCCATGCTTCGCGTGGCATTGCCGCCCGGGACGCTCCGCGTCCACACATGCGTGACGCAGAGCGTCACACCCACGCAGAGCGTGGGAACGATCGGGGTAGGCGCTCTCAGCCGAAGATCTGCTTGAAAAACGCCTGCATGTCCGCCCAGGACTTTTCATCCGCGGCCTTGTTGTAACCAATATCCGGGCCGCCATGCTCACCATGACTCAGGCGATCCGCATCGGGATTGCTGAAGCCATGCTTGGCGCCATCAAGGCTGACAAACTTGTAGTCGGCCCAAGCCTTGTCCATTTCCGCCTTGAACGCAGTGACGTTGTCGGCGGTGACCATGCTGTCCAGCGCGCCGTGCTCGACCAGAATCTTCGCCTTGACGCTGCCGGGCGTAGCCGGGGTCTTGGTGGCCAGCGCGCCGTGGAAACTCACCACGCCCGCCAGCGGCACACCTTGACGCGCCGCGTTCAGCACCACAGCGCCGCCGAAGCAGTAACCGATCGCGGCGATTTTATCCGCGTCGGTCTGTGCTTGTTTCTTCAGTAAATTCAGCCCCGCCTCGAAGCGCTTGCTGGACGCCGCCGCATCCTGAGTCGCCGCCTGCATGAACGCCATCGCGTCTTTCGGGTGTTCGGTGTTTTTGCCGTCGCCGTACATATCGATCGCCATCGCGCTGTAGCCCAGCGCGGCGAGATCACGGGCACGGCGCTTGGCGTAATCGTTCAGCCCCCACCATTCGTGAACCACAACGACACCGGGGCGCTTGCCTTTGATGGCGTCGTCATAGGCGTAGTAACCGATCAGTTTTGTACCGTCGGCGCTCTGGTAGGGGATTTCTTCGGTCTTGATCGCCGCCTGGGTGAGGCTGCTGACGGCCAGCAAGGTGAGGGCAAGGAACAAGCGCATGATCGGGTCTCCTTCGCGAAAGTGGTCAGAACAGCCTAGTCGATTTGATTCAGGTCAGGTTCAGAGACGGTTCAGGGCCGGTACAGGGGCCGCTCAGTAATCTTGCGCCATACCCCAACAGCACTGTGCAAGAGGAACTACCCATGACTCGTTTGAACAAACTGTTGCTGGCTTTGAGCGTCATGAGCGCCAGTATCGCGGCCCAGGCCGACACGTCTTCGAACTTCGCCGGCCTGACCTTCGGCCAGACCAGTGACAAGATCGACAAGTCCCGCTCCTTGAACAACAACCTCGACCACCCCAATGCCACCGGCGCCATCGACGGCAACAACACGTACGGCGTGCGCCTCGGTCAGCAAAACAGCCAGGGCCGCTACTACGCCACTTACGACAACGTGTCGGGCTCGCACAATGGCATTAAACTGCGCCAGGAAAACTTGCTGGGCAGTTACGATCTGTTCTACCCGGTGGGCGGCAGCACCAAATTGTTCGGCGGCGCCACGGCCGGTTTGACCAAGCTGACTCAGGATTCGCCAGGCTACAGCCGCGACAGTGACATCGGTTACGCCGTCGGTGGTCAGCTCGGTGTGTTGCAGCAAGTCTCGCAGAACACCTCGGTCGAACTCGGTTACCGTTACCTGCGCAGCAATGCCAGCACCGAGATGAAAGAAAGCGGCGGCAGCAAGCAGGGCTCGCTGGACTTGACCAGCAGCGCACAGACTTATCTGTCGGCCAACTATTATTTCTAAGTCGGTCGCCTCGGTACCTGTGGGAGCCAGCCTGCTGGCGATAGCGCCCTGACATTCGACGATATTTGTCGGCTGCCAAATTGCAATCGCCAGCAGGCCGGCTCCCCACAGGGGTTGTCTGGAGATTTTTGAATTGCCTGGGAGAGCTGTATGAAACTGTTGGTCGTCGAAGATGAAGCGCTGTTGCGCCATCATCTGCAAACCCGCCTCACCGAGAGCGGTCATGTGGTCGAATCCGTGGCCAATGCCGAGGAGGCGCTGTACCAGACCGGACAGTTCAACTTCGACCTGGCGGTGATCGACCTTGGCTTGCCGGGCATGGGCGGGCTCGACCTGATCCGCCAGTTGCGCTCGGGCGGCAAGACCTTCCCGATCCTCATTCTCACGGCGCGCGGCAACTGGCAGGACAAGGTCGAAGGCCTCGCTGCGGGCGCCGATGATTACGTGGTCAAGCCGTTCCAGTTCGAAGAACTCGACGCACGCCTGAATGCCTTGCTGCGCCGCTCCAGTGGTTTCACTCAGTCGACCATTGTTGCCGGGCCGCTGCTGCTCGACCTCAATCGCAAGCAGGCCAGCCTCGACGAACAGCCACTGGCGCTGACAGCCTACGAGTACCGCATTCTCGAATACCTGATGCGCCACCATCAACAAGTGGTGCCCAAGGATCGCCTGATGGAACAACTCTACCCGGACGACGACGAGCGCGATCCGAACGTGATCGAAGTGCTGGTCGGCCGTCTGCGGCGCAAACTCGAAGGCCCGGCCGGGTTCAAACCGATCGATACCGTGCGCGGCCTCGGCTATCTGTTCAATGAGCGCTGCACTTGATCCGTTCCCTTCGCGTTCGTTTGATGCTCGCCGCCACCACGTTGGCGGTGTTGTTCATGCTCGCCTTGCTCCCGGCCATGCAAGGCGCGTTCAGCCTGGCCTTGCAGGATTCGATCGAGCAGCGCCTGGCCTCGGACGTGACCACGCTGATTTCCGCCGCGCGCATTGAAAACGGTCGGCTGGTCATGCCGACGCAGTTGCCGGACGAGCGTTTCAACCTCACGGACTTCCGCTTGCTTGGCTACATCTATGATCGCGAAGGCCGTCTGGTCTGGCGTTCGAAGGCCACTCAGGAAGAACAGATCAACTACAAGCCGCGCTATGACGGACTCGGCAACGAGTTCGCGCGGATTCGCGAAAGCAACGGCCAGGAATTCTTCGTTTACGACGTGGAGGTGAAATTGCTCGGCGGCAAAAGCGCCGCGTTCAGCATCGTCGCCCTGCAACCGGTGCGTGAATACGAAACCACCCTCGAAGGCCTGCGCGAGAATCTCTATCTGGGCTTCGGCGCAGCCTTGCTGGTGTTGCTGGCGCTGCTGTGGATCGGCCTGACCTGGGGCCTCAAGGCCTTGCGCCGCCTCAGCCAGGAACTCGATGAAATCGAGGGCGGCACCCGCGAAAGCCTGACCGAAAAACATCCGCGCGAACTGCTGCGCCTGACCGGCTCGCTCAACCGCTTGCTGCTCAGCGAACGTCAGCAGCGCAGCCGCTACCGCGACTCCCTCGACGATCTCGCTCACAGCCTGAAAACCCCGCTGGCGGTACTGCAAGGGGTCAGCGAAGACATGGCCCAACGTCCGCAAGAGCGCGATCAGGCGTGGGTGCTGCAAAGTCAGATCGAACGCATGAGCCAGCAGATCAGCTATCAACTGCAACGGGCGAGCCTGCGCAAAAGCGGTCTGGTGCGCCATCAGGTCAAGCTGCGACCGGTGCTCAAAAGCCTGTGCGACACGCTGGACAAGGTCTATCGCGACAAGCAGGTGCGCGTGGTTTTCGATCTGCCTGAACATTGTTACGTGCCGATCGAGCAGGGCGCCTTGCTGGAAATGCTCGGCAACCTGCTGGAGAACGCCTATCGCCTGTGTCTGGGCGAAGTGCGCATCAGCATGCGCGAGTCGCTGGCCGGGGTTGAACTGTGCGTCGAAGACGACGGCCCCGGTGTGCCGTCGGATCAGCGCGCACGGATTCTTGAACGCGGCGAACGGCTGGATGCACAACATCCGGGGCAGGGTATCGGGCTGGCGGTGGTCAAGGACATCATCGAAAGCTACAACGCCCGACTGGCATTGGGCGACTCGCCGCTGGGCGGGGCGGCGTTCAGGATTCACTTTCCGGCGGTGTGAATGAGGCGGCTCTCACCCTAACCCTCTCCCTGGGGTAGAGGGGACTGACCGAAGTGGTTTGCGAAAATTGTCGACCTGCGCGATGGCAGCGCATTCGGATTCAATCCCCAATCAGTCCCCTCTCCCTCTGGGAGAGGGTTAGGGTGAGGGGCCATTGATTTTTCCACTTATAACTCCCGCGCCCGATAAGCCCCCGGGGTCAACCCGGTCCACTTCTTGAACGCCCGGTGAAACGCCGACGGCTCAGAGAAACCCAACTGCTCGGCAATCTGCTGCAACGACAGATCCGCGCGTCCCAAGTGATAGATGGCGATATCCCGCCGCAGTTGATCCTTGAGCTCCTGAAAACTGCTGCCTTCTTCGCGCAAATGCCGGCGCAAGGTCTGCGGGCTGATGTGCAGGTGCGCCGCAACCGCTTCCAGGTCCGGCCAGTGATTGCTGTCGCGGCTGAGCAAGCGGCGCAGGCGACTGCTCAGGCTGTCGCCGTCGTCCGGGCGTGAGAGCAGGTCCGCCGGTGAGCGTTCGAGGAAATGCTTGAGCGTGCGCTCGTCCTGCAACAACGGCATCGACAGATAACGGCTGTGAAACAGCAGGCTGCTGTGCTCGGCGCCGAAGCTCTGTGTGCAAGGGAACAGCAAGTCATATTCAGCACCATGGTCGGGGCGTGGGTAGCTGAAGGTCGCCTGTTCGAGGCGGATCCGCTGGCCGATCAACCAACTGCCGAGGCGATGCCAGATCACCAGCAGGCTTTCAGTGAGAAAGTGATCCGGATCCCACAACCGCGCGTCATCGAGACTTAAACGTACCCATTCATCTTCGCGGCTCAGCGTCAGCCGTGGCGCCTCGGGGAACAGGCTGTAAAACAGCAGGCCGCGCTGCAGCGCCTTCTCCAGGTTGCGGCAGTGGATCGAGGCGTGGCACATCATGGCGAAACTGCCGGGCTTGCTTGGTGCGTTGGCAAAGCCGAGGTATTCGTCGTCCAGCGCCAGCCACAGGCCCTGGATCAAACGGGCGAATTGTTCCGGTGCGAGGCGCGCACGCGGCTCTTCGAGCAGTTCCGGGCTGATCCCCAACTGCTCGAGCAGGCCTGAATAATCAAAGCCTTGGCGGCGCGCGCCGCCGAGGGCGGCACGGGCGAAATGACTGGCGATGGTGCGTTCACGCATGAGCGGCAGATCCTGTTCAGGCGACCGATGGTAGCGGCGAGCCTAGGGCGCAACAAGGCGGATTTCCGCCAAATTGCAGGACGAGGGCGGGCCAGTTGGCGGAAATCCGCCATGCACAGGTCACCGCTCGGTGACATGAAAATCTCCCTGAGCCCTGATATCAAAAGGCTGGCTGCCCATCGCACCAATCTGGCACGGCGTTTGCGATACAAGCGACAGAAGCGTGCATTTATCCCGTGGGAAAACGCCGCTCCAACAACAAATCCCTCCAGTGCAGGAGGGTTCGCAATTAAGGTTTCGCGGCCAACAGATGGATGTTGTCGCGGGACGCTTGAGGAAACCTGCAATGACGACTCGTCAGCCACTGTATAAATCCCTGTATTTCCAGGTGATCGTTGCCATCGCCATCGGCATCCTGCTCGGTCACTTCTACCCACAGACCGGTGTGGCGCTCAAGCCGCTGGGTGACGGGTTCATCAAGCTGATCAAAATGGTCATCGCCCCGATCATCTTCTGTACCGTTGTCAGCGGCATCGCCGGCATGCAGAACATGAAATCGGTGGGCAAGACCGGCGGCTACGCGCTGCTCTACTTCGAAATCGTTTCGACCATTGCCCTGCTGATCGGTCTGGTCGTGGTCAACGTCGTGCAACCGGGCGCCGGCATGCACATCGACGTCACCACCCTGGACGCCTCGAAAATCGCCACTTACGTGACGGCCAGTAAAGACCAGAGCATCGTTGGCTTCCTCCTCAACGTAATCCCGAACACCATCGTCGGCGCGTTCGCCACCGGTGACATCCTGCAAGTACTGATGTTCTCGGTGATCTTCGGCTACGCCCTGCATCGCCTGGGTTCGTACGGTCGTCCGCTGCTGGACATGATCGATCGCTTCGCCCACGTGATGTTCAACATCATCAACATGATCATGAAACTGGCGCCGCTGGGTGCCTTCGGTGCGATGGCCTTCACCATCGGTGCCTACGGTGTGGGCTCGCTGGTGCAACTGGGCCAGTTGATGATCTGCTTCTACATCACCTGCGTGCTGTTCGTGGTGCTGGTGCTGGGTGCGATCTGCCGTGCTCACGGTTTCAGCGTGTTCAAGCTGGTGCGTTACATCCGTGAAGAGCTGTTGATCGTACTGGGCACGTCCTCGTCGGAATCGGCGCTGCCACGCATGCTGATCAAGATGGAGCGTCTGGGCGCGAAGAAATCGGTTGTCGGTCTGGTGATCCCGACCGGCTACTCGTTCAACCTCGACGGTACGTCGATCTACCTGACCATGGCCGCGGTGTTCATCGCTCAAGCGACCGACACACACATGGACATCACTCACCAGATCACCTTGTTGCTGGTACTGCTGCTGTCCTCCAAAGGCGCAGCCGGTGTGACCGGTTCGGGCTTCATCGTGCTGGCCGCGACCCTGTCGGCGGTCGGTCACCTGCCGGTGGCCGGTCTGGCGCTGATCCTCGGTATCGACCGCTTCATGTCCGAAGCCCGCGCGCTGACCAACCTGGTCGGTAACGCCGTAGCCACCATCGTGGTTGCCAAGTGGGTCAAGGAGCTGGACACCGATCAACTGCAAGCCGAACTGGCTTCGGGTGGTCGCGGTATCGCCGAAACCCGTCCTGAAGACGACCTGGGTGTGGCTGAAGGCGCAACCCCGAGCAATGTGAAGTAAGCATCGCTTGCCTGGAAAAACCCGCTTCGGCGGGTTTTTTCATGCCTGCGATTCGAGCGTAACGGTCACACCCGCTGACATGTTCGGTGATTGCCGCATCGCTGATCGCTGCCTAGGCTGAGTGCATCGCCCAAGGAGTTCGCCCATGTCCGCACCGCTGGCCTCACTGAAGGTTCTCGATTTCTCGACGCTGCTGCCGGGGCCGTTCGCCTCGTTATTGCTGGCGGACATGGGCGCCGAGGTGCTGCGCATCGAATCGCCGACCCGCATGGATCTGCTGCGCGTATTGCCGCCGCACGATGGCGGCGTGTCGGCCAGTCATGCCTACCTGAACCGCAACAAACGCAGTCTGGCGCTGGATTTGAAACAGCCGGCGGCGCTGGAAATCATCCGCGAGTTATTGAACGAGTACGACATCGTCCTTGAACAGTTCCGCCCCGGTGTGATGGAGCGTCTGGGTCTGGGTTATGAGGCGCTGAAAGCGATCAATCCGAAATTGATCTACGTCTCGATCAGCGGTTATGGCCAGACCGGGCCGTACAAGGATCGCGCCGGCCACGACATCAATTATCTGGCCCTGGCAGGGCTGGCCAGCTACACCGGCCGCGTCGACAGCGGGCCACTGCCGTTGGGCATGCAAGTGGCGGACATTGCCGGTGGCTCGCTGCACGGGGTGATCGGTCTGCTCGCCGCAGTCATCGCCCGCCAGCAAACCGGGCAGGGCACGCATGTCGATGTGAGCATGACCGACTGCGCGTTCAGCCTGAACGCCATGGCCGGCGCCGGTTATCTCGCCTGCGAAGATGAGCCGGGGCGCGAAGATCAGATGCTCAATGGCGGTAGCTTTTATGACTATTACCGCACGCGGGACGGGCGCTGGATGTCGGTCGGCAGTCTGGAGCCGGCATTCATGCAAGCCTTGTGTGCAGCGCTGGGTAGACCGGAGCTGGCGGCGCAGGGGCTGTCAGCCAAACCTGAGCAACAGCAGGCGCTGAAGGAGGCGTTGCGGGTTGAGTTTGAAAAGCATGATTTTGCGCAGTTGTGCGAGTTGTTCGCCGGGGTCGATGCGTGTGTCGAGCCGGTGTTGAGCCTCGGTGAGGCTGTGCGTCATCCGCAGGTGCAGGCCCGCGAACTGGTGACGCAAGTGCCGCGCGGGGAGGGTACGGCGCAGGCGCAGATGGCTTGTCCGTTGAAGTTTTCCGAGGCGTTGCCGGCGCCGCGACATGTTGGCGCGGCGTTGGGGCAGCATACGGATGAGGTGTTGGGGAGGCTGGGGTTTAATGCTTCGAAGATTGCTGAGCTGCGTTCCGCCAAGGTGATTCTCTAGTGCATGTGCTGGCCTCATCGCGAGCAGGCTCACTCCTACAGGTTGAACGCATTCCAAATGTAGGAGTGAGCCTGCTCGCGATAGGGCCAGTCAGAGCACCGCGGAAACCACCTATTCCACCCTCATCTCACCACTGAACACCAATGTCGTGCGGCAGCGCCGGCAGAAATATCGCCGCCCCTGTCGCACCAGACTATGGCGCTGTGCCGTAAAGGGGAAATCGCTCTCGGGACACGGGCATTTATAGATGTAGCGGGTCACGCTGCGGCGTTTGACTTCGTAGGTATGGCAGCGATCCGGCGGCAATTCGTAAACGCCGCGCATGATCAATTGCCATTCCTCGCCATGGGGCTGGATGCGGTCGCCGAACAGTTGATGAGCGATCAGGTGCGCAACTTCGTGGGCCACGGTCTGCTTGAGGAAGTGTTCGGTGTTTTCCCGGTACAGCTGCGGATTGAAGCGCAGCTTGTTTTCGTGCAGATGCGCGACACCGGCTTTCTGCCCGCGCAGCTTGAGGCTGACGACGGGGCGTTTGAAGGAACGTTTGAAAAAGGATTCAGCGAGTTGGTAACAATCTTCGACGCGGGTATTGAGTTGCTCGGGCATGCTTGATGGATCTCCAGAGACGCCGAGTATGCCGCAACCCCGGGCGCTTGCGAATCGCCGAGCTGCCGAATGGTCATCGCCCAAAAATGACAAGGCCGCCTTGCGGCGGCCTCTCTCACCAGGCGGATATCGTCAGTTGGTGTACACCGGGCCTACGCCCAGGCCCCAGACGATCACGGTAAACGCCATGATCGCCACCAGCACCACCAGGCCTACCGCCAGCACCGAGCTGGAAAACAGGAAGCCTTCGTCCGGAGGAATATTCATGAACGTCGGCAAGCCCACATACAGCAGATACACCGTGTAGCAGATGGCCGCCGTACCGACGATCATCCCCAGCCACATGTGCGGATAGAGCGCTGCCAGGCCACCGACGAATAACGGTGTCGCGGTGTAAGTGGCGAAGGCCACGCAACGGGCCAGACTGGGGTTGGCGTCATACGTGCGTGCCATCCAGTGGACAAAGGCGCCCATTACCGCAACGCCACCGAGCATCGCCAGGTACGACATGATCGTCATCCACAGCGCACTTTCAAAGGTGAGCATCACCGGTGCGCGGTTGCCGATCACCCAACCAACCTGGGTGGTACCGATAAACGCCGAGACGGCGGGGATCGCCGCCAGAATCAGCGTGTGCGTGAGGTACATGTGGCTGATGCTTTCCTCTTGGTCGCCACGGATTTCCTTCCATTCCTGATCGGGGTGGGTAAACAGTCCCACTACGTGATGGATCATGCCATTCACTCCTCTTGATATTGCCATCGCCCCCCAACGGAGCGCCTACGGGCCAGGCGGCCGAGCAAATACAGGTCTTCAGATGTGTGCGACCTTATGTCGCAGTATAGAAAGGACTGAACCGCACCGGTATCAGGGGCTTAGAGCAAATCGCGCTGTAAAGCGGGCGGATAATCGCCTCGGGGTCTGTGTGATGTGCCCCGTGGCGACCGACAACCCGTCCCCACAGCGGCGGGGTTTTTGCGTAAAATGCCGGCCTTTCGTCACACCTCACGGATTTCGCGTCATGGGCACTCTTACGGTCAACCAGAACAAACTGCAAAAGCGCCTGCGCCGCCTGGCCGGCGAAGCGGTCGCCGATTTCAACATGATCGAAGACGGCGACAAGGTCATGGTCTGCCTGTCCGGGGGCAAGGACAGCTACACCATGCTCGACGTGCTGCTGCACCTGCAGAAGGTTGCACCGATCAAGTTCGAGATCGTCGCGGTGAACATGGACCAGAAGCAGCCGGGCTTTCCCGAACACGTGTTGCCGGCCTATCTGAAAGAACTCGGCGTCGAGTATCACATCGTCGAGAAAGACACTTACTCGGTGGTCAAGGAACTGATTCCGGAAGGCAAGACCACCTGCTCGCTGTGCTCGCGCCTGCGTCGCGGCACGCTGTACACCTTTGCCGATGAAATCGGCGCGACAAAAATGGCCCTCGGTCATCACCGCGACGACATCGTCGAAACGTTCTTTCTCAACATGTTCTTCAACGGCAGCCTCAAGGCCATGCCGCCGAAGCTGCGCGCCGACGACGGGCGCAACGTGGTGATCCGTCCGCTGGCGTACTGCAACGAGAAGGACATTCAGGCCTACTCGGACCTCAAGCAATTCCCGATCATCCCGTGCAACCTCTGCGGTTCGCAGGAAAACCTGCAGCGTCAGGTGGTCAAGGAAATGCTCCAGGACTGGGAGCGCAAGACCCCGGGCCGCACCGAGAGCATTTTCCGCAGCCTGCAGAACGTGATCCCGTCGCAACTGGCCGACCGCAACCTGTTCGACTTCACCAGCCTGAAAATCGACGAAACCGCGGCGTCGCGCTTCGTCAACGTCGTCAATCTGTAACCCCGATCATTGTGAGAGCTAGCCTGCTAGCGATTGCGAACTGTCAGCCAATCTATTTGTCGACTGGCACACCGCAATCGCTAGCAGGCTAGCTCCCACAGGTTTTGTGATCACCGGGTGATATTCATTTCAAACCTCAGGAGAGGGCATGCGCGATTACAAGTGGCTGCACGAATACTGTCTGAACCGTTTCGGTTCGGCGGCTGCACTGGAAGCCCATCTGCCTGTTCCGAAAACCCCGACGCAACTGCGCAAGATCAGCGACGACCGCTACCTCTCGACAATGGCCCTGCGGGTGTTTCGCGCCGGACTCAAGCACAGTCTGGTCGACGCCAAATGGCCGGCCTTCGAAGAAGTGTTCTTCAAGTTCGACCCGGAAAAAGTTGTGCTGATGAGCGCCGAGCACCTCGAGCGCCTGATGCAGGACGCGCGGATCATCCGCCACTTGGGCAAGCTGAAAAGCGTGCCGCGCAATGCGCAGTTCATTCTTGATGTGGAGCAGGACAAGGGCAGCTTCGGCGCGCTGATCGCCGACTGGCCGGTGACCGACATCGTCGGCCTGTGGACATACCTGAAAAAGCACGGTCATCAATTGGGCGGGCTGTCAGCGCCGCGCTTTTTGCGCATGGTCGGCAAGGACACCTTTGTGCCGAGCTATGACGTCGTCGCCGCATTGAATGCACAGAAGATCGTCGACAAGGCGCCCACCAGCCTGCGCGACCTGGCGACGGTGCAGAGCGCGTTCAATCAGTGGCACGAACAGAGCGGCGGCCGGCCGATGAGCCAGATTTCGATGATGCTGGCCTACACCGTCAATCATTGAGACCGCGTCGCGCCAATCGCCAGCAGGCTGGCTCCCACACTGGATTTGTGGCGTTCACAGACCCTGTGGGAGCTAGCCTGCTAGCGATAGCGGTCTTTCAGGCGACGGCGATTTCGCCTTCGCCCGCCAGCTTGCGATCAAGCTGATAACGCCAGCGCACATACAGCAGCGCCGAGCAGAACACTGCCAGGCTCGCCGCCATTTCCAGCACACCAAACCACTGCCGGTTCGGGTCATACGCCGCCAGTGCGCCTTTGATGAAATACAGATTCACCACAAAACACATCCATGAGTGCCCGCGGGCGCTGCCCATGATCATCGCCGGTGCGAGCACCAGCCACGGGATCAGTTCGACCAGCAGAATCACCCACGGCCGCGCGCCGTGCAGATCGGCGAACACCAGGTAATAAGCCGCGAGCAGGCCGGCGAGGGCGAAAAAACTCAGCAGGCTGAGCACCCGCATCGCCTTCACCCGCGGCTCCAGCCACTCGATTGAGGGCAGGATCTTCGGCTTCTTCGCCATCTCAGCCCACCAGTTTCTGTGCGGTTTTCGCCAGACGCAGACCGAGGGCGCGGCACAGCGCCACTTCGTGTTGATCGAGGCCGCTTTTACCATCGGCGCCGGCATGATGGCTGGCACCGTAAGGCGTACCGCCGCCCTCGGTTTCCAGCAGCGCCGATTCGCTGTACGGCAGGCCGGTGATCAGCATGCCGTGGTGCAGCAGCGGCAGCATCATCGACAGCAGGGTGGTTTCCTGACCGCCGTGCAGGCTGGCGGTGGAGGTGAACACACCGGCCGGTTTGCCGACCAGAGCACCGGTCAGCCAAAGGTTGCTGGTGCCGTCGAGAAAGTATTTCAGCGGGGCGGCCATGTTGCCGAATCGCGTCGGGCTGCCCAGTGCCAGACCGGCGCAGTTTTTCAGGTCATCGAGGGTCGCGTAGAGCGCGCCTTCTGCAGGGATGTCCGGGGCGACGGCTTCGCATTCGGTGGAAATCGCCGGCACCGTGCGCAGTCGCGCCTCAAGTCCAGCCTGTTCGACACCGCGAGCGATCTGCCGGGCCATCTCGTTGGTCGAACCGCTGCGGCTGTAATACAGAACCAGAATGTACGGCGCGCTCACGGCAGCAACTCCAGAATTTTTTCCGGTGGACGGCCGATGACCGCTTTGTCGCCGACTTCGAGGATCGACCGTTCCATCAGTTTCGGATGCGCGGCGATGGCGTCGATCAATTGCTCTTCGCTGAGATTTTCATCGGCGAGCTGAAGCATTTTGTATTCATCTTCCCCGCTGCGCAGCAACTGCCGTGCGCTGATCCCGAGCTTGCCGAGCAGCGCCTTGATTTGCGCAGCATTCAGCGGGGTTTCGAGGTAACGCACCACGGTTGGCGTCAGGCCGCGGGCTTCGAGCAGTTCCAGTGCGCCGCGGGATTTCGAGCAGCGCGGATTGTGATAAAGCGTCAGATCGGTCATGGCGGGTCGCTTCTGGCGTAAAGTGGCGGCTATTCTAACTGTGCAGCGCGCAATCCAGAACCGTCAGAGGCGATGGGTCGCAGGCGCCTTCGAATTTTCTCAAGGAACACGACATGACACGGCGATTGGCAGCGGCATTGACGGTAATCGGGGCGTTGATGCTGGGGGGCTGCGGCAATGATTACGGGATCGACCAGAACGGCCAGAAAGTCGCGTCCGAGCGTCTCGACAAACAATGGGTGGTGCTCAATTACTGGGCCGAATGGTGCGGCCCGTGTCGCACGGAGATTCCTGAACTCAATCACCTGGCCGAGGAACTGAAGAGCAAGAACGTCGGCGTGTTCGGCGTCAACTTCGACAACGTGCAAGGCGCGGAACTGAAAGAAGCCAGCGAGAAACTGGGCATCAAGTTCACCGTGCTGGCGCAGGATCCGGCAGAGCTGTTTGAATTGCCGCGCAGCGAGGCGTTGCCGGTGACTTACATCATCGACGACAAGGGCAAGGTGCGGGAGCAGTTGCTGGGTGAGCAGACGGCGGCGGGGGTGATGGCCAAACTCGAGGCGTTGCAGGCGACCAAGTAAGTTGTCGCTGAAGAGCAACCCTCACCCCAGCCCTCCCGAAACGTCGGACCGCCCAGAGGGAGAGGGGGCCGACCGTGGTGTCTGGCGAGGTACATCGACCTGAGACTCCGAGTCGATTATGGATTCACCAGATAACGTTCATGTCGGCGCCAATCCTGAGCATCCCCCAATCAGTTCCCTCTCCCCCTGGGAGAGGGCTAGGGGTGAGGGCTTTGGCGGCCTTGAGACTCAACCCTCTTCCAGCCACCAGCGCAACGGCTTGCCCTCGGCCGGCCAGAAACGCATCTGCTCGATCGGCGAGATGTCCCAGCGCTCGACCTTTTCCAGCGCCTGCAAAAACCGTTGTTCCTGCTCCATCAAGGCCGGGGCGCAGAGTTTGCGGGTCTTGCCGATCTTGCCGAACGACAGCTTGTCGCCCTCAAGCGTGTACGGCGCGAACCAATGGTTGCAGCCGCCGTTGCCGTAGGCGCGGCCATCGTCGCCGAGGGTCACGGTCAGGTGGCTGTAATCCATCAGCGGCCGCTCGCCGATCCATTCCAGAATGTAGCTGCGGTTGTGTTGCAGTTGCACAGGCTCGGCGGCGCAGCCCGCGAGACCGACACCGACCAGAGCGGCCAAGGCAAAGCGTTTCATCACGCGGGCTCCTGGCATTTCGGGCACAGGTGCTTGTCGCCCACGGCTTGCCAGCCCAGCTCGGCGATGCGCGCGGTGGCGGCCGGTTTTTCAGCGGTCTTGCCGAGTTTGGCATCGACCGCGAATTCAAAGCTCAGCTCTTTGGCGCAGCTGTCGCAGTTGACCTGCCAGGTGTGGATCGCCAGTTCACCGAACAGCGGGCCGGTGGTCATCGCGGTCCATTGGCCCGGCGGGTTGATCAGGTGGCGGACGGTGTCGACGGTCAGTCGCATGGACAAATCCTTGCTGCCTTTGAGGGTCACCAGCAGGACATCACCGATGCGGATCGAGCCACCGTTGCCGGTGACCTGATAGCGGCCTGGTACGAGGGCGCGGCATTCGGTGAGGGTGTGTTGCGGGTTCATCAGGGTGTAGCGGAAATCGTGTTCGACCATGGGTCCTCCAAATATGCGCGACATGCTAGCACGGCCCCGATTGCAGAATGATGCGCGCGTGCGACCTTCGATCCGGTTCAAATCGGCCAGCACTCATGGCAAACTGCCGGCCTCGAATCTGAAGGAACGGAACATGGCGCTGATCGAATGTTATGAATGCAAAAAGAGCATCAGCTCCGAAGCGTCGGCCTGCATTCATTGCGGCGCGCCGATCGACGAATACGCCGCAGTGCAAGCGCAGCCTGTAGCCGCGGCGGCACAGGCGGCGACAATTTCGTTCGGCAGCCTGCCTCGCAACAACGCGGTGCCGGAGGCGGCGAATGCCCCCGCTGTGCAACCGCTGCCGAAAGTGATGCCGGCCGCGGCGGGGCGACGCCGTCGTCAGCAGGCCGAGCAAGCGCTTGAACAGACTGCCAATCCCGACGGCAGCCGCCCGGTGGAAGGCTGGCTGAAGATCATGGTGTTTCTGCTGCCGATGGTCTTCGTCTGGTTTCTGCTGCGCAACGGCCATTCGGCTAAACAGCGGCTGTTCGGTTTCGGCTGGCTGGCCCTGCTGATTCTGGCGTCTTCGCTGTCGCCGAAGTAACCGGCCCGGCTCAACCCTCGACGTGGTTCTGCGGCGTGCCTGCCGCCCAGGTCGCGATGTTGCTCAGGGTTGTCGAGGCGATCGCGCCCAGTGCCTCGCGCGTCAGAAAGGCCTGGTGCGCGGTGACGATCACGTTGGGAAAGGTCAGCAAGCGTGCCAGCACATCGTCCTGCAAGGGCAAGTCCGAGCGGTCCTCGAAAAACAGCTGCGCCTCTTCCTCATACACATCCAGTCCCAGATAACCCAGTTGACCGTCCTTAAGCGCGTCGATCAGTGCGGGTGTGTCGACCAGACCGCCGCGCCCGGTATTGATCAGCATGGCGCCGGGCTGCATGTGCGCCAGCGAATCACGGTTGATCAGATGTTTGCTCTGCTCATTGAGCGGGCAATGCAGACTGATGATCCGCGACTGCGCGAGCAGTTCCGGCAAACTCAGATAACGAGCGCCCAACGCGAGCACGTCGGGATTCGGATACGGGTCGTAAGCGAGCAATTCACAGCCGAAGCCGTGCATGATTTTCGCAAACGTCGCGCCGATCTGCCCGGTGCCGACAATCCCGACAGTCTTGCCGACCAGATCGAAACCGGTCAGGCCATGCAGGCTGAAATCGCCTTCGCGGGTGCGGTTATAGGCGCGGTGCAAGCGTCGATTCAGAGCGAGGATCAGCGCCACCGCGTGTTCGGCGACCGCGTGTGGCGAGTACGCCGGTACCCGGACCACCGCCAGTCCAAGACGTTTGGCGGCGATCAGGTCGACATGGTTGTAACCTGCCGACCGCAAGGCGATCAGGCGTGTGCCACCGGCGGCCAGACGTTCCAGCACCGCCGCGCTGAGGTCGTCGTTGATGAACGCGCAAACCACTTCATGTGCATCGGCCAATGCCACCGTGTCGAGGCTCAGCCGCGCCGGTTGAAAGTGCAGCTCGATGCCTGCCGGGCAGTCGGCGCCGAGGAAACTGTCGCGGTCGTAAGTCTGGCTGCTGAAAACGATGGTGCGCATGCAATCCTCCTTGAACATCGACAGGGTTGAATCATCGTCAGCCACTGTAGCGCTGACAGCGCCGCCCGGTATTGCCGTGGATCAGGCGCTGATCTTCGCCTGCGCCGCCAATCGGTTGATCGCCCGTTCCAGTTCATCCAGCGCGAGGGTGGCTTTCGGGTCGTCTTGCTTGAGCAGGGTTTCGCTGCGCTGGCAGGCCGCGCGCAATTGCGGTACGCCGCAGTAACGCGTGGCGCCGTGCAGGCGATGCACGCGTTCGAGCAGCGCGTTCTGATCGTGGCTGTCGCGAGCGGCGCGGATGGCTTCGCGGTCGGCTTCGAGCGAGGCGAGCAGCATTGCCAGCATGTCCGCAGCCAGGTCGGCCTTGCCGGCGGCCAGACGCAAACCTTCTTCATGATCGAGCACCGGCAATTCATTGCTGTTCGCAGCGCTGTCGCTGCCGCGCTCCGGCGCTTGATTGCGCAGGGCCAGACCGGTCCATTTCAGCACCACCTGCGCCAGTTGCCGTTCGCTGATCGGTTTGGTCAGGTAATCGTCCATGCCGCTTTGCAGCAGCGCGCGTTTTTCGTTGGCCATGGCGTGGGCGGTGAGGGCGACGATGGGTAGCGGGGTGCTGTGTCGCTCGCTTTCCCACTGGCGGATCGCTTCGGTGCTCTGGCGACCGTCCATGCCCGGCATCTGCACGTCCATCAGCACCAGATCGAAGGATTCAGTCTGCACCGCTTTGACCGCGGCATATCCGCTTTCCACCGCAAGGACCTTGGCGCCCATGTCCTCGAGCAGCGTTTGCACCAGCAGCAGGTTGGCCGGGTTGTCGTCGACACACAGCACTTTCGGCGCCCGGCTCGACAGCGGTTCGCCGGGCTCATGGCGTGGCTGGCGCGGGTTGACCAGATCGGACAAGGCCCGACGCAGCTTGCGTGTGCACGCCGGTTTGGCCTGCAACTGGCTGTGCGGGTTGGGCACCGACAGATGAAACAGCGTCTGCTCGGTGGTCGGGCACAGCACCAGCACTTTGCAGCCGAGGTGTTCGAGGTCCCAGATGTGCTGATTCAAACGCTCGGGCAGCATGTCGTTGCTGGTGATACCGATGACCGCCAGATCGATCGCCTGATCAGTCTGGTGCGCGCCGGTGACGCCATTGGTCAGGCTTTCGAGGGTATTGAACGGGGTGACGTCGAGGCCGCAATCTTCCAGTTGATGCTGCAGGGCCTGCCGCGCCAGTTCGTGGTTTTCCAGCACTGCGACGCGGCGCCCGAGCAGTGGCGGGGCGGGCATGTCTTCGGCGTCGTCGCGGGTTTTCGGCAGGCTCAGGCTGATCCAGAATTCCGAGCCTTCGCCCGGCGTGCTGTCGACGCCGATCTCACCGCCCATCTGTTCGATCAGACGTTTGGAAATTACCAGCCCCAAACCCGTGCCGCCGGGCTGGCGCGACAGCGAGTTGTCCGCCTGGCTGAAGGCCTGGAACAACGCGCGCACGTCCTGATTGGACAGGCCGATGCCGGTGTCCTGAATGCTGATGCGCAGTTGCACGCTGTCTTCGTGTTCATCTTCCAGCATGGCCCGAGCGACGATGGTGCCTTCGCGGGTAAACTTGATCGCGTTGCTGACCAGGTTGGTGAGGATCTGCTTGAGCCGCAGCGGATCGCCGACCAGCGACAGTGGCGTGTCGCGGTAGACCAGGCTGACCAGTTCCAGCTGCTTGGCGTGCGCTGCCGGGGCGAGAATGGTCAGGGTGTCCTGGAGCAGATCGCGCAGATTGAACGGGATATGATCCAGCACCAGTTTGCCGGCCTCGATTTTCGAGAAATCGAGAATCTCGTTGATGATCCCCAGCAGGCTGTCGGCGGATTTTTCGATGGTGCCCAGATAGTCGAGCTGGCGCGGGGTCAGTTCACTTTTCTGCAATAAATGAGTGAAGCCGAGAATACCGTTCAGTGGCGTGCGGATCTCGTGGCTCATGTTGGCGAGAAATTCCGATTTGATCCGGCTCGCCTCCAGCGCCTCTTTGCGCGCCAGATCCAGCTCGATGTTCTGGATCTCAATGGTTTCGAGATTCTGGCGTACGTCTTCGGTGGCCTGATCGACACTGTGCTGCAATTCTTCGCGGGCGTTCTGCAGGGTGCCGGCCATGCGGTTGATGCCCGAGGCCAGTTCATCCAGTTCCTGACTGCCGAGCGGTGGCAGACGGGTCTCGAGGTGGCCGTCCTTGAGCTGGGCGACGGCTTGCTTGATCTGGCCGAGCGGGCGGTTGATCGTGCGGCCCATGCGCAACGCCAGCAGGGCCGCGCCGGCCAGCCCGGCGGCAATCAACAGCAGACTGGCAAACAGGCTGCGATAGCCACGCAGCAACATGCCGTTGTGCGACAGCTCCAGCTCGACCCAGCCGAGCAGGCGGTCGGACTCTTCCGGGATCAGCTCGCCAGCAAGGTTGCGGTGCTTGCCGAACACCGGCATCAGATAGCGTGTGGCGTCATTGCCGCTGCGTCGTTGCAGTTGCGCGCTGTCGCCGCTCGGTGCCTGATTGAGCATGGTCGGGCCGGCGTGGGCCAGTGGCGAGCGATCCGCGGCGAGGAATGTCACCGCGCGCACGTCCGGTTGTTCCAGCGACTGCGTGGCGATGCGCTCGAGCAGTTCGTTGTTGCCATGGCCCATGGCCGGCGCGACCAGCGGCGCCAGTTGCTCGGCGATCATTTCGCCGCGCTGCATCAATTGGGTCTGCAAGTCGGACTGCTGCGTCCAGGTGAAATACCCGCCCAGCACCAGCGCCATCAGGCTGGTCGGCAACAAGGTCAGCAACAATACTCGACCTTTGATTCCCAGTTTCTTGAGCACGCCCGTCTCCTGCATCCCGCTGATCTGTTGACTCATGCGTGCATCCGGCACGCGACATGGGCGCAGTGTGCGATTTGCTCGCAGGCAATCTTCGGAAAAATGCGCGCGCAACCGCGACGCCCGCACGGGCGCGTTGGTCTGATGGCCGAACCTTGAGTTGCCGCAAGCCCGGCAATCTTGAATAATCGCGCTCAACTGAGAATTACTTGCAGATACTCATGACTCCTGTTTCCGTTGGCCAGCCACGCATTCTTTCCATCGAAGACGATCCGGTGCTCGGTGCCTATGTGCATGAGCATCTGGGCCGCAGCGGCTTTCAGGTGACCTGGTGCCAGAATGGTGAGGAAGGCCTGAACATCGCCAGGGACCAGCCGTTCGACGTGGTGCTGATGGATATCCTCTTGCCGGGCCTGGACGGCTTGAAGCTGTTGACGCAATTGCGCCAGAGCCATTCGACCCCAGTGCTGTTGATGTCGGCACTTGGCGCCGAGGCCGATCGCATCAGCGGCTTTCGTCTCGGTGCCGACGACTATTTGCCCAAGCCGTTCAGCATGGCTGAGTTGCATGTGCGTATCGAAGCGATCCTGCGCCGCGTCGCCCTCGATCGCCGCCCGGCGGCAGCTGTGCTGCCAGCGACGAGCGGTGCGCTGCGTTTCGACGATGAACAGTGCGAGGTGTTTTTCCGCGAGCAGGCCGCCGGGCTGACCCGCAGCGAATTCCGCTTGCTCGACACCCTCAACCGCAACGACGAGGAAGTGCTGAGCAAAGCCTTCCTTTATCAGCATGTGCTGCAACGCGGCTATGCCGCCCACGACCGCAGCCTCGACATGCACATCAGCCAGATCCGCCGCAAACTCAAAGCCATCGGTTACACCGAGCGCGAAGTGCGCACTGTCTGGGGCAAGGGCTACGTATTGAGTGGCGCCGATGAAACGCTCTGAACTGCCAGGGCGGCATTCGCTGTTCTGGAAACTGGCTTTGCTGCTGGTGGCGTTCTGTCTGCTGATGATCTGGCTGAGTTGGTCGTGGGGTCGCTACATGGAGGAGCGCAATCAGTTCCTCTCTGACAACGCGCGCGCAACGCTCAGTCGCTATGCGGCGCAAGCGGAGCAGGCCTGGCAGCACGGCGGCCGCCACGGCGTGGATGACTGGCTGCAAAGCATGGAATTGCGCGAGGCCAGTTGGGTCGGGGTGATTGGCGGCAATTTGCAGTCGCTGAGCAGCGAGCCGTTGAACGAGGCAGAAGTGCAGCACCTGACCTTTCTACGCGGCCTCGACTGGCCGATCCATAAAAAGGGCCGGCCGTGGCTGCGCGTGCCGTTTCCCAAAGAACCGTCCGCCGGCATCCTCGTCATCGAGTTGCCGGAACGCTTTGTGCCGGGCAAATACCGGGTGTTCTGGCGCGTCATTACCAATGGCGTGATTCCCGGGCTGTTCACCTTGTTGTTGTGCATCGGCCTGTACCGCTTGCTGGTTGTGCCTCTGAACAACCTGCGCGAACAGGCCAACGCCTGGCGCGCCGACCAATTGAATGTGCGCCTGTCGAGTGGCATGACCCAGCGCCCCGACGAACTCGGTGAGCTGGCCCGCGCATTCGATTCGATGTCCGAACGCCTGCAAACCACCGTCGCTTTACAGCAGCAGCTATTGCGCGATTTATCCCATGAACTGCGCACGCCGCTGAGCCGCCTGCGCGTTGCCAGTGAAGGAGAGCAAGGGCTGCCACAGTTGCGCGAACGCATCGGCCGCGAGGTCGACGGCATGCAGCGGCTGGTCGAAGACACCTTGCAACTGGCCTGGCTCGACACTGACCGCACGCCACTGCCCGACGAAGCGATCCAGATTCAGGCCCTCTGGGAAATGCTTACCGACAATGCCTGTTACGAAAGCGGCTGGCCGAGCTTGCAGTTGCAATGTTCGGTCGATGCGTCGTGCTGGGTACGCGGCCATCTCAATACATTGGCGCAAGCGCTGGAGAACATTTTGCGCAATGCGATTCGGCATTCGCCCGAGGGCGCAATTGTCCGGCTCGATGGACAGCGCGATGGCGATTATTGGCATTTGTGGCTGGAGGATCAGGGCGGCGGTGTGGCTGAAGCAGATCTGGAGCGGATTTTTTCACCGTTCATCCGACTCGACGGCTCGAGGCCAGGGGATGGCGGGTTTGGTTTGGGCTTGAGCATTGCGCGCAACGCGGTGCAGCGCCAGGGCGGGTTGCTCTGGGCCGAGAATGCCGGGGCGGGATTGCGGTTGAATTTGCGGTTGTTGGCCGATGATGGTGTCGCCAGTTCTGACGCCATCGCGAGCAGGCTCGCTCCCACAGTGGATCTGGGTTCGCCGCAGGTTGTGTGATCTACCGTTAATAGTGTCATCACTGCTGACACTAACCCCAAGGAGCGAGCCTGCTCGCGAACTGGCCCTGAGCAGCCCCATGAAAACCAAGTGTTACTCAGATAAAAGTCTCACCACTGGTGAGACTATTGCTGCTTATTCCTAGAAACCATAAGCACCGCACTTTGCGTGATATGGCCTGCGCGGGTTTGCCGGTATGATAGGCGCCCCCGCACGTCTGGATTGCGAATACGCCATGACCCTGCAGTACCCAACCATCGCCGATTGCGTCGGCAACACGCCGCTGGTGCGTTTGCAGCGCCTGCCCGGCGCCACCAGCAACACCCTTTTGCTCAAGCTCGAAGGGAATAACCCGGCGGGTTCGGTCAAGGACCGTCCGGCGCTGTCGATGATCACCCGTGCCGAGTTGCGCGGGCAGATCCACGCCGGCGATACGCTGATCGAGGCAACCTCCGGCAACACCGGGATCGCCTTGGCCATGGCGGCCGCGATCAAGGGTTACAAGATGATCCTGATCATGCCGGACAATTCCAGCGCCGAGCGTAAAGCGGCGATGACCGCGTATGGCGCCGAGTTGATTCTGGTCAGTCAGGAAGAAGGCATGGAAGGCGCGCGCGATCTGGCGCAGCGCATGGAAGCCGAAGGCCGTGGCAAGGTGCTCGATCAGTTCGCCAATGGCGACAACCCCGAAGCGCACTACACCACCACCGGTCCCGAAATCTGGCGCCAGACCCAGGGCAGCATTACCCATTTCGTTAGCTCCATGGGCACCACCGGCACCATCATGGGCGTTTCGCGCTACTTGAAAGAGCAGAGCGACAGCGTGCAGATCGTCGGCCTGCAACCGATGGAAGGCTCGGCCATTCCCGGCATCCGCCGCTGGCCGCAGGAATACCTGCCGAAGATCTATCAGGCCGACCGCGTCGACCGCATCGTCGATATGGCGCAAAGCGAAGCCGAGGACGTCACCCGTCGCCTGGCCCGCGAAGAAGGCATCTTCTGCGGCGTGTCTTCGGGCGGTGCGGTGGCAGCGATGCTGCGCTTGTCCAAAGAAGTTGAAAACGCGGTGATCGTCGCGATCATCTGCGACCGTGGCGACCGTTACCTGTCGACCGGCATTTTCGACGCGCCCAACTGATGGCCAAACACGAGAGAGGCCTGCGCTTCCAGCCCACCGGCGGTAGCAAGGCCGCACAAATCCCGACCGGCAAAAAGCAGCGCTTGAACATCGAGCGCCTGGCCAATGACGGTCGCGGTATCGCATTTTTCGAAGGCAAAACCTGGTTCGTCCTCGGCGCTCTCGCCGGCGAAGAAGTCGAGGCGCGAGTGCTTGGCGCCCACGGTAAAGTCGTCGAGGCGCGCACCGAGCGCGTGTTCAAGGCCAGCCAATTGCGTCGCCCGCAGCCGTGCCCGCATGCCGGCCGCTGCGGCGGTTGCAGCGTGCAGCATCTGCCCCACGACGAACAACTCGCCCTGAAACAGCGCATGCTCGCCGAGCAATTGTCGCGCGTTGCCGGCGTTGAGCCGCAAGAATGGGCCGCGCCGTTGACCGGTCCGGAATTCGGCTATCGCCGTCGCGCGCGGATTGCGGTGCGTTGGGACATGAAGGCCAAGAAACTTGAGGTGGGTTTCCGCGCCGCCGGCAGTCAGGACATTGTGGCGATCAGCGAATGCCCGGTGCTGGTACAGCCCTTGCAACCGATCATGACCCGTTTGCCGGAGATGCTGCGTCGCTTGAGCAAGCCGCAAGCGCTGGGGCATGTCGAATTGTTCAGTGGCTCGTCACTGGCCGTGTTGCTGCGGCACATGGCGCCGCTGTCCGAAGCGGACCTGACGATCCTCAAGGATTTCTGCCAGTTCCATGAGGCGCAATTGTGGCTGCATGGCGACGGCGAACCGCAACCGGTCGACGCCAGCCAGGCGCTGGGCTATCGCCTGGAGCAATGGGACCTTGATCTGGCCTACCGCCCCGGCGACTTCGTTCAGGTCAATGCCGGCGTCAACGAGGCGATGGTCGCTCAGGCGCTGGACTGGCTGCAGCCGAGGGCCGAGGAACGCGTGCTGGATCTGTTTTGCGGTCTCGGCAACTTTGCGTTGCCCTTGGCCCAAAGCGTGCGTGAAGTGGTGGCAGTCGAGGGCGTGCAGACCATGGTCGAGCGTGCCGAAGCCAACGCCGCCAGTAACAATTTGCATAACACAAAGTTTTTTCAAGCCGATTTATCCCAGCCTTTGACCGATGCTCAGTGGATCGGAAACGGCTTTTCTGCGGTACTCTTGGACCCACCCCGTGACGGTGCTTTCGAGGTGGTGCGCAAGCTGGCGAGCCTGGGTGCCAAACGGCTGGTGTATGTGTCGTGCAACCCTGCAACTCTGGCGCGCGACACGGTCGAATTGATCAAGCAGGGCTACCGGTTAAAACGTGCCGGGATTCTCGATATGTTTCCTCAGACGGCACATGTCGAGGCCATGGCGTTATTTGAAGCGAGCCAGGACGGCTCGTCTGAATCCGTCTGATCTGTCCGTGCCGCGCTCGCCTGAGCCCCGCGAGCGCAACCGGACGATGAGGATCAGCGATTTGACGCATTGAATCTGCGTCGTAGGGAAGGTAAAGCGACATGGTACAGGTGAGAGCACACCAGCCGATCAACACCGACGGCAGTATCAATCTCGAGGCTTGGCTCGATCATGCGGTCAGTGTCGATCTGGCACTGGATCGCGAAGCCTTGAAAGAAGCCTGCGAGTTCGCTCGCGAGGCGGAGCAGCAATCCAACGCGAAAAAGAATCTGTGGGCCGAGGGCTCCGGCAGTTTCAGCACCGGGCTTGAAATCGCCGAGATCCTCGCCGACCTCAAGCTCGATCAGGATTCACTGGTCGCTGCGGTGCTGTATCGCGGCGTGCGCGAGGGCCAGATCGAACTCGCTGCCGTCGGCCAGCGTTTCGGCCCGGTGGTGGCCAAGCTGATCGACGGCGTGCAGCGCATGGCCGCCATCAGCGCCAGCCTCAGCCCGCGCCAGTCGATGGTCATGGGCACGCAGGGGCAGGTAGAGAACCTGCGCAAAATGCTCGTGGCCATGGTCGATGACGTGCGCGTCGCGCTGATCAAACTGGCCGAACGCACCTGCGCGATCCGTGCGGTGAAAACCGCCGACGACGAAAAACGTAACCGCGTCGCCCGGGAAGTCTTCGACATCTATGCGCCGCTCGCGCACCGCCTCGGCATCGGTCATATCAAGTGGGAACTGGAGGATTTGTCCTTCCGTTACCTCGAGCCCGATCAATACAAACAGATCGCCAAGTTGCTCCATGAGCGGCGGCTGGACCGCGAGCGTTTCATCGCTGACGTGATGACCCAGCTCAAGGATGAATTACAGGCCACCGGTGTCGAGGCCGACATCAGCGGGCGAGCCAAACACATTTATTCGATCTGGCGCAAAATGCAGCGCAAGGGTCTGGAGTTCAGCCAGATCTACGACGTGCGTGCGGTGCGCGTGCTGGTTCCGGAAATGCGCGACTGCTACACCGCGCTGGGCATCGTCCACACCTTGTGGCGGCACATCCCGAAAGAATTCGACGACTACATCGCCAACCCGAAAGAGAACGGCTACCGCTCGCTGCACACCGCGGTGATCGGCCCGGAAGGCAAGGTTCTCGAAGTACAGATCCGTACGCACTCGATGCACGAAGAGGCCGAACTCGGCGTCTGCGCGCACTGGCGCTACAAGGGCACCGACGTCAAATCCGGTTCCAACCACTACGAAGAGAAAATCTCCTGGCTGCGTCAGGTCCTCGAGTGGCACGAAGAGCTGGGTGACATCGGCGGGCTGGCCGAACAGCTGCGTGTCGATATCGAGCCGGACCGGGTCTACATCTTTACCCCCGACGGTCACGCCATCGACTTGCCCAAGGGCGCGACGCCGCTGGACTTCGCCTACCGCGTACACACCGAGATCGGCCACAACTGCCGTGGCGCGAAGATCAACGGGCGCATCGTCCCGCTCAACTACAGCCTGCAGACCGGTGAGCAGGTCGAGATCATCACCAGCAAGCATGGCACGCCGAGCCGCGACTGGCTGAACTCGAACCTCGGTTACGTCACCACGTCGCGGGCACGGGCGAAGATCGTGCACTGGTTCAAATTGCAGGCGCGCGACCAGAACGTCGCGGCCGGCAAGACCCTGATCGAGCGCGAACTGACCCGGCTCGGCCTGCCGGCGGTGGACTTCGACAAGCTGGCCGACAAGGCCAACATGAAAACCGCCGAAGACATGTTCGCCGCCCTCGGTGCCGGCGACCTGCGACTGGCGCAACTGGTCAACCTCGCGCAGCAACTGGTCGAGCCGGAGCGCGGCAACGAACAGCTGGAACTGATTCCGCGCAAGGCCACCGGCTACAAACCGGGCAAGCGTGGCGACATTCAGATCCAGGGCGTCGGCAACCTGATGACGCAGATGGCCGGCTGCTGCCAGCCACTGCCGGGCGATGCGATCGTCGGCTACATCACTCAGGGCCGCGGCGTGAGCATTCACCGTCAGGACTGCGCCTCGGTGCTGCAACTGGGCGGGCGCGAACCCGAGCGGATCATCCAGGTCAGCTGGGGGCCGGTGCCGGTGCTCACCTATCCGGTGGACATCGTCATCCGCGCCTACGACCGTTCCGGTCTGCTGCGTGACGTCTCGCAGGTGCTGCTCAACGAGCGCATCAACGTGCTGGCGGTCAACACCCGCTCGAACAAGGAAGACAACACCGCGTTGATGTCGCTGACCATCGAGATTCCGGGCCTGGACGCGCTGGGGCGCTTGCTGGGGCGGATTTCGCAGTTGCCGAACATCATCGAAACGCGGCGTAACCGTACCCCGTGAAAACCGGACCCGATCAACTGTAGGAGTGAGCCTGCTCGCGATGAGGCCGTGTCAGCCAGCATTAATGGTGACTGACACACCGCAATCGCGAGCAGGCTCACTCCTACAGGGGGTTGTGGTGAGAGAGAAATATGATGTACAGCCTTGAAGACCTGCTCCACCTGATGTCCCGCCTGCGCGATCCGCAGTTCGGTTGCCCGTGGGACATCAAGCAGACTTACGCCACCATCGTTCCGCACACCCTTGAAGAAGCCTACGAAGTGGCCGACGCCATTGAGCGTGGCGATCTCGATCACTTGCAGGGCGAGCTCGGCGATCTGCTGTTTCAGGTGGTGTATTACAGCCAGTTGGCCAAGGAAGAAGGTCGCTTCGAATTCGCCGGGGTGATCGACAGCATCACCCGCAAGCTGATCCGCCGGCATCCGCACGTATTCCCCACCGGCGATCTGTACGCGCCGCTCGACGTGCCGCGTCTGAGCGAAGAGCAGGTCAAGCAGCGCTGGGAGGAAATCAAGGCTGAGGAGCGCGCCGAGAAATCCGCAGCGCCCGAGCAACTGTCACTGCTCGACGATGTGCCGTCCGCGTTGCCGGCATTGTCGCGTTCGGCGAAATTGCAGAAGCGCGCCGCGCAGGTCGGTTTCGACTGGCCGGACGCCTTGCCGGTGCTCGACAAGGTGCGTGAAGAGCTCGACGAAGTGCTCGAAGCCATGTCCGAAAACGACCCCGTCGCGGTGGCTGACGAGATCGGCGACCTGCTGTTTTCCGTGGTCAATCTGGCCCGGCATCTGAAGGTCGATCCGGAAACCGCATTGCGTGGCGCCAACGGCAAGTTTGAAAGACGTTTCCGTTTTATCGAACAGGCATTGCGCGACACCCACCGTCCCATGGAAGATTGCACCCTCGAAGAGTTGGACGCCCTCTGGGGCGAAGCCAAACGTCAGGAAAAGAATGTGCCCGGCTGCGGCTGAGCCACTGCCCAAGTGAGTAAGCACCATGAGTATTTCCCTTCGCGACCAGTTGCTCAAAGCAGGCCTGGTCAACCAAAAGCAGGCCAAGCAGGTCAGCAAGGACAAGCAGAAGCAGCAGCGCCTGGCTCACAAGGGTCAGATCGAACTGGATGACTCGCAGCAGCGCGCCGCCCAGGAAGCCATGGCCGAGAAGGTCAAGCGCGACCAGGAGCTGAACCGTCAGGCGAAAGAGAAGGCCGAAGCCAAGGCGCGTGCCGCGCAGGTCAAGCAATTGATCGAAGTCTCGCGTCTGCCGAAGCTGACCACCGAGGACTACTACAACTTCGTTGACGACAAGAAGGTCAAGCGCATCTCGGTCAACACGCTGATGCGCAACAAGCTCAGCAATGGTTCGCTGGCAATCGTCCATCATAACGGCGGTTACGAAGTGATCCCGCGTGAAGCGGCGCTGAAGATTCAGGAGCGCGACCCACAGCGCATCGTCCAGCTCAACGTGAAGACCGAAGAGGTCAGCACCGAGGACGATCCGTACGCGGCGTACCAGATCCCGGATGACCTGATGTGGTAATCCGCTGAAAGCTACAACGACAAACCCCGCTCATGGCGGGGTTTGTCGTTTTCAATGCTGTGGTGGCTTCAGGAGGAGCGGGCGTCGCGTTGCTGCTCTTGGACTTCGAGTTCGGTCTTGTAGTTGTGGGCATCGACTTCGCTGTGGAACATGCCGACCAGCAAGTCTTGTTGATGCACATCCCAGATGCGAATACCGGCGGCTACGCCTTCGTGGGACATGTGTGAATCGTCGCGTTCAGTTACTTTTACAGTCATCTGCTAGCTCCAAATCTCAGGTTGTCTGCAGCAAGGCCTGTGCAGGACTCTGTTATAGAATTTGTTAGTCAGCTAAGTAAACGGCCGATTCGCGCAAGGTGTTGTTGCGTATTTTGCAAGAGTGCTGCAGCCCGCGTAATCCGCGACATTCGGTCGCAGGGCGTTTGGTTTCATGACAAACGTTTCATCTTCCGATCACCGAAAACCCCTGTAGGAGTGAGCCTGCTCGCGATAGCGGTGGGTCATTCAGCGACGATGTTGGCTGATCCACCGCTATCGCGAGCAGGCTCACTCCTACAAGGGATTGGGGAAGTCATGAAGTTTATTGAAGCCAAAAAAAACGCCCCGAACCAGTCGGGGCGTTTTCATGTGCGGCTCAGCTGCGGGGAATTACTTGCCTTCCCAACGCTTCAGCACCAGCGTGGCGTTGGTGCCGCCGAAGCCGAAGCTGTTGCTCATCACGGTGTTGATGGTGGCGTTTTCGCGGGTCTTGGTCAGCACCGGCAGATCGGCCACTTCAGGGTCCAGCTCGTCGATGTTGGCGGAACCGGCAATGAAGTTGCCTTCCATCATCAACATGCAGTAGATCGCTTCGTGAACGCCGGCGGCGCCCAGGGAGTGACCGGACAGGCTCTTGGTCGAACTGATCGCCGGAGCCTTGTCGCCGAACACTTCACGCACACCTTTCATTTCCGCAACGTCACCGACCGGAGTCGAGGTGCCGTGGGTGTTCAGGTAGTCGATCGGGGTGTCGACGGTGGACAGCGCCTGCTGCATGCAGCGGATCGCGCCTTCGCCACTCGGGGCAACCATGTCGTAGCCGTCGGAGGTCGCGCCGTAGCCGACGATTTCCGCGTAGATTTTTGCGCCGCGGGCCAGAGCGTGTTCCAGCTCTTCGACCACGACCATGCCGCCACCGCCCGCGATGACGAAACCGTCACGGTCGGCGTCGTAGGCACGGGAAGCCTGTTCAGGCGTTTCGTTACGCTTGCTGGACAGCGCGCCCATGGCGTCGAACAGGAACGACTGGCTCCAGTGTTCTTCTTCACCGCCGCCGGCGAAGACGATGTCCTGCTTGCCCATCTGGATCTGTTCCATGGCGGTACCGATGCAGTGAGCACTGGTGGCGCAGGCAGATGCGATGGAGTAGTTCAGGCCCTTGATCTTGAACGGGGTGGCCAGGCAAGCAGAAACGGTGCTGCTCATGGTCCGCGTCACGCGGTACGGGCCAACGCGCTTCACGCCTTTCTCGCGCAGGATGTCCAGCGCTTCCATCTGGTTCAGCGTGGAGGCGCCACCGGAACCGGCGATCAGGCCAGTGCGCGGGTTGGACACTTGCTCTTCGGTCAGGCCGGAGTCAGCAATGGCGTCTTTCATGGCCAGGTAGGCGTAAGCCGCTGCGTGACCGACGAAGCGATAGATCTTGCGATCGATCAGTTCTTCAAGGTTGAGGTCGATGGAGCCGGAAACCTGGCTACGCAGACCCATTTCGGCGTATTCCGGGTTGAACCGGATGCCAGGGCGGCTTGCACGCAGGTTAGCGGAGACGGTCTCTTTGTCATTGCCCAGGCACGAAACGATGCCCAGACCAGTGATAACGACGCGGCGCATGCGAATAACCCTTAGAAGTTGTCAGTGGAGGTGAACACGCCGACGCGAAGGCCTTCGGCGGTGTAGATTTCGCGACCGTCGACAGTCACCGAACCATCGGCGATGGCCAGGTTCAGCTTGCCCTTGAGGACGCGTTTGATATGAATGTTGTAGGTGACTTTCCTGGCGGTCGGCAGGACCTGGCCGAAGAATTTCACTTCGCCCGAACCCAGCGCACGGCCGCGGCCCGGCAGGCCTTGCCAGCCGAGGAAGAAGCCGACCAGTTGCCACATGGCGTCCAGACCCAGGCAGCCCGGCATCACCGGATCGCCTTCGAAGTGGCACGCGAAGAACCACAGGTCAGGGTTGATATCCAGCTCGGCGACCAATTCACCTTTGCCGTACTTGCCGCCTTCCTCGCTGATCAGGGTGATGCGATCCACCATCAGCATGTTCGGGGCGGGCAGTTGCGCGTTACCTGGGCCGAACAGCTCACCGCGACTGCAGCGCAGCAGATCTTCCCGAGTAAAGGCGTTTTGTTTGGTCATGCGAGCTCCTCAATAATCCCATGCGGCAGGTGGGGCAAATCTTCCCGACCGTTCGAAGCGTTCATGCCTCGAACCGGCAGCCTACTCATAGACTATTGCGTTGTGGTGAAAGTCACAGCACCAAGGACATGAATGTACACTTGTGCACTGAAATTTTTATTCAAGCCCCTTTTAGGGCTCGTTCGGGTGCCTAAGACTGCCGCACTTTCGCTTTTCACGCCAGTCGCAGATGGTCGAAAGGCCCACCTTACGACACCCAGCGCTGCAGAATCAGCTGCAGGTCATTACGTTTAAACGGCTTCGCCAGATAATCGTTCATCCCCGCCGAGAGGCAGGTTTCGCGGTCGCCCTGCAAGGCGTTGGCGGTCAGGGCGATGATCGGCACCTCGCTGCGTCCGGGCAGGCGGCGGATCTGCCGTGTGGCCTCGTAGCCATCGATGATCGGCAAGCGGCAATCCATCAGAATCGCTTCGAAGTCGGCGCTCTCGGCACTGCGCACCGCTTGCGCGCCATCGGTGGCGACGCTGACCGCAAAACCCAGGCTGCGCAGCATCGCTTCGATCACCGTCTGGTTCACCGGGTTGTCTTCGACCAGCAGCACATGGCGGCCTTCGCCGTGTTCCCTGGCGTTGAGTGCACGCGGCGCGGCCAGCGGCGGCAAGGCCTGCCTGTACAGCGCCAGGGGGATTTCCAGAGTGAATACCGAGCCGCGACCTTCCTCGCTTTGCGCGCGCAACGTGCCGCCCATGCGCTCGGCCAGCGTGCGGGCGATCGGCAAGCCGAGACCGGTGCCACCGTAACGCCGGGAAATCGAGCTGTCGGCCTGCTGAAAAGCGTTGAACATCAACTCCAGACTTTCCGAAGAGATACCGATGCCACTGTCGCGCACCGAGCAGGTGAACCACAGCAGTTCGTGATCCAGCGATTGCCACTGCGCCTCGATGCTGACACGGCCCTGTTCGGTGAACTTCAGCGCGTTGCCGACCAGATTGACCAGAACCTGCCGGATCCGCGTCGGATCACCCTGCACCTGAAGGCCGCGCAGGTCATCGGGGATGCGCAGGTTCAAGGCCAGGCCACGTTGCGCTGCGCTGTGCTGGAACGACTGGGCGCAGGCGCCGATCAGTTCGGCAAGGTTGAACGGAATGTGCTCAAGCTCCAGTTCCGAACGCTCGATGCGCGAGAAGTCGAGTATGTCGTTGATCACCTTCAGCAGGTGTTCGGTGGACTCCGAGGCGAGGGCGGCGTATTCGACCTGCTCCTCGGTCATCTCGGTGGTTTCAAGTAATTGCAGCATGCCCAGCACACCGTTCATGGGCGTGCGCAGTTCATGGCTCATCATCGCCAGAAAGTCGGATTTGGCGTTGTTGGCCTTTTCTGCCTCTTCACGGGTCTGGATCAGCTGCGCCATCGCCTGATGCTGCTCACGGCTGGCCTGTTCCAGCGCCTGGGCGAGGTTGTTGATGTGTTGCGACAGGGCGCCGAGTTCGGTGTCATCGACAATCGGCAGCGGGGCTTTGTAGTCACCGTCCTGGATCGCCTTGACCGCATCGCCGATTTCACGGATCGGCTGCGACAGACTGCCGGCCAGGCGCCGCGCCAGCACAAACGTGAAGAGCAGGGCGAACAACGCGAGAATGGCGGCCTTGAGGAGGATTTCCTGTTGGCGCTGACTGAACGCATCGTTGGACAGACCGACGATCACCCGCCCCAGATAATCCTCGCCGGCCCCGCCATTGCTGACTTTGCCATCCTGGAAAAAATCATTGTGCAGAGCGATGCGTTGCAGGCGCACCGGTGCCTGGAACACTTCGACCTGATGCGGTCGACGGTGCGCATCGGCGGGTTGCTCGACGTAGACCAGAATCCGGTTGGCGCTGTCCTGGACCTCAAGAAAACGCACGTTGGGCGTAGCGAGTGTGGCTTTGAGCAGGCTTTCCAGCACCTCGTTATTGCCGGAAATCACCCCGTATTCCGTGGCGGGCGCCAGTTGATTGGCAATCAACTGCCCGGTGTGAGTCAGCTCCTGACGCAGATCCTGAATCCGCACAAAGGTAAAGAAGCTGATCAACAGCAAGGTCAGCAACAGTGCCGGGCCCAGACTGATCAACTGGGTACGGGTGTTGATGTCCCAACGGCGACGGAAATTCATGGGCGGCGCTCTCCTTCGGCCAGCAGGCTGGCGACAGACACATCATCGGGCGGTTCGATACCCAGAGAACGAGCCACCTGCGCATTACTTGAGACTTTGAAGCGTGCGGGATAGAGCGCTCGCGGCCAACTGGCCGGTGGCTGGTCAAGCAATTGGTCGAGCAGGCTCAGCCAGTCGTGCTGATCGCTGTAGGTGCTGGCGAGGCTGCCGGCCCGGACGAAGGCGATGTTGGGGCCGACCAGTGCCGTCTGCCGCGAGTAGCTGCTGAGCAACAGGTTTTTCGCAGTTTTCGGGCTGTACAGGTCGGGATCGTCGAGGCCGAGCAGCACGTCGCTGTTTTTCAGCACGGCTTGCAACGGGCGGCTGTCGTGGATGTTGTCCCAGCGTTGACTGAACACGTGCAGGCCCAACGGTTCGGCGGCGAGGTTGAGTTCCTTGAGGAGAAATTCGGTGTGCTCGCCGAACAGCACACCCACGCGTCGCGCCTGCGGCAGAATTTGCCGGATCAATTGCAATTGCCGGCTCAACGGCGGATCACTCCAGAGCAGGCTCAAGCGCGCCGGCTGGCTGCTGCCCAAGCGTTGCCGCGCCTGCAAGCGGCTGATGCGCAACACCAGCGTCGCCGGGCCCTGGGGTTCTTGCAGGCGCCAGTCCAGACTCGGCAGATCCAGCAGAACCAAGCGCAGGCTGGCCGGTAATTTGCCCGGCGCCGGCAGACTGGCCAATGGCTGGAAACGCACGCTGTCGGTCGGGCGCAGCTCGCTCAGCGCCTGGACGAAGGCTTGCACGCCGGGGCTGTCTTCGGCGCCGGTCAACAGAATGTCGGCGGCCTGCACCGCGACCCCGTGCAGCCACGCACTGACGAACAGAAACACCCCGGCCAGCCAGTGACTCAGGGTCGGCGTCTTCCGTGACCGGCCGTAGCGCATCCTAGAACTCCAGCTCGGCGCTGAAATACATGACCCGGCGCTCGTCGTAGTTATTGTCGACGAAGGTGTTCGGTTCATGGTCCAGGCGCTGCTGCAACACGCCGGCCACTTGCAGTTGCGCCTTGCCCAGTGGGATGCGTTTGGCGATACGCGTGTCGACCCGCTCGAAGCGGTAGCCATTGAGCGCGTTGTCGCCGTAATAGAAGAGGGCGCTGTTCCAGCCGTGGCCCCACTCGCGCAGCCAGCCGGCCGAGCCGCTGTTGCGCGAGGTGAATTGCTGATCCAGCGGATTGCTCGCCTCGGCATCGACAAAGGCGTAGGTGAAGCGCAAACGGTCGGCGCGGCTCAGGCGCCAGTCGAGCTGGGTCTCGGTGCCGCGAAACCGTGAATTATTGGCATTGCTGGCGATGTATTGGTTGTTGCGCAGCGGCTCGCTGATCATTCCGGTGATCTCGTCGTAGAACAGCTTTACGTCGAGCGCCAGACCGATTTCGGCGAAATAACCGTTATAGCCCAGCTCTCGCGAGCGCATGTGCTCCTGATCCAGATCACCCGGGCCACGGGTTTTGACAAAGTAGCGTGCCGAGGATTGGCCATAGGCCGAGGGCCGCAGGTTGCTGACCTGATAGCTCCAGTTGACATTGTTCTCGAACATGTCCGGCGAGCGGATCGCCTCCGAGTACACCGCGCGCAGACTGTGGCGCGGGTTGATCAGGTAATTAACGGCGAAGCGCGGGGTCAGCGAATTGCCGACCAGACGGGTGTCTTCGAACATCGCACCGCCCTGCAACAGCCAGTGTTCGGTCGCGCGCCATTCCAGTTGGCCGAACGCGCGCCAGGTGGTGTCGTCGAGCGTGCCGTTGAAATAGGTTTCGGAGTCGGCGCGGTCGTAACGGTAGTTCAGGCCGCTGACCAGGCGCAGGCTTTCGGACAGGCTGAGGGTGTCTTGCAGTTCGAGGTCATAGCGCGATTCACGTGCGCTCTGGTCGATGTCACCGCACAGGGTTCGGCTCGCGCCGTTGCGCCATTGGTCGAGCACATGATTGGCCAGGGCCATTTCCTGTGGTGTGCCGGGTGCCGCGCCGGGGCCGGTGAAACGGGTGATGTTGCGCGCCAGCCGCTCGGTGTAATTGGGGTTGAGTTGCCACAATTGCGTCAGCTCGGGGCTGAACGATACCTCGGCATCGCAGGCGCGCCAGGTTTGCTGACGGTCCCAGTGTTGCACCGAGCCTTGAACATACAGGCTGTGCTGCGGGTTGATGTCGAGGTTCCAGCGCACCGAGCCGGCGTAATCCTTGGCCACTACGTCCGAATTGTTCCCGGCGGCCGTAATCCCAGAGAACACCGGTTGGTAGGTATATGGCCTTTGGTTGGTGCCGTCCTTGGCGTTGATCTGCCAATCGAGGCTCTGATCATCGCTGAGGGTGTGACTGACGGCGAGGCTCAGGCGATTCAGGCGGCGGCTGTCGCGGTAATCCGCGCCGGAGCGATCGCTGTCGAAGCCATCATCTTCCTGACCGGACAACGACAGGCGCATGTCGCCGCCATTCCAGCTGCTGCCCTGGCTGGCATAAAAGTCATTGATGCCGCGCTGACCGCGGGTGTACTTCAGCCGGGTGCCGTGGCTGTCTGCCGGGTGGCGGGTAATGATGTTGACCACCGCCATCAGCGCATTGGCGCCATAGCTGACGGTATTCGGGCCGCGAAAGACTTCGACGCGCTCGATGTCTTCGATGGCCACCGGAATGTCGCTCCAGTCCACCGTCGCCAGCCCGGCGCGATACACCGAACGACCGTCGATCAGCACCTGCATGCGCCGTGCTTCGCTGGCGTTGGTCCCGTGATAGTTGACCGCGGCCTGATTGCCGCTGATGTTGCCGACCATCATGCCCGGCACAAGGCGCAGCAGTTCGCTGATGTCGCGGGCGCCGCTGGCGTTGATCAATTCGTTGTCGAGTACGGTCATGCTGCCGGGCACTTCTGCGGGCGTTTGCTTCAGGCGCGTGGCCGTCAGCACTTGCGGCAGTGCTTCGCTGTCGACGAACAGGTCATCCGCCTGCGCGGCCGGGCAGACCAGCAGCGCCAGCAACAGGGATGAACGCGAAGGAAGAGAACCGGCGGACACGACACAGCCTTGAAAGCAAAGAATTGGCGCGCATGTTAACCGAGGGCAGCGACTTTTCCAGTTACGTTGCAGGCATTTTCCTAGGTTTTATTGGTCTTCTTCCTACAAGTGTCGGTAATTGTTGCTGGGGCTGGCCGCGACCGGGTCGCCCCGTATAATGCCGCCATCGCCACTGGTATGGATTAACGGATTGCATATGACTGAACAGCGCCCGATTGCGGTCCTGGGAGGCGGAAGTTTTGGTACCGCCGTGGCCAATCTGCTGGCCGAAAACGGCCATCAAGTCCGGCAGTGGATGCGTGACCCCGAGCAGGCCGAAGCCATCCGGGTCAATCGCGAAAACCCGCGCTACCTCAAAGGCATCAAGATTCTCCCGGGAGTGACCGCGGTCACCGACCTGCAGGAAACCCTCGACGCCTGTGATTTGTGCTTCGTCGCGCTGCCCTCCAGTGCGTTGCGCACGGTGCTTGCCGCCCACGCCGAGCGGTTGAGCGGCAAGATGCTGGTCAGCCTGACCAAAGGCATCGAAGCGCAGACCTTCAAGCTGATGAGCCAGATTCTCGAAGAAATCGCGCCGCAAGCGCGCATCGGCGTGTTGTCCGGGCCGAACCTGGCACGGGAAATCGCCGAACATGCGCTGACCGCCACAGTGGTCGCCAGCGAAGATGAAGAACTGTGCAAAGCGGTGCAGGCCGCGCTGCACGGCCGGACTTTTCGGGTGTACGCCAGCGCCGACCGTTTTGGTGTCGAACTGGGCGGGGCGTTGAAAAACGTTTACGCGATCATTGCCGGCATGGCGGTGGCGCTGGAAATGGGCGAAAACACCAAGAGCATGCTGATCACCCGCGCGCTGGCGGAAATGACCCGCTTTGCGGTGAATCAGGGCGCCAACCCGATGACGTTCCTCGGGCTTGCCGGCGTCGGTGATCTGATCGTCACCTGTTCATCACCGAAGAGTCGCAACTATCAGGTCGGTTTCGCTCTCGGTCAGGGCTTGAGCCTCGATGAAGCGGTGTCGCGTCTGGGTGAAGTCGCCGAAGGGGTCAATACCCTGAAAGTGCTCAAGGCCAAGTCGCAGGAAGTCGGCGTCTATATGCCGCTGGTCGCCGGGCTCCATGCAATTCTGTTCGAAGGCCGCACGCTGGAGCAGGTGATCGGTCTACTGATGCGCGCCGAGCCGAAAACCGACGTCGACTTTATCTCCACCAGCGGGTTCAACTGACTCAGCTGTTACACGGACAGGAAGCAAGCCATGCAAGATCCGAAAACCGAAGCCCAGTACGAATCCATCCTTCTGCGGGTGTTGTGGATGATCGTTTACCTGCTGGTCTGGCAAGTGGCGCAGTTCATCCTCGGCGCCGTGGTCCTGGTGCAACTGATCTACCGTTTGATCTACGGCGCGCCGAGCGCGAGCCTGATGAATTTCGGTGACAGCCTGAGCCAGTTTCTCGCGCAGATCGGCCGCTTCGGCACGTTCCACAGTGACCAGAAGCCTTGGCCGTTCGCCGACTGGCCGGCGCCGCGCACCCCGGAAGGCGAAGCGCCGCATGCCGTGGCGCCGGCCGCGCACCCGGTTCGAGATGAGGAACCCAAGCTATGAAACTCTGGGTATTGCGTCACGGTGAGGCGGTGCCTCATGGCTCGAAAATCGACTCCGAGCGCGAACTGACCGAACACGGTCGCAAGGAAGTCTTGAATAGCGCCGCGCATTTGATCGGCCAGCCGCTGACGGCGATTTACGCCAGCCCCTATCTGCGTGCGCAGCAAACCGCGCAGATCGTGCGCGAGGCGTTGGGATTCGAGCCGGAAATTCGCACGGTCGAGTGGCTGACGCCGGAGTCCGATCCGGACAAGGTCGCCGAGCAACTGGTGTCGGTGAGCAATGTCTTGCTGGTCAGCCACAACCCGTTGGTGGGCAATTTGCTCAGCTATCTGCGGCATGGCGCAGGACATCCGCCGGAGCGGGTCAGCACCGCTGGCCTGGCCGAGCTGGAAAGCCCGGAGCTGCTGATCGGCTCAATGACCCTCAACAGCCTGAAACACCCCTGAAAGCACGCACATCCCCTGTGGGAGCCAGCCTGCTGGCGATAGCTTTCTTTCAGTCACCCAGGATGTCGACTGCAAGATCGCGATCGCCAGCAGGCTGGCTCCCACAGTGATTTCTGCGTGTTCATGAAATTATTTGTTTGAAAAATCCAACCAAGCACTTGCTTGGTTGACTACGCTTGCTCCAGACCAAAAAAACAGGAGCGAGTCGCATGTCTGCCGCCTTCCGTTTGCCGCTGGACGTGTTCTACGAACGGGAAGCCCGGCACCCGCGCCAGCGCTTTCTGGTGCAGCCGATCGGCGGCGGGCAGGTCGAGACCTTGACGTGGGCCGATGTCGGCCATCATGCCCGCTGCGCCGCGCACTGGCTGCGTGCGCGTGAATTGCCGCCCGGCAGCCACATCGCCCTGATCTCGAAAAACTGCGCGCACTGGATCATCGCCGATCTGGCCATCTGGATGGCCGGGCACGTCTCGGTGCCGCTGTATCCCAATCTCACTGCCGATTCCGTGGCGCAGGTGCTGACGCACTCCGAAAGCGTGCTGGCGTTTATCGGCAAGCTTGATGACTGGCCGGGCATGTCGAAGGGCATCCCGGCCGGTCTGCCGACGATCAGCCTGCCGCTGCATCCGCCCGGCGAATTTGATTTCAGTTGGGCTGATCTGCTGAAAAGTTCGCCGATCCAGGACGACCCGCGCCCGCCCGCCGAGCAACTGGCGACGATCATCTACACCTCCGGCACCACGGGTCTGCCGAAAGGCGTGATGCACAGTTTCGCCAATCTCGGGTTCGCCACGACGCATGGCACGCAATTGTTCGGGCTCAACGAGAACGACCGGCTGCTGTCTTACCTGCCGCTGTGCCACGTCGCCGAGCGGATGTTCGTCGAGCTGGCGTCGATCTATACCGGGCAGACGGTGTTCTTTGCCGAAAGCCTCGACACCTTCATTACTGATCTGAAGCGCGCGCGGCCGACCGCGATGTTCGGTGTGCCGCGGATCTGGACCAAATTCCAGATGGGCGTGTACAGCAAGATGCCGGCAAAACGTCTGGATTTTCTTCTTGGTCTGCCGTTTATCGGCAAGCGCGTCGGCCACAAAGTCCTTGCCGGGCTCGGTCTGGATGCCCTGCGCGTGGCGTTGTCGGGCGCCGCGCCAGTGCCGCAGACCTTGCTCGCCTGGTACCAGAAACTTGGCCTCGACGTGCTGGAGGTGTACGGCATGACCGAGGGCTGCGGCTATTCGCACATCTGCCTGCCGGGGCAATACCGGCAGGGCTGGATCGGCAAGCCGTGCCCGCAGGTCGAGGTGCGCATCGATGAGTCGGGCGAAGTGCAGGTGCGCAGTCAGGCGACAATGCTCGGCTATTTCAAGGAGCCGCAGAAAACCGCCGAAACCATCACCCAGGACGGGTTCCTGCGCACCGGTGACAAGGGTGAACAGGACGGCGAAGGGCGCCTGCGCCTGACCGGGCGACTGAAGGAAATCTTCAAGACCAGCAAGGGCAAATACGTCGCCCCGGCGCCGATCGAGAACCGTTTGGCGGTGCATTCGCGCATCGAGCAGGTCTGTGTCGTCGGTGACGGATTGAGCGCCCCGTTGGGTTTGTGCGTGTTGTCGACCGTCAATCAGGAAGAGGGGCGGGCGAGTTTGCATTCGAGTCTGGAAAAGCTGCTGGAAGAGGTCAACGCCGCCCTCGACAAGCATGAACGCCTGCGCCGGCTGGTGGTGGTCAAAGACAGTTGGGCGGTGGAAAACGGCTTCCTCACGCCGACCCTGAAGATCAAGCGCAATGTCATCGAAGACACCTATGGCAGCCGCTTCGAAGAATGGAGTGAGCGCAACGAGGCGGTGCTGTGGCAGGATTGAACGACGACCAGAACAACAAAAGGAAGTCTGCGATGAGCGTGTGGCGTACCACTCCGAATATCGAGCAGTTGAACGCGATTCAGAAAAACACCATCGGCGAACTGCTCGACATTCGTTTCGAGGCGTTCGATGACGACTCGCTGACGGCGAGCATGGTCATCGACCATCGCACCCATCAGCCCTACGGCTTGCTGCACGGCGGCGCCTCGGTCGTATTGGCGGAAACGGTCGGTTCGATGGCCAGTTATCTGTGCATCGATGCGAGCAAATTTAATTGCGTGGGGCTTGAGATCAACGCCAACCACTTGCGCGGCTTGCGCAGTGGCCGGGTGACGGCAGTGGCCAGGCCGATCCATATTGGCCGCACCACGCATGTCTGGGACATCCGCCTGACCAGCGATGAGGGCAAGGCCAGTTGTGTGTCGCGTCTGACCATGGCGGTGGTGCCGTTGGGCGAGCAGCCGCCGCTGCGTTGACATTTATCGGGTTCCGTCAGGGCGAGCCCTCACCCCAGCCCTCTCCCAGAGGGAGAGGGGGCCTACCGTGTGGTTTTCGCAATCCTCGTCGACCTGATAAATCGAGTCGAGCTCAGGTCCCGGATACTCCCCCGATCGGCTCCCTTTCCCCTCGCCCCCTCGGGGGAGAGGGCTGGGGTGAGGGGGGACGATCCAACTGACACCCATCACCCTGACCAGACTGTCATCATTCCTGGCACTTACAGTCATTGCTGTGAGCGCCGCTCTTACGGACAATCAACGCCACGTTTTCCATCCATGGATTTGCCCAGCATGTCGCAACCGATCTTCTTCGCCCACGCCAACGGCTTCCCTTCGGGCACCTATGGCAAGTTGTTCGCGGCGCTGGCGCCGGAATATCGGGTAGCGCATCTGGAACAGCATGCCCACGACCCGCGTTTTCCCGCAGACGACAACTGGTACAACCTCGTCGACGAACTCATCCATCACTTGCAGCAACAGGATCAGCCAGTGTGGGGCGTCGGCCATTCGTTTGGCGGTGTGCTGCACCTGCACGCGGCGCTGCGTTGCCCCGAGTTGTATCGCGGTGTGGTGATGCTCGATTCGCCGGTGCTGACCCGCACCGATCAATGGGTCATCCGTGCGGCCAAGCGCTTTGGTTTTATCGACCGCTTGACGCCCGCCGGACGCACATTGGGCCGGCGCGAAGAGTTCGCCGACCTCGACAGCGCGCGCAGTTATTTTGCCGGCAAGACACTGTTTCGCGGTTTTGACCCGGAATGCTTCGACGCCTACCTGCACCACGGTTTGCACAAGGTCGGCGACAAATTGCGCCTGCGTTTCGATCCGGCCACCGAAATCAGCATCTATCGCGGCGTGCCGCACACCAGTCCCGCTCATACCCGGCAATTGCAGGTGCCGCTGGCGGTGGTGCGCGGGCACAAGAGCCGCGTGGTGATGCGTCATCACACCCGTTTCGTTTCGCGCCTGGCCCAGGGCGAGGCGTTGAGCATGCCCGGCGGGCACATGTTCCCGCTCGAACGCCCGCAGGATACGGCACGCTTGTTGAAGACCCTGTTCAGCCGCTGGCAAACCCGTCAGGACAAGGACTGCGCATGAGCCCGATCTTCGAAGAAGTGCGCCTGAGCCTGCCGCATATCGAGCTGGCCGCGCATTTGTTCGGTCCTGAGGACGGCTTGCCGGTCATTGCCCTGCATGGCTGGCTCGACAACGCCAACAGCTTTGCGCGTCTGGCACCCAGGCTCAAGGGATTGCGCATCATCGCGCTGGACATGGCCGGGCACGGTCACTCCGGGCACCGGCCGAACGGTGCCGGATATGCGCTGTGGGATTACGCCCACGATGTGCTGCAGGTCGCTGAGCAATTGGGCTGGAAGCGTTTCGGCCTGCTCGGGCATTCCATGGGCGCAATCGTCTCGCTGGTGTTGGCTGGCTCATTACCGGAGCGCATCAGCCATCTGGCGCTGATCGACGGTGTGATTCCGCCTACAGACAAAGGCGAAAATGCTGCCGAACGCATGGGCATGGCCCTGCAAGCGCAGCTGGATCTGCGTGACAAGCGCAAACCGGTCTATCCGACCCTCGACCGCGCCATCGAAGCGCGCATGAAAGGGCTGGTAGCCGTGAGTCGGGAGGCGGCCGAGCTGCTGGCCCAGCGCGGCCTGATGCCGGTGCCCGGCGGTTACACGTGGCGCACCGACAATCGCCTGACTTTGCCCTCGCCATTACGCCTGACCCAGGAACAGGCGCTGGCTTTTGTCGCGCGCATCGCTTGTCCGGCGCAGTTGGTCGTGGCGGCCGAGGGGATGCTGGCCAAACATCCTGAGCTGTTGGAGCGTCTGCCCTTTAGCCGGGAACAGTTGGCGGGCGGGCATCATTTGCACCTCAACGATGAGGCCGGCGCGGATCTTGTCGCAGACTGTTTCAATCGCTTCTTCGCCATTCCTTGACTTGCAGCGGGCAACTGTCGAGGCTGGTCGGGTTGAAATGGGAGACGACAACAATGGATTTCTACACCGCTGCGACCCCGAATCACCCAGTCATGCCGATCCGATGAGCCTGACGATGCGCTTAATCAGTCTGTGGGCACTGTGTTGTTTCAGCACCGTTTCGTTCGCCGCCGACGTGCCGGGCAGTCAGGATTTGCCGATCGTGCCGCGTCTGGCCGACGCGCAGATCGTCGACTATCGCCCGCCAGTCGAGCTTGAGCGGATCTACCCGCTGGGTTCGATCCGCAAGATCAGCGGCCAGTTGCGCTTCGACGGCCAGATCACGGCACGCGGCCAGACCACGGCGGTCACCTACGAGTTGCCGCCCGAACATTCCGCCACCGAAGCCTTCACCGAGGCGCGCAAGGCCCTGCAAAAACAGGACGCCGAGTTGCTGTTCTGGTGTCAGGCGCGTGATTGCGGTGAAAGCAGCCTGTGGGCCAACGAGGTATTCGGCAACGCCAAACTGTATGGCGCCGACGAGCAACAGGCGTATCTGCTGTTGCGCCTGGCCGCACCGCGGGACAACACACTGGTGGCGCTGTACAGCATCACTCGCGGCAACCGCAAAGCCTATCTGCATGTCGAGCAGTTCGAGGCGCAGGCGCCACTGGGCGAATTGCTGCCGACCTCGGCAACCCTGCTGCGCCAACTCAAAAGCACCGGCGAGCTGGATTTCCCGGACCGCGTCGATGCCCCGGATGATACCTGGCTAAGGCTGATCTCCCGTGGCCTCAACCTCGATACCACGTTGCGCGTGACGCTGTCCGGGCCCAAGGCCGAAGCGTGGCGTCAGGCGCTGATCAGTCAGGGAGTGCGAGCGGCGCGCATGGAAACCGGCACTGTCGAAGGCAAAGGTCTGCGCATCGACCTGTTGCGATAAGCTACCGGGCGAACATGCACGGCGTGTTCGCCTACTCTTTGCCTGACTGATTTTTCCGAGATCTCACATGCTCAATAACGATCGCCTGCTGGTGCAAATCCTCCTGCTGGTGCTGTTCGGGGCCAGCCTGTGGGTAATGGCGCCGTTCTGGTCGGCGCTGTTCTGGGGCGCGGTGCTGGCGTTCGCCAGTTGGCCGCTGATGCGCCTGTTGACGCGCTGGCTCAATGGCCGTGAGTCGCTGGCCGCGGCCATTCTGACCCTGGGCTGGATGCTGCTGGTAGCCGCGCCGCTGGTCTGGCTGGGCTTCAATCTTGCCGATCATGTGCGCGATGCCACCGCATTCATCAAGGATGTGCAGGTCGACGGGCTGCTGGAGGCGCCGGACTGGCTCGGGGCTTTGCCGTTTGTGGGGGAACGGCTGGTGGGGTTGTGGAACAGCATCGATCAGCAGGGCGCGGCGCTGATGGTGTCGATAAAGCCTTATCTGGGGCAGGTCGGTAACTGGCTGCTGGCGCGCAGTGCGCAGATCGGCGGCGGTATTCTCGAGCTGACGTTGAGTATTGTCTTCGTGTTCTTTTTCTACCGTGACGGGCCACGGCTGGCGGCGTTCGTGCACAGTCTGCTGGAACGCTTGATCGGCGAGCGTGCCGGCTATTACATCGAACTGGTGGCGGGTACGGTGCAGCGGGTGGTCAACGGGGTGATCGGTACAGCGGCGGCGCAGGCGGTTCTGGCGTTGATCGGATTTCTGATTGCCGGGGTACCGGGCGCGCTGGTGCTGGGGATCGTGACCTTTCTGCTCAGTCTGATTCCGATGGGGCCACCGCTGGTGTGGGTGCCGGCCACGGCCTGGCTGGCCTGGAAGGGCGAGTACGGGATGGCGGTGTTTCTGGGAATCTGGGGCACGTTCATCATCAGTGGTGTGGACAACGTGCTCAAGCCGTATCTGATCAGTCGCGGGGGGAACCTGCCGCTGGTGATTGTGTTGCTTGGGGTATTTGGCGGGTTGATTGCGTTTGGGTTTATCGGGTTGTTTATCGGGCCGACGTTGTTGGCGGTGGCTTATAGTTTGTTGACGGACTGGAGCAAGAGTCAGGGGCGGGTCGAGGAGCGGCGGTAGGTCGTTTTTTTCTTGGCCTTGGCGGCCTCTGGGCCGACCAGGCTCTTGGTGTTTTGGGTGAATATCCGTTGCTGCGGGTGTTGCGGCTGGCGGTTTCGCCCTTACGGCGAGTCCCTTTTTCAGACGCCAAAAAGGAACCAAAAGGCTTTGCTCCTGCGTTCGGCCCTCGCAGGCTCGGGTCCCTTCGCTGCGGGATCGATCCGGGCGCAGCGGCTACGGTTTGCTTCGCTGCACCTCCTTCCGCTGTGTCTGGCTGCGCCAGACGGTCGCTGCGCTCCCACGCCCGGATCAATCCCTCCGCTCAGCCTTCCGATGTCGCTGGTTAGGCAAGATCAAGGGCACTCGAGCTGGCGCTCATTGTAATGAGTGGTTAGAAGCGGGTGGTTGGCTTTGGATTGTTGGTGTGGCTGCCCCTCACCCCAGCCCTCTCCCCCTGGAGAGGGAGCCGATCTGCGTTGGCTTTGGAAATTGAGTACGACTCGGTATTTCGGGTCGGCATAACTCTCCCAATCACCCCGGTCAGTTCCCTCTCCCTTTGGGAGAGGGCTAGGGTGAGGGGGCTTTTCATTGGCTGACCGCAACAGCCGGCTCAACTCAAGCCGCCATATCCAGATACTTCTACGTTCTACCGGGGAGCATTGTGTTTTCAGGTCCGCGGCAGGCGAATCACCGCAGTCAGGCCGCCCCCCGGGGTTTCTTCCAGATTCAACTGCCCACCCAAACGCTGTGCAGCTTCGCGAGCAATGGTCATGCCCAGGCCGACGCCGCCGGAGTTGCGGTTGCGTGAGCCTTCCAGTCGGTAAAAGGGCTCGAACACGGCTTCACGCTGGTTTTCGGCAATCCCCGGGCCATGGTCGATTACGTGGATCTGCACTTGTTCGTGGTGATCGTGCAGTTCGATGCGCGCCTGGCCGGCGTATCGCAGGGCGTTGTCGAGCAGGTTGTTGAGGCACGAACGCAGTGCCATCGGCTGTACCGGCAACGGGGCGCAATGACCACTGACTTGCACGTCGGCACCCTGGTCCTGGGCGTTTTCGCACAGCGACTCGACCAGCGCCTGCACGTCCATCAGTTGCACGGCTTCGCTGATGCGCTGTTCGTGGAGGTAGGTGAGGGTGGCGTCGAGCATGCTGATCATGTCGTCCAGATCCTGACGCATCTGGCCCTGAAGCTTTTCGTCGCTGATGTTTTCCAGACGCAGTTTCAGTCGTGACAGCGGCGTGCGCAGGTCGTGGGAGACGGCGCCGAGCATGCGGGCGCGTTGCTGGACTTGTTCGCGAATACGCCGTTGCATCAGGTTGAAGGTGGAGGCCGCTTGTCGCGCTTCGCGTGGGCCGGACTCGTCGAGTGGCGGGCTGTCGAGATCCTCGCTGAGGCGTTCGGCGGCATCGCTCAGACGCTGAATCGGGCGGCTGAGCAGTTTGGCGCCGTACCACGCCGCGATCATCAAGGTAATGAACTGAAACGTCAGCGGCACCACCGGGCCACCGAACCATGGGCGCGGCGGGCGGTGCGGGTAACGCGCGTCGGGCGGCGACTGTTGCCCCTCCGCACCTTGGGAAAACTCCGGCGGTGGTGGAGGCGGGGGCGGGCCGTACAGGCGGAACCAGGTGAACGCCAGCAGGTGCGCGAGGACGATCGCCACGAATAGCACGCCGAACAGGCGCCCGAACAGTGTGTCGAAGCGCGCCCGCATCAGCCGATGTCCCGTGCGTCGAACAGATAACCCTCACCGCGCACGGTTTTGATCAGATGTGGCGCTTTCGGGTCATCGCCGAGTTTCTGCCGCAGGCGCGACACCAGCAAATCGATGCTGCGGTCGAATGCTTCGATCGAGCGGCCGCGGGCGGCGTCGAGCAATTGTTCGCGGCTGAGCACCCGGCGCGGACGTTCGATAAACACCCAGAGCAGGCGGAATTCAGCGTTGGACAGCGGCACCACCAGGCCATTGTCGGCAATCAACTGGCGCATGACGCTGTTCAGGCGCCAGTTATCGAAACGGATATTGGCTCGCTGTTCGCTGCGGTCGTCGCGCACGCGGCGCAGAATCGTCTGGATGCGCGCCACCAGTTCGCGCGGCTCGAACGGCTTGGCCATGTAGTCGTCGGCGCCGAGTTCGAGGCCGATGATGCGGTCGGTGGGTTCGCAGCGGGCAGTGAGCATCAGGATCGGAATATCCGATTCGGCGCGTAGCCAGCGGCACAGCGACAAACCGTCTTCGCCGGGCAGCATGAGATCCAGCACCACGACGTCGAAATGTTCGGCCTGCATCGCCTGGCGCATGGCTGCACCGTCGGTGACACCGCTGGCGTGGATATTGAAGCGGGCGAGGTAATCGATCATCAACTCGCGGATCGGCACGTCGTCGTCAACGATCAGGGCACGAATGCTCCAGCGTTTGTCGTCTTTGGGCTCATCCATCAGGGGCGTTTGGGTGGTGTGCATGAGGCTGTTCGTCTGCCAGTAGGCCGCCAACCACAAAGATGGGCTGCGAGGTGGTGGTTTTCAGCATAGGCGTCCGGCCGTGAGGCGGGAAGTGCTGTTGTAAGGACGTGTTGCGGCTGGCGAGACTAATGCGGGTGCATGTTGGCGGCGTGTCGGCTGTGTATCGAAGTCGACACAATAGCAGCGAGCGCTATGCTGATCAGCGTCGGCGCGACGATTTACCGATCATCGGGTGCCGCGCTGCCGCCGGTTCCGCTACAATGCGCGCCGATTTCGACCTGCCTGAGAGCCCATTCATGTCCGCCTGCCAGACTCCCATCATCGTCGCCCTGGATTTCCCCACCCGTGACGCCGCACTGAAGCTGGCCGACCAGTTGGACCCGAAGCTGTGCCGGGTCAAAGTGGGCAAGGAACTGTTTACCAGTTGCGCGGCGGAAATCGTCGGCACCCTGCGTGACAAGGGTTTCGAAGTGTTTCTCGATCTGAAATTCCATGACATTCCCAACACCACCGCGATGGCCGTGAAAGCCGCTGCGGAGATGGGCGTGTGGATGGTCAACGTGCATTGCTCCGGTGGCCTGCGCATGATGGCGGCCTGCCGTGAAGAGCTCGCCAAACGCAGCGGCCCGCAGCCATTGCTGATCGGCGTGACCGTGCTGACCAGCATGGAGCGCGAGGATCTGGCCGGCATCGGTCTGGACATCGAGCCGCAGGAACAGGTGCTGCGTCTGGCGGCACTGGCCGAGAAAGCCGGAATGGACGGTCTGGTCTGCTCGGCACTTGAAGCCACCGCGCTGAAAACCGCGCACCCGTCATTGCAACTGGTGACTCCGGGGATTCGTCCGGCCGGTAGCGCGCAGGACGACCAGCGCCGCATTCTGACCCCACGTCAGGCGCTGGATGCCGGTTCCGATTATCTGGTGATTGGCCGTCCGATCAGCCAGGCAGCCGATCCGGCCCAGGCGCTGGCTTCGGTTGTGGCCGAGATCGCCTGAGCAACACGTATCTGCGTGTAGGAGTGAGCCTGCTCGCGATAGCGGTCTGACAGTTACATACGTCGTGACTGACACACCGCTATCGCGAGCAGGCTCACTCCTACATTTGTTTTGCGGTGAATTTAGACCTTCAGTACCAACTTGCCGAAATTCCCGCCGTTGAACAATTTCATCAAGGTTTCCGGGAACGTCTCCAGGCCTTCGACGATATCTTCCTTGCTCTTCAGTTGCCCCTTGGCCATCCACCCGGCCATTTCCTGCGCGGCGCTGGCGTACTGTGCGGCGTAGTCCATCACCACGAAGCCTTCCATCCGCGCGCGATTGACCAGCAGCGACAGGTAATTGGCCGGGCCTTTGACCGCTTCTTTGTTGTTGTACTGGCTGATCGCGCCGCAGATCACCACGCGCGCCTTCATGTTCAAGCGGCTCAACACCGCGTCGAGAATGTCACCGCCGACGTTGTCGAAATACACGTCGACGCCCTTCGGGCATTCGCGTTTAAGCCCGGCAATAACGTCTTCGCTCTTGTAATCGATGGCACCGTCAAAGCCCAGTTCGTCGATGAGAAACTTGCACTTGTCGGCGCCACCGGCAATGCCGACCACCCGGCAACCCTTGAGCTTGGCGATCTGCCCGGCAACGCTGCCCACCGCGCCGGCCGCACCGGACAGCACCACGGTGTCGCCAGCCTTTGGCGCGCCGACATCAAGCAGGGCGAAGTAGGCGGTCATGCCGGTCATGCCCAGCGCGGACAGATACACCGGCAGCGGGGCCAGTTTCGGATCGACCTTGTAGAAACCTCTTGGCTCGCCGAGGAAATAATCCTGCACGCCGATGGCGCCGTTGACGTAGTCGCCGACAGCAAAGCCCGGATTGTTCGAAGCCATGACTTTTCCTACGCCCAGCGCACGCATGACTTCACCGATACCGACCGGCGGAATGTAGGACTTGCCCTCGTTCATCCAGCCGCGCATGGCCGGGTCCAGGGACAGGTATTCGTTCTTCACCAGAATCTGTCCTTCAGCCGGTTCGCCGACCGGCACTTCCTGATAGGTAAAGGTCTCGCGGCTGGCCGCACCCACCGGGCGTTTGGCGAGCAGGAACTGGCGATTGGTCTGGTTGGTCATGACAGGCACTCGAACGGAATGAAGCTTTGTTGATAGACCCTCGGCGGCGATGGTGCAAGGTTGGCTGACGCGGCGAATGCACGTCGATCCAGTGCGGTGATAGTTCAGGTTATGGGTTAATCACTGCGGTTCATGGGCGCATAACCGCTGTGTGGATAGTGCTGACGTGCGACCGAGCGCGATGGCTATGCTGCCACTCAGCACATTCCAGCCGTTTCGGCATATCCAGCGTTCGAGGACACCCGCATGAGCATGACGTTTTCCGGTCAAGTCGCTGTCGTTACCGGAGCGGCCAACGGCATCGGCCGCGCGACCGCTCAGGCGTTTGCTGCCGAGGGCCTGAAAGTAGTGGTCGCCGACTTCGATGCGGCAGGCGGCGAGGGCACGGTGGCGCTGATTCGTACTGCCGGTGGCGAAGCATCCTTCGTGCGTTGCGACGTGACCGTCGAGAGCGATGTTAAAAATCTGATGGACGAAGTCATCAATACCTACGGCCGTCTCGATTACGCCTTCAACAACGCCGGCATCGAGATCGAGAAGGGCAAACTGGCCGACGGTTCGATGGATGAGTTCGATGCGATCATGGGGGTCAACGTCAAAGGCGTCTGGCTGTGCATGAAGTATCAGTTGCCATTGCTGCTGGCGCAGGGCGGCGGGGCGATCGTCAATACGGCGTCGGTGGCGGGGTTGGGTGCGGCGCCGAAGATGAGTATTTATGCGGCGTCCAAGCATGCTGTGATCGGGCTGACCAAGTCGGCGGCGATCGAGTATGCAAAGAAGAAGATCCGCGTCAATGCGGTGTGTCCGGCGGTAATCGATACGGATATGTTCCGTCGTGCTTATGAGGCGGACCCGAAGAAGGGCGAATTTGCCAATGCCATGCATCCGGTGGGGCGCATTGGTACGGTCGGGGAGATTGCCAGCGCGGTGTTGTATTTGTGCAGTGATGGGGCGGCATTTACGACGGGGCATTCGTTGGCGGTGGATGGGGGGGTTACGGCGTTCTGAGTTTTGGGGGTTTTGGGTTTTGGGTGAATATCCGTTGCTTCGGGTGCTTCGGCTGGCGGTTTCGCCTGACGGCGACTTACTTTTTTACAAGCGCCAAAAAAAGTAAGCAAAAAACGCTTGCTCCTACGTACGGCCCTCGCAGGCTCGGGTCCCTTCGCTGCGGGATCGATCCGGGCGCAGCGGCTACGGTTTGCTTCGCTGCACCTACGTCCGCTGTGTCTGGCTGCGCCAGACGGTCGCTGCGCTCCCACGCCCGGATCGATCCCTCCACTCAGCCTTCCGATGTCGCTGGTTAGGCAAGATCAAGGTCAAGGGCACTCGAGCTAACGCTCATTGTTGAGTGGTTAGAAGCGGGTGGTTGGCTTGGGATTTATGGTGTTTTCACCCCTCACCCCAGCCCTCTCCCGAGGGAGAGGGACCGATTTGTGGGCCATTCAAAGCTTGCGTTCGACTCGGTATTGCAGGTTGGCGTTATCTCTCACATCCACCTCGGTCAGTCCCCTCTCCCTCCGGGAGAGGGCTAGGGTGAGGGCGCTTTTGATTTTGGCTTTTCGTTGATGCCGCTCAATTCCGTGTATCCCTTTAAACAATGTGTATCAAGCCGTTAGATCGGTCGCTTTTGGCGGCGTTGTCGCACAGGCTGTGCGGCGTGGCTGTGTTTTACTGCGGTCAGCAAAACGGACAGGAGTTTGCTTGCTCATGGAATTGAGAATTGATCGACAGGCAATGGTGCCGGTCGTGCAGCAGATTGTTGATGGGCTGACGGATTGGATTCTGCAAAGTGGTGTGCCACCCGCCACTCGTTTGCCTTCTGCCCGGCAGATTGCCCGGGGCAATCTGCTGAGTCATTCGTGTGTTGTCGAGGCCTGTGAGCGGTTGGTGTCGCAGGGGGTTCTGAGCTCATGCCAGGGGACCGGGTTTGTGGTTGCTGCTTCGCCGTCGATGGGTGGCGCCGATGTTGATCCTGAATTGTCTGGCGGGCGCTATGGCTGGTGCGATGCGGTTTGCGATGTCGGCGGTGGCTTGAAGTTGGGTTGCGGTGGTTTGCCGCAGAGCTGGCGTGAGCCGGACGATCTCAGTTATGCGTTGCGTGAGGTGGCACGTACGGACATGGCCAGTCTGTTCAATTACAGCACGCCGCTTGGGTTGCCAGCGTTGCGTGAGCAGATTATCAGGCGCTTGAAGCGGCTGGATATCGACGCTGGCAGTGCGCAGTTGTTGAGTACCGGCGGCGCCAGTCATGCGCTGGATCTGATCGTGCGCACGTTGTTCAAGGCCGGCGATTGTGTGGTGGTTGAGACGCCGGGGTATGCGCCGTTGTTCGATCTGCTGCGCCTGCATGGCGTGCGCATGCTGGAGGTGCGTCGTACGCAGAACGGGCCGGATGTCGAAGCGCTTGAAGCTTTGCTGCAGCAGTTCCGGCCGGCGGCGATGTTCATCAACAGTCATCACCACAATCCTACCGGCAGTTGCCTGTCGCCGGGCGTGGCGCAACGTATCCTGCAATTGAGCAGGCTTCATGACCTGCGCCTGATCGAGGATGATGTCTACGCCGACCTGCACACAGGTCACGGTACGCGTCTGGCTGCGCTGGACGATGATAGTCGAGTGATTTATGTGGGCAGTTTTTCCAAGACGCTGAGCAGTTCCTTGCGGGTCGGGTTTGTCCTCGCAGACAGTGAGCTGGTCAGGCGCCTGGCTCAGGTCAAAATGGTCAGTGGACTTGGGGTGTCGCGATTTTCCGAGGCGGTGCTGGCAACGCTGTTGGCCAGTGGTGCTTACCGTAAGCTGGTGCAGCGCCAGCGGCAGCGCTTGAATGCTGATCGCGCCGCGGCTTTGCAGGCGCTGGAAGACGCCGACTGGGAGGTGTTCGGCCGGCCGGCGGGTGGGTTGTTTATCTGGGCGCGCGCGCGGACGGCCGATCAGGGCCTGGTTCGCGGCCAGGCCCAGCGGTGTGGCGTGATGCTGGCGAACGTGAATGCGTTCAGTCCCAGCGGCGAATCGGGTGACTGGCATCGCATCAACGTGGCGTACGCCTGCGACCCACGGGCTCGGCAGTTTTTCCGCAACACCGGTTCGGATCGACCTCCAGTGTTCTGAAAACGACGCGGCTGTAGCTTTTTGCCATTATTGCGACGGCAGAGACTTGTGCTGGTTCCTGGCCGTTGCGACTCTTCGCTTTACTGACAATGGCAGAGGGCTCGCGCAATGATTTCGGCCATGCAAGGACGTTTCGCCAACCTCGGTATGGCGAAAAAACTGGGAATCGGGTTTGTGTTGGTCTTGCTCTTGACCGCTCTGGTGGCGGCGATTGGCGTCTGGTCCCTGCAGACCATCAGCCTGCGCTTCGACGGGCTGAAGCAGATGTCCTCGCTCAATAGCGGTCTGCTCAAGGTGCGCCTGCTCGAACAGGATTATGCCTTGCACGGCAACCCGAAGACGGCCGATGCCCTGCGGGAAGGCGTGGACGGTCTGGTGGCCCTGGCTAACGAGCTCAAGGCGCGCACGCCGGCCAATGTGTCGGTGATGAACGATGTCGAGCAGTCGCTGGGCGCCTATCGCAAGGCGTTCGATGAATTCGTATCGCTGAGCCAGGCCAAGGATCTTGCGCTGGAGATGGCCAGTTGGTCGGTATCCAGCGTGGCTAATAACCTGGACGTGCTGCAGGCCGGGCTGGCCGACGATGGCGCGTATACCCTGAAGGACACCGAGGGCAAGGATGGGGTGCAGTTCATTGAACAAGCCAGTCAGGTCAGCCAGGTATCGCGCCTGATGTTGCAGGCGATGAATGAGGCCCGGGTTCGTCTCGATCAAAGTCGCAAGGGCGACGCCGACAGCGCCGGCAAGGGCAACATCGAACAGGCGGCGCAAGCGCAGACGCAGGCCGAAGAGCTGAAAACCACGGTCAAGGACGAGGGCTATCTGACCGTGCTCAACGAAGTGTCCGGGCATATCGCCGGGTTCAACGACAAGCTTGCCGAATACACCGGTTTGCTGGATCAGGAAAAAACGGTCTATGAACAATTGCATCAGCGTGCTGAGCAGGTGGTCGAGCGGGTGAATCAGGCTTATGTCGCCGAGGACGCCGCGATGCAGGCAGAGCTGAAGAAGAATTCGCTGTTGATCATTGGCTCCTCGGCCCTGGCGTTGTTGGTCGGGGTACTTGCTGCATGGTTCATCACCCGGCTGATCGTCGCACCGTTGCGCAGCGTGATTCAGGTGGCGCAGCAGATCGCTGCCGGCGACTTGAGTGCCAGCGTGCAAGTGACCCGGCGCGACGAGATTGGCCAATTGATGCTGGCGATGCAGCAGATGGGCGCGGGGCTGAGCACCATCGTCAGCGGTTTGCAGGCGGGGATCGAACAACTGGCCAGTTCGGCGCAATCGTTGTCGGCGGTCACCGAGCAGACCAACCTTGAGGTGAGCAGCCAGAAGGAAGAGACCGAGCAGGTCGCCACCGCGATGAACCAGATGACCGCCACGGTGCACGACGTGGCACGCAATGCCGAGGAGGCGGCGTTGGCCGCGCAGACCGCGGATGACAAGGTCGAGAGTGGCCAGCAGGTGGTGCGACAGAGCATGGCGCGGATTGAGCAGTTGGCCGATTCCGCAACTTCCGCCAGTTCAAGCATCGAAAGTCTCAGTGCTGAAATTCAGAATATCGGCACGGTGCTGGAGGTGATCAAGAGCGTCGCCGAGCAGACCAATCTATTGGCATTGAATGCCGCGATCGAGGCGGCACGGGCCGGGGAGCAGGGTAGGGGCTTCGCGGTGGTGGCCGATGAAGTCCGTGCATTGGCGCGGCGTACGCAGCAATCGACTGAGGAGATTGAGCGGCTGGTCAGTGCGTTGCGCTCAGCGGCGCAGTCGTCGGTGCAGCAGATTCAGAGCAGCGGCGAACTGGTGAAGCTGGCGGTCAGTGATGCGTTGCAGACCGAGAGTGCGCTGGGGAGCATTGCGGTCGCGGTGTCGTTGATTCAGCAGATGAATCAGCAGATTGCGGCGGCGGCAGAGGAGCAGAGTTCGGTGGCGGAGGAGATCAATCGCAGTGTGACGAGTATTCGTGCGAGTGCCGATCAGTCGTCGATTGCGATGCGGGGGAATGCGGCTTCGAGTGTTGAGCTGGCGCAGTTGGGGGGGGAGTTGAGGTCCATGGTTGGGCATTTTCGGCTTTGATTGAGCCTTGGCGGCCTCTGGGCTGACCAGGCTTTGGGTGTTTTGGGTGAATATCCGTTTTTTTTGGTGTGGCGGCTGGCGGTTTCGCCCTTACGGCGAGTCACCTTTTTCAAACGCCAAAAAGGTAACCCAAAACGCTTGCTCCTGCGTTCGGCCCTCGCAGGCTCGGGTCCCTTCGCTCCGGGATCGATCCGGGCGCAGCGGCTACGGTTTGCTGCGCTGCACCTACGTCCGCTGTGTCTGGCTACGCCAGACGGTCGCTGCGCTCCCACCCCCGGATCGATCCCTCCGCTCAGCCTTCCGATGTCGCTGGTTAGGCAAGATCAAGATCAAGAGCACTCGAGCTAACGCTCATTGTTGAGTGGTTAGAAGCGGGTGGTTGGCTTTGGGTTTGTGGTGTGGCTGCCCCTCATCGGAACGCCGCCCGCCCAGCCCTCTCCCCAGGGAGAGGGAGCCGGTTTGTGGGCCTTTCAAAGCCTGAGTACGACTCGGTATTTCACGTCGGCGTAGCTTTCGCATCCCCTACGGTCAGTCCCCTCTCCCTACGGGCGGTCCGACGTTTCGGGAGGGCTAGGGTGAGGGGCTTTTGATCTTCAACCTGATTTCCTGACGTCGCCGATGAGGCAAGATCAAGAGCACTCGAGCTTCCGCTCATTGTTGAGTGGTGAAGAGCGACGCGATTGCGTTCTTTGCCCTTGCTCTACTGTGGGAGCTGGCCTGCCAGCGATGGCGGCCCGACAGCCGGCTCAAATCTCTCAGATGTACTCAATTCTACTGCGGGAGCGAGAGCGCTCGCGAAAGCGGTCTCACCTTCAGCGCAATGTTGTCAGGCTCTTTGCGGTGATCGCACAAAAAAGCCACCTCTCGGTGGCTTCTCTTCAAATCTCTGCACTCAGTCGTAAATGACTTTCTTCTTCCAGTCCGCATCCGCCTCGACGTCTTTGAGGCCGGCGGTCAGTTGGTTTTCTTCGCCTTCGACCGGTGCGATCTTGTCCATCACCTGGGCGTTGGCGCGGGCCAGAAGTTTTTCCAGGTATTGCAGTTGTTCGGCGTAGATCTGCGGGTCTTGTTGTTTGCGCAGGTATTGCACGCCGCGTTCGAAGGCGAGGCGGGCCTGGCCGGGCTGGTTTTGTTGCAGGGATTGCTGGCCGAGGTTGTTGAAGAATTCGATGTGCAGCAGGACGAGGATATGGCGCACTTCGCGAACCCAGTGTTTGGCTTCGTTCGGTGGCAGGAAGCCGTCGTGGGCGGCGCGGGTGATCTGGCCGTGGAGGGCTTCGAGGAGGAAGCGGACGTCTTTGGCCTTGGCTTCGGTGAGGATCGGCGCTGGTGGGTTGTTGACCGGGATCGATTCGCCTTGGGCCACCAGGGCGCTCAGTTCGGTGATGCGCGCTTTGGTGGAGGCGCTGGTTTTTTCCAGGTTCAGCAGGCGCTGGCAGACGTTCAGTTCCAGGCGGGTCAGCAGCAGCTTGAGTGCCGGGCTCATGAACTGGCCGGGGAAGGTCTCGGTCAGTTCGCCGCAGCGGCGCAGGCGGTCGTTGAGTTCGACCTTGGTGCGGGCCTTCTCCAGTTTGTTGTTTTCCACCACATGGTTCATGTAGCCAATGGCGATCAGAATTGCGATCCCGGCTATGACAAGCAGGGTGATCATGAGTGGTGTCACCGGTAAGACCTCTTTATAGGGTTCGCATGCGAGTGTAGTGGCTGGGCATAGGGCCGCCTAGCGCCACTCGACGATTCGGTTCGGCAGTTCAATCTGTATCGGCCGGACACTGTTTATATGAATGCTGGCGTTTGATGTACAGATTGCCATCACTGTGTGGACTATAACGTCTTGCCGGGTGGCAGAATATAGGCGTCAAACATCGGACGACGGAAAAGCCCGCCTGCTGCCCTAAAGCGGGGCGAAGTCATTGATTTAAATAAATTTATATCTGGGGGTTGACGACCCCTCAATCCATCCATAGAATGCGCGCCACTTGCAGCGTAAAGCACACAGCGAAGCGCGGCAGGGAGTGAATGTTGTAGTGTGTCCCCTTCGTCTAGTGGCCTAGGACACCGCCCTTTCACGGCGGTAACAGGGGTTCGAGTCCCCTAGGGGACGCCATTTGCGGGAATAGCTCAGTTGGTAGAGCACGACCTTGCCAAGGTCGGGGTCGCGAGTTCGAGTCTCGTTTCCCGCTCCAGTTTTAAACGGCAGTGCTTTCGGGCGGTGCTGAGTGAAACCAGAGCCAAGTCTTTTGACGCGGATCTGGACACCGAAACACACACCATGTGTTCCGGGTAGCGTGTCCCCTTCGTCTAGTGGCCTAGGACACCGCCCTTTCACGGCGGTAACAGGGGTTCGAGTCCCCTAGGGGACGCCATTTGCGGGAATAGCTCAGTTGGTAGAGCACGACCTTGCCAAGGTCGGGGTCGCGAGTTCGAGTCTCGTTTCCCGCTCCAAATTCTAGAAACGCCGCTCAGTGAGCGGCGTTTTTATTAGTGAAAGTTGTAGCCTGTGTCCCCTTCGTCTAGTGGCCTAGGACACCGCCCTTTCACGGCGGTAACAGGGGTTCGAGTCCCCTAGGGGACGCCATTGCGGGAATAGCTCAGTTGGTAGAGCACGACCTTGCCAAGGTCGGGGTCGCGAGTTCGAGTCTCGTTTCCCGCTCCATATTCACAAAAACGCCGATCACTGATGATCGGCGTTTTTGTTTGCGCAGCATTCGTACCAGCCGTCGATGTAAATCCTGAAAAAGGCCCGCTGAAGCGATTTCGGCGGGCCTTTTTGCCTGTGTCCCTTTACCAGGACAACATCAATCGACCGGCGAACAGAATCAGTACCACGCCCATGGTGCGTTCGAACCAGTGCCCCATGCGCATGAACAGTAATCTGATCCGGTTGCTCGAGAAGAACAGCGCAACCAGCACGAACCACGATGCATTGACAAAGCACATCCACAATCCATAGAGCGCCTGGATTTGCAGCGGCGTGCTGGCACTGATGATGGTGGTGAAGATCGCAAGAAAAAACAGCGTGGCTTTCGGATTGGTGGCGTTGGTCAGAAAACCGGTGCTAAAGGCTTTGAACAAGGTCTGTTCGACCATTGGTTCGTCGCTGGATGTTTCACCCTCGACGGCCGATTTCGGTTTGCTGCGCAGCAAGCTGACGCCGAGATACAGAATGTAGGCACCGCCGATCACTTTGGCGACGGTCAGCAACCACGGCGTGGTGTGCATCAAGGCGCCGACACCGAGCAGGGTATAAAGCACATGCACGGAAATCCCCGCGCCGATGCCCAGCGCCGTGCAAATACCGACCCGCCGGCCGAAGCGCACACTTTGCCGGATGGTCACGGCGAAGTCCGGGCCGGGCGCTACCACGGCCAGGAAGTGGATGGTCGCCAGCGCGAGAAACTCGCCCAGATAATTCGAATACATTTCAGCTCCAGTAAGTCAGGGGTGATGCATTGCCGCGATAGCCGACAAAGAACGACAGGCTCAAGCGCGGATCAGCCACGCCCGGGGTCACCGAATGCATGCGTCGCGAGTTGAACATGATGAAATCGCCCGGTTGCGGCCGGACCTCGAGCGCAGGAGGGCCAAGCAGGGCGGGGTCGATGCCGTAACTGTCGCCACGCATCTCGTCGAATTGGTCAGGGGTGATGCGGTCGTCCCACATCTGCAACGCACCGCCTTCGGTCGGCATGTTCAGGTAGACGTTGCAGGCAAACTGGGCTTCCAGACTGCGTGCCTGAAAACTGTCCGGAGCGTCCTTGGCGAAGATGTCGTGATGGGCAAGAAAGCACACGCCCGGCTTCACCACGCGCGACAAGCCGACGTACATTTTGCGCCCGTAGAGGTTTTCCAGATGCGCACCGGCCGGCCAGGATTCGTCGAGCATGCAGCGCAAGGTATCGATCGGTGAGGAGTAGGGCGCGCAACGATTGCGCAATTCAGCGATATTACTGGCCGCGCGCTCGAAGTAATCCTCGATCAGCAGCGGTTGATTTTCTGCCTCGTAAAACGCCATACCGATGCGGCCAATGCTCGGTGCGTTGATATAGCCCTCGAACCCCGGAGCGAGGATCTTGTTGCCAATCTCAACTGCCAGCGGCTCGGCCAGAAAGTTTTTGATGCGGATGGCGAGGACTTCTTCGTTGGCCAGTTTTTTTATGCACGTCTCATCGAGACGCTCGACGTCTAGCATCATGTCTTAGGTCCATCTATCGATAGTCAACGGAACCGGCGAAAACGGTCCCCCGGCGTCGAACGCTGCCTGCGGCAGCGTTCGAAATGCTCAATCCACGTTGTAGTGGACGGACAACGTGCCTTTCTTCTGCGAAAGGGACGTGATCGTGACTGTGCCCAGTTCCTTCAGGCTGCGTACATGGGTGCCGCCGCAGCCATAAGCGGGCAGGTCACCGAAACTGATTTCCCGCGCACCTTCGCGCAGTGAGGTCAGACGTGGCAGATCGTCGGCGATCCATTGATCGAGCGCTTGTTGCACGGCCGCTACGTCAATTTCCTGCGCGGCGTCGCCGGGTTTGAATTGCACACGACCTTCATCCGGCCAATGATGAGCCTTGATGGGTGTCCAGCCCTGCGCCTGAATGAAATGCCCGATGAGGTGACCGGCCGAATGCATGCGCGTGTTGAAGCGGCGGCGCTGTTCGTCGATGTGGATCACTGTCATACCCAGCGGTACCGGGCGGTCGACAAAGTGGATGATCCGCTCCGGATCCTGTACTACACGCGATACCTGGCTTTCGCCAATCCAGCCGGTATCGCTGGGCTGGCCGCCGCCCTGTGGATGAAACAGGGTTGCGCGCAGCACGACAGCAAATTCGTTTTCCTGGGGCGTGCAGTCGAGGACTTCCACATTGGCCTTGAGGTCATCACTATGGAAAAAGAGGCGAAGCGTCATATTCCATGCCCTTATTAAAGTTTCTTTTTTTATTATATGAATCGGGTAATAGCGTGATAATCCGTTCAAACATCAAAGGACTTGTGCGCTGTGAGCATAAATTTGCCGCTACCGTTACTCGGAGAAATGGCGATTTTCGTCAGGGTCGTGGAGACCGGCAGCTTCTCTGAAGCCGCTCGGCAACTGGGTTCGTCACCCTCAGCGGTGAGCCGCAGCATTTCCCGCCTGGAAAAGGCACTGGCGACGCGCTTGTTGCAGCGCACCACGCGCAAGCTGCGCTTGAGTGACGGTGGCGAAGAGGTCTTCAAGCGCTGTCAGGAAATGGTCAGCGCCGCCCGATCAGTGATGGAAATCAGCGGCCAGTTCACTCATGAGGCCGAAGGGCTGGTGCGCGTGAGTGTGCCGAAAGCCGTAGGGCGTTTCGTGATTCATCCGCACATGCCGGAGTTTTTACGGCGTTATCCCAAGGTCGATGTCGAGTTACTGCTGGAGGATCGCCAGGTGGATCTGATTGATGACCACGTCGATCTGGCGATTCGCATCACCGATCGGCCGCCGGCGGGGCTGGTCGGGCGTCAGTTGCTGACCATCGATCATTTGCTCTGTGCCACGCCGCAGTATCTGGCCGAACACGGCACGCCGACGCATCCACATGATTTGCTCAATCACAGTTGTATTTATCTGGGCGAAACTCCGAGCGATGCCCGCTGGAAGTTCAAGAAAGGCAGCAAAGCGGTGACGGTTGGCGTGCGTGGGCGCTATGCCGCCAACCATACGGGTGTGCGGTTGGGGGCGGTGTTGCAGCACATTGGCATTGGCAGTCTGCCTTACTTCACGGCGCGTTATGCGTTGGAGCAGGGGCTGGTGGTTCAGGTGTTGCCGCAGTGGACGTTTTTGGCGTCATATCACGGTGGGTTGTGGTTGTTGCATTCGCCGACGCGGTATTTGCCACCCAAGCTGCGGGTGTTTATCGATTATCTGGTGGAGTGTCTGCAGAAGGAGCCGACCTTGGGGCGGCCGGGCCGGTCGGGGGCTGGGGGGAATGAGGCGATGGCTTATGAGTTGCCGGAGGGGGAGGGGTTGCTCTGATTCTTCTGTCTGGTTTTGTTTGGTCTTGGCGGCCTTTGGGCCGACCAGGCTCTTGGGGGGGGGGGGTGAATATCCGTTTTTTTGGGTGATGCGGCTGGCGGTTTCGCCCTTACGGCGAGTCCCTTTTTCAGACGCCGGAGTGCCGGCCCAGCAAAAAGGAACCAAAAGGCTTTGCTCCTGCGTACGGCCCTCGCAGGCTCGGGTCCCTTCGCTCCGGGATCGATCCGGGCGCAGCGGCTACGGTTTGCTTCGCTGCACCTACTTCCGCTGTGTCTGGCTGCGCCAGACGGTCGCTGCGCTCCCACGCCCGGATCAATCCCTCCGCTCAGCCTTCCGATGTCGCTGGTTAGGCAAGATCAAGATCAAGGGCACTCGAGCTGGCGCTCATTGTTGAGTGGTGAGAAGCGGCGCATGACTTTGAATTGGCGGTTGATTCGCCCCTCACCCCAGCCCTCTCCCGAGGGAGAGGGAGCCGATCTTTGTTGGCTTCGAAATCGCGTACGGCTCGATATCCCAAGTCGGCGTAGCTCTCGCATCCACCTCGGTCAGTCCCCTCTCCCTCCGGGAGAGGGTTAGGGTGAGGGGCTTTTGACGTTGGCGTTTGGCATATGCCGTTGTCCTCACTCGGCATCACGACAAAGCCAAAAAAAACGCCCGCATGGCATCACCATGCGGGCGTTTTCATGAGCAGGACAATCTCAGTGCTTGCTGTCCTGCGCGGACATCGCCATCAGTTGCTTTTCCTGGTTCCAGTCGAACGGTTCGTCGTTCTGTTCGGCTTCGAAGCGACGCTCTTCGAGTGCCTGGTACAGGTCGATTTCTTCGTCGGACAGGTAATGCAGGCAGTCACCAGCGAAGTACCACAGCAGGTCGCGCGGAATGAGGTGGGCGATTTGCGGGTAGCGGGAGATCACCTGGGTCAGGATGTCCTGGCCAAGATATTGGCTTTCGATAGGATCGATCGGCAAGGACGCCAGCAGTTCGTCGAAGCGCTCGAGGAACAGGGCGTGGCTTTCTTCGGGCACCTGTTCGGCCTCACCTACGGCGACCAGGATACTGCGAAGGTGGTCGAGCAATACAAGATGATCGGCAACGACGTTGGACACGAGATAAGTCCTCAAGAGCAAAACGGGCGCGGGAGTATAAAGCCCCCGCGCCCGTTTTTCACAGATTAAACGCTGTACGGCAGCAGAGATCAGCGAACTTTGCCCTCGGCCAGTGCCAGTTCTTCCTTGTCGAAATCATCGACATCGATCACTTTGCGTCGCGCGGCTTCGGCGTCGCGCAGGTTTTGCGCTTCTACCGGTTGCAGCACGCCGGCCTCCACTGCCGCGTCGATGGCGTGTTCGCCGGCGACCGGTTTGACCTGACCGCTTTTCAGCGAGGTGTGCAGCTTTTTGTGCAGTGGCTGCGCGGCATGCAGCAGGTCGCTGGCGTGTTGCAGCGCGCCGACCGCGTCGTCTGGGGATTGCGGGCGGTAGCAGCCGGCGAGGAGTTGTTCCAGCGCCGGGTCGCCCTTGGCGCGACCGATGACGCCCGCCACTTCGGCGCCGAGCTTGTCCGACGGGCCTTTGTGGCGACGACCGAACGGGAAGACGATGACCCGCAACAGACAGCCGAACACCTTGTTGGGGAAGTTGCGCAGCAGTTCATCGAGTGCTCGTTCCGACTGGCCAAGACTTTCTTCCATGGACCAGCGTAGCAGCGGCTCCATATAGGCCGGCGAGTCGAGGTCGTGATAACGCTTGAGCGCGGCGGAGGCCAGGTACAGGTTGCTCAGCACATCGCCGAGGCGCGCCGACAGGCGTTCGCGGCGCTTCAGTTCGCCGCCCAGCAGCATCATGCTGAAATCCGCCAGCATGGCGAACGCCGCGGCCTGACGGTTGAGTGCACGGAAGTAGCCTTGGCTGATCTTGTCGCCCGGTGCGTGTTCAAAATGACCGAAGCCCAGGTTGAGCACCAGGGTACTGGCGGCATTGCTGACGGCGAAACCGATGTGTTTGAGCAGCAGGCCGTCAAACTCTTTCAGCGCCTGGTCCTTGTCCTCACGGCCGGCCAGGGCCATTTCCTTGAGCACGAACGGATGGCAGCGGATCGCGCCCTGACCGAAGATCATCAGATTACGCGAGAGGATGTTCGCGCCTTCGACGGTGATGAAGATCGGCGCGCCGTTCCAGCTGCGCCCCAGGTAGTTGTTCGGGCCCATGATGATCGCCTTGCCGCCATGCACATCCATGGCGTGGCTGATGCACTCGCGCCCGCGTTCGGTGAGGTGATACTTGAGGATCGCCGACAGCACCGAAGGTTTCTCGCCCAGATCCACCGCATTGGCCGTGAGCATGCGCGCGGCGTCCATCATCCATGCGTTGCCGCCGATGCGGGCCATGGCCTCCTGAATACCTTCGAAAGCCGACAGCGGTACGTTGAACTGTTCACGAATCTGCGCGTACTGCCCGGTGACCAGACTGGTGAATTTGGCCGCACCGGTGCCGACTGCTGGCAACGAGATCGAGCGGCCGACCGACAGGCAGTTCATCAGCATCATCCAGCCCTTGCCGAGCATTTCCTGGCCGCCAATCAGGTAGTCCAGCGGGATGAATACGTCTTTGCCGGAGTTCGGCCCGTTCATGAATGCCGCGCCCAGCGGCAGGTGACGACGACCGATTTCGACACCGGGGGTGTCGGTCGGGATCAGCGCCAGGCTGATGCCGAGGTCTTCCTTTTCGCCGAGCAGATGCTCGGGGTCATAAGCCTTGAAGGCCAGGCCTAGAAGTGTCGCGACCGGGCCCAGGGTGATGTAGCGCTTTTCCCAGTTCAGGCGCAGGCCGACAACTTCCTCGCCTTGCCACTGGCCTTTGCAGATGATGCCAGTGTCGGGCATGGCACCGGCGTCGGAGCCAGCGAGCGGGCCGGTGAGGGCGAAGCACGGGATGTCATCGCCACGGGCCAGTCGTGGCAGATAGTGGTTGCGTTGTTCGTCAGTGCCGTAATGCAGCAGCAGTTCGGCCGGGCCGAGGGAGTTGGGCACCATTACCGTGGAGGCGAGGTCGCCGCTGCGGGTCGCCAGTTTCATCGCCACTTGCGAGTGAGCGTACGCGGAGAAACCTTTGCCACCGAATTCCTTGGGAATGATCAGGGCAAAAAAGCCGTGTTCCTTGATGTGTGCCCAGGCTTCAGGCGGTAAATCCATCGACTGGCCGATCTGCCAATCAGTGACCATCGCACACAGTTCTTCGGTCGGGCCGTCGATGAAAGCTTGCTCTTCTTCGCTCAATTGCGCCTTTGGATAGGCCAGCAGTTTGTCCCAGTCCGGACGCCCGCTGAACAGTTCGCCATCCCACCACACGGTGCCGGCGTCGATCGCATCGCGCTCGGTCTGCGACATCGGCGGCAGGGTTTTCTGGAACCAGTTGAACAATGGCGCAGTGAAATGCTGGCGGCGCAGGTCAGGCAGCAGCAAGGGGGCGGCGATCAGCGCCAGCACTACCCAGAACAATGCCAGCAACCAGCCCGGTGCATGACTGAAGATGCCCATCGCCACCAGGTAGACGGCAACGATGCCCAAGGCAGGCAGAGGGGCGATGCGCCGGTGAGCGAGATACGCCACACCAACGATCAAAACCAGTATCCACAACAACAGCATATTCAGTCCTCCGTGAACCAAGGCAAATCGACCCTCCAGAGCTTAGACGGCATCTGTAAAAGCGAGTGGTCAGACCAAGGTGATTGAAATCGTGGGAAACCCCGGATGGTTTTCGTAGGTTCGGTGGGCAACACGTGTGGGAAATCGTTCGCCGATCCCGCGGCTTTGCTTCCAGGTTTGGCCGAAACGTCGTTATCTCTGTGCTCAGGCTGTCGCTAGACTCGTGACTCATCCAGGAGATTGCCGTCATGCACGAGTATCTGAGCCCCGGCCGCTTCATCGATAGTGACCACCCGGCAGTGGTGGAGTTCGCCGAGCAGCATCGCGGCGCCAGCCAAGATCCGCGTGAGCAGGCAATCGGTCTTTATTACGCCGTGCGCGAAGCGGTGCGCTACAACCCCTACACGTTCAGCCGCGACCCGCAGACCTTGCGCGGCAGCTATGCATTGGCGACAGGCGAAAGTTATTGCGTGCCCAAAGCCACGCTGCTGGCTGGCTGCGCCAGACACTGCGGTATCCCCGCGCGCATCGGTCTGGCCGATGTGCGCAATCATCTGTCGACCCCGCGCCTGCTTGAGTTGCTGCGAAGCGACCGATTCGCCATGCACGGCTACACCGAGTTCTTTCTTGATGGCCGCTGGGTCAAGGCTACGCCGGCGTTCAATCAGCAATTGTGTGAGCTGTTCAATGTCGCGCCGTTGGAATTCGACGGCATCAATGACAGCGTTTTTCACCCGTACAACCGTGACGGCGCGCTGCTGATGGAATATCTGGTCGATCACGGTCAGTTCAGCGATGTGCCGGAAGCGTTCTTCTTCGAGCATCTGCAAAAATGCTATCCGCACCTGTTTACCGATCAGCAACCGGCGTTACTGGGTGACATGCTCAGTGATGTGAGTGCTCGCTGATCCGGCGTATGCTGGCCGTCCACGCATTTGCAAAGAGGCGGTCATGCTGAAGATCTGGGGACGGAAAAACTCATCGAATGTCAGGAAAGCGTTGTGGGCGGCCGAGGAGCTTGGCCTGGCTTACGAGGCGATCGATGCCGGTGGCGCGTTCGGTGTGGTCGATACGCCGGAATACCGCGCGATGAATCCGAATGGCCGGGTACCGGTAATCGAAGACGAAGGTCTGGTGCTGTGGGAATCCAACGCCATCGTCCGTTATCTGCTGGCCAGACACGCGCCCGACAGCGCCTGGTATCCGGCGGATCCGCGCACCCGCGCCACCGCTGACAAATGGATGGATTGGACCAGCTCGAGTTTTGCCGGGCCGTTTCGCACAGTGTTCTGGGGCGTGTTGCGTACGCCCGCCGAGAAGCAGGACTGGGCGGCGATCAATGCCGCGATCAAAGAGTGCGACGAGTTGTTGAACATGGCCGACCATGCCCTGATCAGCCAGCCTTACCTCTCCGGCAATGAAATCGGCATGGGCGATATCCCGCTCGGCAGCTTCATTTATGCCTGGTTCGAAATGCCCATCGAGCGCGCACCACAACCCCATCTGCAAGCCTGGTACGAGCGCCTGAAACAGCGTCCGGCCTATCAGAAAGCGGTCATGACCGCGTTGACTTGATAATTACTATCGACACACTTGACTGTACTTGTGCGGCGTCGGCAAGCACCATTGCGAACTTGCGCCGCGGTTGTTTCCCTCGCCGCTCGCCCTTATTTATTCTTTTCTCCCCTTCATGGTGCGTAAATCCGATATGAGTTCCGCTCTGTCCATCCGGCAGCTAACCAAAACCTACGGCAACGGGTTCCAGGCCTTGAGTGGTATCGATCTGGACGTCGCCGAAGGTGACTTCTTCGCCTTGCTCGGCCCCAACGGCGCCGGCAAATCCACGACCATCGGCATTCTCTCGACCCTGGTCAACAAGACCAGCGGCACGGTGAATATCTTTGGCCACGACCTGGACAGGAACCCGGCCGCGCTCAAGCGCTCGATCGGCGTGGTGCCCCAGGAATTCAACTTCAACCAGTTCGAAAAGACTTTCGACATCGTCGTGACCCAGGCCGGTTATTACGGCATCCCAGCGAAAATCGCCAAGGAACGCGCCGAGCAGTACCTGACGCAACTGGGCCTGTGGGACAAGCGCGATGTGCCGTCGCGTTCGCTGTCCGGCGGCATGAAGCGGCGCTTGATGATCGCTCGCGCACTGGTACACGAGCCGCGGCTGCTGATCCTCGACGAACCGACTGCCGGTGTCGACATCGAGCTGCGCCGGTCGATGTGGACCTTCCTCACCGAACTGAACCAGAAAGGCATCACCATCATCCTCACCACGCATTATCTGGAGGAGGCTGAGCAGTTGTGCCGCAACATCGGCATCATCGACCACGGCACGATTGTCGAGAACACCAGCATGCGCCAACTGCTCGGTCAGTTGCATGTGGAAACCTTCCTGCTCGATCTCAAGGGCGATCTGGCGGCCGCGCCACAACTGGTCGGTTACCCGTCGCGGCTGATCGATGCGCACACGCTGGAAGTACAGGTCGACAAGTCGATGGGCATTACTGCGCTGTTCGGCCAGTTGGCTTTGCAGAACATCGAAGTGCTGAGCCTGCGTAACAAAACCAATCGCCTTGAGGAGTTGTTCGTGTCTCTGGTGGAGAAAAATCTGTCGAAGGTGGCGGTATGAGTTCTGAGTTCGGTCCCAACCTCGTCGCCTTGCAGACCATCGTTTACCGCGAGGTCAAACGCTTCATGCGGATCTGGCCGCAGACCCTGCTGCCGCCGGCGATCACCATGGTTCTGTACTTCGTGATCTTCGGTAACCTGATCGGCCGGCAGATCGGCGACATGGGTGGCTTCACGTACATGGAGTACATCGTGCCGGGGTTGATCATGATGTCAGTGATCACCAACTCCTACGGCAACGTGGTTTCGAGTTTTTTCGGCAGCAAGTTTCAGCGCTCCATCGAGGAGTTGATGGTCTCGCCGGTGTCACCGCACACGATCCTGATCGGCTTCACCATTGGTGGTGTCTTGCGCGGTCTGGCGGTGGGTTTGATCGTGACGATTCTTTCGCTTTTCTTTACCGATCTGCAGGTGCACCACTTGGGTGTGACCATTTTGGTGGTGGTGCTGACGGCGACGATTTTCTCGCTGCTGGGCTTCATCAATGCGGTGTTTGCGCGAAACTTCGATGATATTTCGATTATTCCGACGTTCGTGTTGACGCCCCTGACTTACCTGGGCGGAGTGTTTTATTCGATCACGCTGTTGCCGCCGTTCTGGCAGACGGTGTCGCTGGCGAACCCGGTGCTGCACATGGTCAATGCCTTCCGCTACGGCATTCTGGGGGTCTCGGATATCCGGATCGGTATCGCGATCACTTTTATGCTGGTGGCGACGGTGGTGTTGTATCTCGGTTGTGCGCGGTTGCTGGTGAGTGGGCGGGGGATGCGTACCTGATCTGAGATTGGCTCCCACAGGGTTTCGGTGTCGCTCACAATTCCTGGGTACATCCGCTGTTAATGTGGGAGCTTGCCTGCAAGCGATGGCTTTCTTTCAGGCGGTGAGTTTCTGATTGTTGGGTGCATATCCGTTGCTGCGGTAACGGCTGCTTATGGTTTCGCCTGACGGCGACTCACTTTTTTTACAAACGCCTAAAAAAAGTAAGCAAAAAAACGCTTGCTCCTACGTACGGCCCTCGCAGGCTCGGGTCCCTTCGCTCCGGGATCGATCCGGGCGCAGCGGCTACGGTTTGCTTCGCTGCACCTCCTTCCGCTGTGTACGACTTCGTCGTACGGTCGCTGCGCTCCCACGCCCGGATCAATCCCTCCACTCAGCCTTCCGACGTCGCCGGTGAGTCAAAAGCAAGATCAAGGGCACTCGAGCTAACGCTCATTGTTGAGTGGTTAGAAGCGCCGCATGGCTTGGGATTTTCGGTGGATTTGCCCTTCATCGGAACGCCGCCCGCCCAGCCCTCTCTCGAGGGAGAGGGAGCCAATGTGCGCGCCATTCAAAATTCGCATTCGACTCGGTATCTCAGGTGGCGTACCTCGCCCAAACACCACGGTCAGTCCCCTCTCCCTCCGGGAGAGGGCTAGGGTGAGGGGCTTTTGATTTTCAGACTGAGCATTTGCCTGTACCAGCAGCCTGGCTCCCACAGGCTGACCGCATCCCAACTGAAAGAATGCGATCAAATATGGGAGCTTGCCTGCAAGCGATGGCGCCACCCCAAACACTGCAATAAAAAACGGCCTCCCACTGCGGAGGCCGTTTTGCATTCATCGCTGCCGGCTTTTCTTGCGCCGAGCCCATTGTCGGGCGACCCACCAGCGCCAATACATCATTACAACGCAGTAGGCGAGCGCGCCGAGCGCCAGTCCGACCACCACCGACCCAAGCAAAAACGGTTGCCACAGCGTCGACAGTTCCCCGCTGATCCATTCCCAGGACAGCTCGTCCGGCAGGTGTCGCGCGGGTACGTCCATCAACCATGCGCCGGCCTGATAGGTGCAGAAGAACACCGCGGGCATGGTGATCGGGTTGGTCAGCCACACCAGGCTGACGGCGATCGGCATGTTTCCGCGTACGAAGATTGCCAGTGCGGCGGCCACCAGCATTTGCGCCGGAATGGGCAGGAATGCGGCAAACAGGCCGACCGCCATCGCTCGGGCGACCGAGTGACGGTTGAGGTGCCAGAGGTTCGGGTCATGCAGCAACTTGCCGAGAAAGCGTAAGGATTTGTGTTCCCTGATGCTCGTCGGGTCGGGCATGTAACGTTTGAATAAGCGCCGGGGCATAAGGCTTCTCGGTCGGTTAAGGCGGCAAGTATGTCTGGATTCTACGAACCGCCCATTCAGACTTTGTGACAATTATTGACGGCGCGGGTGCCCGACACCCGCTATGCCTAGGTGTGGGACTCTCAAGGACGGGCTGATGCGCACAGGGATGATGGCGCTGGCAGTCGGTTTGCTGGCCCCGGTTTTTATGCCGGCGTTACCGCCGGTCTGGTTGATGCTGTTGATGCCGGTGGTGGCGCTGATGCTGTTGCCGTTTCGCAGTTATCCGTTGGCGTTCGTGCTGTTCGGGTTCGCCTGGTCCAGCGCCGCGGCGCAGTGGGCTCTGGATGATCGTCTGGCGTTGAAGCTTGACGGTGAAACCCGCTGGCTGGAAGGACGCGTCGTCGGGCTGCCGCAAAACAGCGATGGCGTGGTGCGCTTCGAGTTGGCTGACGCGCGGTCGCGGCACGAAAAACTGCCGGCGCGAATGCGCCTGGCCTGGTACGCCGGGCCGGCGGTCAACAGCGGCGAGCGTTGGCGTCTGGCTGTGAAACTGAAACGCCCGGGTGGCTTGCGCAATCCCGATGCCTTCGATTTCGAGGCCTGGCTGCTGGCGCAACGCATCGGCGCGACTGGCACGATCAAGGATGGCCAGCGCCTGAGCGAGGCGCGCTGGGCCTGGCGTGACCGCGTTCGGCAGCGTTTGCTGGGGGTGGATGCGCAAGGCCGCAGCGGCGCGTTGGCCGCGCTGGTGCTGGGCGATGGCTCCGGACTGAGTCGCGAGGACTGGCAGATCCTGCAGGACACCGGCACCGTACACCTGCTGGTGATTTCCGGCCAGCACATCGGCCTGCTGGCGGCGGTGATGTACCTGCTCGTCGCCGGGCTGGCGCGGTATGGGCTGTGGCCGCTGCGCTGGCCGTGGTTGCCATGGGCCTGTGGCCTGGCCTTTGCGGCGGCGCTGGGCTATGGCCTGCTCGCCGGATTCGATGTGCCGGTGCAGCGGGCCTGCGTGATGGTCGGGCTGGTGCTGTTATGGCGTCTGCGTTTTCGCCATCTCGGGGCATGGTGGCCGCTGTTGCTGGCGTTCAATGGGGTGTTGTTGCTCGACCCGCTGGCCAGTCTGCGTCCGGGTTTCTGGTTGTCGTTCGCGGCTGTGGCAGTGTTGATCTTTACCTTCGGCGGTCGTCTCGGCGCCTGGCGCTGGTGGCAGACCTGGACGCGCGCGCAATGGATGATCGCGATCGGCCTGTGCCCGGTACTGCTGGCGCTGAATCTGCCGATCAGCGTGAGCGGGCCGTTGGCCAATCTGCTCGCGGTGCCCTGGGTCAGTCTGGTGGTGTTGCCGCCGGCGTTGCTCGGGACATTATTGTTGCCGGTGCCGTATGTCGGCGAAGGTTTGCTGTGGCTGGCGGGTGGTTTGATCGATTGGCTGTTTCGCGGGCTCGCGGTGATTGCCGGGCAATGGCCTGCGTGGATTCCCGGCTCGTTACCCAGTGTGGTCTGGCTGCTCGGCAGCCTCGGCGCGGTGCTGCTGTTGTTGCCGCGTGGGGTGCCGCTGCGTCCGCTGGGCTGGCCGCTGTTGTTGCTGCTGGCGCTGCCGCCGCGCGAGCGACTGACGGACGGTATCGCCGATGTCTGGCAACTGGACGTGGGTCAAGGGCTGGCGATCGTGATCCGCACGCGGCATCACACGCTGCTGTACGACGCCGGGCCGCGGTTTGGTGAGTTCGATATCGGCGAACGCGTAGTCTTGCCTGCGTTGCGCAAGTTGCGCGTGGAAAAACTCGACCTGATGCTGCTCAGCCACGCCGACGCCGATCACGCCGGCGGTGCGCTGGCCGTCTCCCGTGGTTTGCCGATCGAACGCGTGATCAGTGGTGATCTCGAGGGATTACCTCAACTGCTGAACGCCGCTGCCTGTGAGTCAGAACAGCAATGGCAGTGGGACGGGGTCAGTTTTCAGCTCTGGCAATGGGCAGACGCCCGCAACAGCAATCAGCGCTCTTGCGTGTTGCAGATCGAGGCCAATGGCGAGCGGCTGCTATTGACCGGTGATATCGACAGTCACGCCGAACGGGTCCTGCTCGACGGACCGCTGGCAGTGCCGACGCAATGGCTGCAAGCGCCGCATCACGGCAGCCGCAGTTCATCGTCGATGGCGCTGCTCAAGGCATTGCAGCCGCACTCGGTACTGATCTCTCGCGGCCACGGCAATTCCTTCGGCCATCCCCATCCGACGGTGCTGGCGCGTTACCGCAAACAGCGGCTGCGTATCTACGACAGTGCCGAACACGGCGCCATTCACCTGCAACTGGGAACCTTCCAGTCCGCGCAAACCCTGCGTCACCAGCGGCGGTTCTGGCGGGATCCGCCGGCACTGGCCCGCTGATCGGCGCGTGGGCGGCGGTGGCATTACGGTCGTCGGGGCGGCGGGCCTTAATCGGCAATCGGTATGGTAAAGTGGCGCACTTTTTCGAGGGGACTGTCACTGTGTGGGAATTGGTCAAATCCGGCGGCTGGATGATGTTGCCGATCATTCTGAGTTCCATCGCGGCCATGGCGATTGTCGCCGAGCGCCTGTGGACCCTGCGCGCCAGCCGCGTCACTCCCGAGCATCTGCTGGGCCAGGTCTGGGTCTGGATCAAGGACAAACAGCTCAACAAGGAAAAACTCAAGGAGTTGCGCGCCAACTCGCCGCTGGGTGAAATCCTTGCTGCTGGCCTGGCCAATTCCAAGCATGGTCGCGAGATCATGAAAGAGTGCATCGAAGAGGCCGCCGCCCGTGTCATTCATGAGTTGGAGCGCTACATCAATGCGCTCGGCACCATCGCTGCGATGGCGCCGCTGCTCGGTCTGCTCGGCACCGTGCTGGGCATGATCGACATTTTCAGCGCGTTCACCGGCACCGGCATGACCACCAATGCCTCGGTCCTCGCCGGCGGTATTTCCAAAGCGCTGATCACCACGGCGGCGGGCTTGATGGTCGGTATCCCGGCGGTGTTCTTCCACCGTTTCCTGCAACGCCGCATCGATGAACTGGTGGTCGGCATGGAGCAGGAAGCGATCAAACTGGTGGAAGTGGTGCAGGGCGACCGTGACGTCGACCTGGCCGAGGGCAAAGCGTGAAATTCCGTCGCAAGCCCCGGGAAACCGTGGACATCAACCTCGCGTCGCTGATCGACGTGGTGTTCATCCTGTTGCTGTTTTTTGTGGTGACCACCACGTTCACCCGCGAAACCCAACTGCGCGTCGATCTGCCGGAAGCGGTCAGTGGTTCGCCGGCCGAGGACCAGCAGGTCAAGCAACTGGATATCGCGATCAGCGCCGAAGGTGTGTTTTCGGTGAACAACAAGGTCCTGCCGAAGAACGATCTGGCGACGCTGATGGACGCCATGCAGAAAGAAGCCAACGGCGACACCAGCATGCCGTTGTCGATCAGTGCTGACGGCAAGGCCCAGCACCAATCCGTGATCACCGCCATGGACGCGGCCGGCAAGCTCGGTTTCAGCCATCTGCGCATGACCACGGTCGAGGCGGCGCCCAAATCCTGATGAGCCTGTCCGATCGCTTGCTTGCTGCGTGGTATGCGGGGCACCCGGCCCTGACGCTGTTGCGGCCGCTGGAAATGCTCTACCGCCGGGTGGTGGTCAACAAGCGCCAGCGCTTTCTCGACGGTGAGGGCGAGATCTACCAGCCGCCGGTGCCGTTGATCGTGGTCGGCAACATCACTGTGGGCGGTACCGGCAAGACGCCAATGATCCTCTGGCTGATCGAACACTGTCGCCAGCGTGGTCTGCGCGTCGGCGTGGTCAGCCGCGGTTACGGGGCCAGGCCTGCGCAACTGCCGTGGCGCGTCGAGGCCGATCAAACGGCCGATATTGCCGGTGATGAACCGCTGCTGATCGTCCAGCGCACCGGCGTGCCGCTGATGATCGATCCCGATCGCAGCGCCGCCGTCAAAGCCCTGCTGTCCAGCGAACCGCTGGACCTGATCCTCTCCGACGACGGCATGCAGCATTACCGCTTGGGGCGGGATCTGGAACTGGTGCTGATCGACGCGGCACGCGGTCTCGGCAATCAACGCTGCCTGCCGGCGGGCCCCCTGCGCGAGCCGGTCGAGCGCCTGCAAAGCGTCGACGGCGTGCTGTACAACGGCGCCAGCGAAGATCGCAAGGACGGTTTTGCCTTTCGCCTGCAACCCACTGCACTGGTCAATCTGCGCAGCGGCGAGCGCCAGCCGCTCGAACATTTTGCGCCCGGTCAGGCGGTGCACGCCGTGGCCGGGATCGGCAATCCGCAACGTTTCTTCAATACGCTCGAAGCGCTAGACTGGCGCGCAATCCCCCATGCGTTTGCCGACCACGCCGAGTACAGCGTGCAAGCCTTGAATTTCACCCCGTCATTGCCGCTGGTGATGACCGAAAAGGACGCGGTGAAGTGCCGCGCCTTTGCTGCTGCCGATTGGTGGTATCTGGCGGTCGATGCGCTGCCGTCGCCGGCCTTCGTGGCCTGGTTCGACACGCAACTGATGCGCCTGTTGCCCGATCGACTATTGCCTTGACTGTTTATTTATTGGGAATGCTCATGGACACCAAATTGCTCGACATCCTCGCCTGCCCTGTGTGCAAAGGTCCGCTCAAGCTCAGCGCCGACAAGACCGAACTGATCAGCAAGGGCGCTGGCCTCGCGTACCCGATCCGCGACGGCATCCCGGTAATGCTCGAGAGCGAAGCCCGCACCCTGACCACCGACGAGCGCCTGGATAAATGAGCACTGCCTTCACCGTTGTGATTCCCTCGCGCTATGCCTCGACGCGTCTGCCGGGCAAGCCGCTGCTGGATATTGCCGGCAAGCCGATGATCCAGCACGTCTGGGAGCAGGCGAGCAAAAGCAGCGCCACCCGTGTGGTGGTGGCGACTGACGATGCGCGCATCGTCGAGGCCTGCAAGGGCTTTGGCGCCGAAGTGGTGCTGACCCGTGAGGATCACAATTCCGGCACTGATCGTCTGGCCGAAGTCGCAGCGAAGCTGGGCCTTGAGCCCGATGCGATCGTGGTCAACGTGCAGGGCGACGAGCCGCTGATTCCACCCAGCGTGATCGATCAGGTCGCGGCCAATCTTGCCGCCCACACCGAAGCGCGCATGGCCACACTGGCCGAGCCGATCGAAGACGTTGAAACCCTGTTTAACCCGAACGTGGTCAAGGTCGCCAGCGACATCAATGGCCTCGCGCTGACCTTCAGTCGCGCCACGTTGCCGTGGGCCCGCGATGCGTTCGCCAAAAGCCGCGAGCACCTGCCGGAAGGCGTGCCATACCGCCGCCACATCGGCATCTACGCTTATCGCGCCGGGTTCCTCCAGGACTTCGTGAGCTGGGGCCCCTGCTGGCTTGAAAACACCGAATCCCTCGAGCAACTGCGTGCCCTGTGGCATGGCGTGCGCATTCACGTCGCCGACGCGTTGATTGCGCCGCCGACCGGTGTCGACACCGTCGAAGACCTCGAACGCGTTCGTCGCCTGCTGGGGGCCTGATGCGCGTTCTGTTCGTGTGCCTGGGCAACATTTGCCGTTCGCCGACCGCTGAAGGTGTGTTGCGTCACAAGCTGCGAGCAGCGGGGCTGGCGGATCAGGTCGAAGTGGCCTCCGCCGGCACCGGTGACTGGCATGTTGGCAACCCGCCAGACAAGCGCAGCCAGGCTGCAGCCAAAGTGCGCGGCTACGACTTGTCGCTGCAACGTGCGCAGCAGGTCAGCCGCGCCGATTTCGCCAGTTACGACCTGATTCTGGCCATGGACAACAGTAACCTGCGCAACCTCAAGGCGTTGCAGCCGGCCACCGGCAAGGCCGAACTGGATCTGTTCCTGCGCCGCTATGCCGGGCTTGTCGACGAAGTGCCCGATCCGTATTACGACGGCGATCAGGGCTTCGAGCAGGTGCTGGATCTGATCGAAGCAGCCTGTGACCACCTGTTGATCGAAGTGAAGGGGCGCTTATGAGTCTGCCGGTGCAAGCGCAGGTTTCCCTGAAACCGTTCAACAGTTTTGGCGTCGACGTGCGTGCGCAACTGTTCGCCGAAGCCCACAGCGACGACGATGTCCGTGAAGCGCTGGCCTGTGCCACGGCGCACGACGTGCCGCTGTTGGTGATCGGCGGCGGCAGCAATCTGCTGCTGACGGCGGATATTGCAGCGCTGGTCTTGCGCATGGCGACGCGCGGCATCCGCGTGCTCAGCGATGACGGCAGCGGCGTGGTCATCGAAGCTGAGGCCGGCGAACCATGGCATCCGTTTGTTCTGCATACGCTGGCGCTGGGTTTTTCCGGTCTGGAAAACCTCAGCCTGATTCCGGGCACGGTCGGCGCGGCGCCGATGCAAAACATCGGTGCCTACGGCGTTGAAATCAAGGACGTATTTGCCGGCCTCACTGCGCTGGATCGGCACACCGGCGAGTTGCGCGATTTCAGCCTCGACGAATGCAACTTCGCTTACCGCGACAGCCTGTTCAAGCAGCAGCCGGGACGCTGGCTGATTCTACGCGTGCGCTTCAAGCTTGAGCGCGGCGCGCAGTTGCATCTGGAATACGGCCCGGTGCGCCAGCGCCTGACCGAACAGGGCATCGAGCAGCCAACGCCGAGCGATGTCAGCCGCGCGATCTGCAGCATCCGCAGCGAAAAACTGCCCGACCCTGCGGTGCTCGGCAATGCCGGCAGCTTCTTCAAGAATCCACTGGTATCCGCGGCGCAAGTCGCGCAGATCAAGCAGCAACATCCGGACGTCGTGGCGTATGCGCAGGCAGACGGGCAGATGAAGCTTGCCGCTGGCTGGCTGATCGAACGCGCCGGCTGGAAGGGCTTTCGCGACGGGGATGCCGGCGTGCACAAGTTGCAGGCGTTGGTGCTGGTCAACTACGGCACCGCCACCGGTCTGCAACTGCTGAGTCTGGCGCAGCGTATCCAGAAAGACATTGCCGAGCGGTACAATGTCGAGCTGGAAATGGAGCCCAATCGGTATTGAGGCAGCTTCAAGCTGCGAGCTTCAAGCGGCAAGCTACAATCTGTTCAGTGAATCAGCTACTGCTTTTACTTGCAGCTTGTAGCTAACAGCTCGCAGCTAAAAAGCCCTGTTTCAGCAGGGCTTTTTTGTTAATGCTGGGTTAACTTAGTCAGCTAACGATACCAACTATTTGCTCCACCAAAGGCCCGGTGCAGACGTTCTGCTCAGCACAAGAGAGCCTGATTAGCCTGAGTCGATCTGCGCGAACCCACCGCTGATTTTCCGGCGGCAGATTGCTCGACCCGAAACCACGAAAAATATGCGGGCGTGCCCATGATTACCCTGAAACTCAACGGTCAAGACCATTCCCTCGATGTCACCGAAGACATGCCGCTGCTCTGGGCGATTCGCGATGTCGCCGGTTACAACGGTACCAAGTTCGGCTGCGGCATGGGCCTGTGCGGCGCGTGCACCATTCATATCGAAGGCGCCCCCGCGCGCAGTTGCATCACCCCGATCGGCTCGGTGATCGGGCAGAACGTCACCACCATCGATAACCTGCACGCCGACCCGATCGGCGAAGTCGTCCAGCAAGCTTGGCTCGACAGTGCAGTGGCGCAATGTGGTTACTGCCAGGGCGGGCAGATCATGTCAGCCACAGCATTGCTCAAGACCAACCCAAACCCGAGCGACGCACAAATCGAAGAAGCCATGGTCGGCAACATTTGTCGCTGCGGTACATATAACCGGATCAAGACGGCGATTCGCCAGGCCTCCACTCACCTGAAGGAGGCCAAAGCATGAGCCGCCTGCCGAACGATTTCGCCCTGAGCAACCTCAGCCGCCGCGGTTTCCTCAAAGGCGTCGGCGCCACCGGTGCGCTGGTGTTGGCCGCGAGTTGGGGCTGGCAGGACGCGCTGGCCGAAGACAAGCCCAAGCAGTTTGGCGCCGACGGCATGCCCAATGGCTGGATCGACGATCCGAAAGTCTATGTGAGCATTGCCGCCGACGGCACCGTCACCGTGGTCTGCAACCGTTCGGAAATGGGCCAGGGCGTGCGCACCAGTCTGACGATGGTCGTCGCCGATGAACTGGAAGCCGACTGGGCGCGAGTCAAGGTGCAGCAGGCGCCGGGTGATGAAGTGCGCTTCGGCAACCAGGACACCGACGGCTCACGCAGCATGCGCCACTGGTACGAGCCGATGCGCCGTTGCGGCGCGGCCGCGCGGACCATGCTCGAGCAGGCTGCGGCGGCGCAGTGGAAAGTGCCGGTCGGTGAATGCCACGCGCAGTTGCATAAAGTCGTGCACAAACCTTCCGGCCGTGAGCTGGGCTATGGCGAACTTGCCGCGGCCGCCAGTGCCTTGGCCGTACCGGCGCGTGACACCCTGCGCCTCAAGCAGCCGGCGGAATTTCGCTACATCGGCAAGGAAGGCAACAAGGCCATCGACGGTGACGACATCGTCAACGGGCGTGCGGTCTACGGTGCCGACGTGCACTTCGACGGCATGCTGTACGCCACCATTGCGCGCCCGGCGGTGTACGGCGGCAAGGTCAAGTCGCTGGATGACAGCGCCGCACTGAAGGTGCCGGGCGTACTCAAAGTGGTCCGGATCGAACCTCGTCCGTTGCCATCGGAATTCCAGCCATTGGGTGGCGTGGCAGTCGTTGCCAGCAATACCTGGGCGGCAATCAAAGGCCGTGAAGCGCTGAAGATCGAGTGGGACGACGGTCCGAACGCCAGTTATGACTCGATCGCCTATCGCAAGGAGCTGGAAGCAGCGTCGTTGAAGCCCGGCAAAGTGGTGCGCAACACCGGCGATATCGACGAGGCGTTGAGCGGCGCGGCCAGCACTCTGGAGGCGTCTTACTACCTGCCGCATCTGGCGCAGGCACCGATGGAACCGATGGTCGCCATTGCGCGTTTCGACAAAGGTGTCTGCGAAGCCTGGGCGCCGAGTCAGGCGCCGCAAGTGACGCGCGAGCGCATCGCCGAGCGTCTTGGCGTACCGTTCGACAACGTCACCTTCAATGTCACCTTGCTCGGCGGCGGCTTCGGTCGCAAGTCGAAGCCAGACTTCGTCGTTGAAGCGGCGATTCTTGCCAAGGAGTTTCCGGGCAAGGCTGTGCGTGTGCAGTGGACGCGCGAAGACGACATCCACAATTCGTATTTCCATACCGTGTCGGCCGAGTACCTCAAGGCCGGCGTTGGCAAGGACGGCATGCCCTCTGGCTGGTTGCACCGCACCGTAGCGCCGAGCATCACCGCATTGTTCGCCCCGGACATGAACCATGAAGCGGCGTTCGAACTGGGCATGGGCTTCACCAACATGGCCTACGCGATTCCCAACGTGCGTCTGGAAAACCCCGAAGCCAAGGTGCACACGCGGGTGGGCTGGTATCGCTCGGTGTCGAACATTCCCCATGGTTTCGCGATTCAGAGTTTCGTCGATGAACTGGCGCACAAGGCCGGCGAAGACCCGCTGAAGTATCAGATCAAACTGCTCGGCGCCGATCGCCAGATCGACCCGCGCACCTTTAGCGAAGAGTGGAACTACGGCGAGTCCCCCGAGCGCTATCCAATCGACACCGGGCGCATGCGCACCGTGCTGGAAACCGCAGCGAAGGCAGCCGGTTGGGGACGCAAATTGCCCGAGGGCCGTGGCCTTGGCCTGGCGGTGCACTACAGCTTCGTCACTTATGTGGCGGCGGTGATCGAAGTCGAGGTCAAGGACGACGGCACGCTGATCGTGCACAAGGCCGACATTGCCGTGGATTGCGGACCGCAGATCAACCCCGAGCGCATCCGCTCGCAGTTCGAAGGCGCCTGCGTGATGGGCCTTGGCAACGCGGTACTGGGTGAGATCAGCTTCAAGGACGGCAAGGTTCAGCAGGACAACTTCCATATGTACGAAGTGGCGCGCATGTCGCTGGCGCCGAAAGAAGTCGCCGTGCATCTGGTCACGCCGCCGGGCGATGTACCGTTGGGCGGCGTCGGCGAGCCAGGCGTGCCGCCGATTGCGCCGGCCTTGTGCAACGCGATTTTCGCTGCCACCGGCAAACGCATCCGCAATCTGCCGGTGCGTTATCAGTTGCAGGACTGGCAGAAGGCGCAAGCGTAATGGACAGCGTCGATCTGAATGTCCTGCGCAGCGTCCTTGAATGGCGCCGCGCCGGCCAGCGGGTGGTGCTGTTCAGCGTGGTGCAGACCTGGGGCACCGCCCCGCGGTCGCCCGGTGCCATGCTCGCCTTGCGCGAGGATGGCGTGGTGATCGGTTCGGTGTCGGGCGGTTGTGTCGAGGATGACCTGATCGCCCGCCTGCACGATGGTCGCATCGCCATCGATGGCCCGCCGGTGCAGTTGATTACCTACGGCGTGACGCGTGAGGAGGCGGCGCGTTTCGGTTTGCCGTGCGGCGGTACCTTGCGCCTGACCGAGGAGCGCGTTGGCGATCCGGCGTGGGTCGAAGAGCTGCTCGCCCGTTGCGAAGATCACCAGATCGTCGCCCGCGAACTGAACATCGAAACCGGCGAAGTGACGCTGGCGCCCGCCAGTAAAAGCGATTCTCTGGTATTCGATGGCAAGACGTTGCGAGCCATCTATGGCCCGCGCTGGCGTCTGCTGCTGATCGGCGCCGGGCAGTTGTCGCGCTACGTGGCGGACATGGCACGGCTGCTGGATTTCGAAGTGCTGATCTGCGATCCGCGCACCGAGTTCGTCTATGGTTGGGAAGAACAGCATGGGCGGTTTGTACCGGGCATGCCGGATGACGCGGTGCTGAGCATTCAGACCGATGAGCGCACCGCAATTGTTGCGCTGACCCACGATCCGCGTCTGGATGACATGGCCCTGCTGACGGCGCTGGATTCGCCGGCGTTTTACGTCGGCGCGCTGGGCTCGCGGGTCAACAGTCAGAAACGTCGAGAGAATCTGGCTCAGCTAGGCTTGTCCCAAGCGGCTATTGATCGTTTGCACGGGCCGATCGGTCTGCACATCGGCAGTCACTCGCCGGCCGAGATTGCGTTGTCGCTGCTGGCGGAGATCGTCGCGATCAAGAACGGCGTGGAGTTGAAGCAGAAGAAACCGCTGGAGGGTGCATGAGCCGATCCATCGCCGTGATTGTGTTGGCAGCAGGCGAGGGCAGCCGCTTTCGCCAGGTGGCGGGTGCCGAAAAGGATAAATTGCTGGCTGACTGCACCGGGCGCGATGGTGCGGTGCGCTCGGTGATCGAACAGGTGCTGGTGAACTTGCCGGCAGAACTCGATAAGCGTGTATTGGTCACGACCGAAGCGCGGCCGCAGGCGATGCGCATGGCTCAGGCCTATGGTTGTGACGTTGTTTCGATCGAGTCGACCGGCATGGGCGACAGTATTGCCGCAGGTGTCGCTGCGTGTGCCGATGCGGATGGCTGGTTGATCGTGCTGGGGGACATGCCGTTTATCCTGCCGTCGAGTATCGAGCGAGTGGTCGCGGCGATGGCTGATGATGCGGTGAGTGTTCCGGTGCTGGGTGGTGAGTTTGGCCATCCGGTGGGGTTTGGGCGTTCGTTTGGCCCGGCGTTGTCCGGTTTGTCCGGTGATCGGGGTGCCAGGCCGCTGTTCGCTCAGGGGAGGGTGGTTGAGGTGGCGGTGGATGATCCCGGCGTGCTTTGGGATGTCGACGTGCCTGAGGCGCTGGTCTTCACGCCTTCCTGAGTCATGCATGGATTCCCTCTAGGAGTGAGCCTGCTCGCGATAGCGGTGGTTCAGCTAAATATTTGTCGACTGATACTCCGCTATCGCGAGCAGGCTCACTCCTACAGGGGGCGGTGTTCAGGCATAAATCAAAGGCATAAAAAAGCCCCGCCAGGCTTACACCGGGCGGGGCTTTTTAACGGCTTGGGAAATTACACGAAAGGTTTAGGCTCGTGCTCTTTTTCCTCGGCCTCTTCGCGTTGCTCGACCGCGTCCTGTACGGAACGCGGTGCCTCGGCGATCACCGCTTCAACCGATGCGTCTTCAGCAACCGGGGCAGGCGCTGCCTCGATCACTTCGGCAGCAGCGGCGGGTTCGGCAACCACTGGCGCCGCAGTGGCGGCCAGTTCGGCTTCCTTCTGCAGACGCTCGGCTTCACGCTTGCGACGACGCACTTCACGCGGATCGTTCGGTGCGCGACCGTTCGGTGTCAGGGCGCTGACCGGAGCCGGAGCTTCAACCACCGGGGCTGGCGCTTCGACGACGGCAGGGGCCTCGACAACCGGTGCTTCGATCACTGGCGCCGGGGCCGGCTCGGCTGCGGCGACCACTGGCTCGGAAACCATCGCCTCTGCAACTTCCGCTTCAGCGACGGGCGCTGGGGCTTCGGTCTTCGCAGGCTCGGCAGTCCAGTTGAAGGCAGTCTGCTCTTCGCGAACTTCACGTACGCTTTCGGTCACGGTTTCAGCGACGGTTTCAGTTGCCGGTTCACTGATTGCAACTGGCGCTTCAACAGCAGTTTCTGGTTCAGCGGGCACTTCAACCTGAGGCTGAGCTACGCGGACCGGGGCCACTTCGATTTCCGGTGAGGCAGTCACTTCCACCGAGGTGTTGGCTTCGACAACCGGCGCTTCGACTGGAGCAGTTTCCAGTGTGGCAGCGGTGGCGCGTTCGGCTTGCTCGTGCGCCTGTGCTTCGGCCGGAGCGCTGATCGCGCTGCTGGCAACGGCGGCGGTGACGGCCAGGCCGGCAGCCAGATCGGCAGTGCTTGGCTCACCAGCGTTTTCGGCGGATTCGGATTCTTCCGAACCTTCGATCACGTTGCCGTTGGCATCACGCTGACGCTCACGACGGTTGCTGCGACGACGCTGACCGCGCGAGCGACGACGTGGACGGTCGCCTTCGGCGCTGTCCTGACCGTCTTCCGGCAGTTGCTCTTCGTTGCTGATCACTTCTTCTTCGGCGACGGCAGCAGCGGCCTGTTCGGCACGTGGCTGGCGCTCTTCACGCGGCGGACGCGGTGCGCGTTCTTCGCGTGGCTGGCGGGCCGGACGCTCTTCAGTGGTGACGGCGGCGGCAGTGGCTACCGCTGGAATGGCGTCCAGTGGCTCACGCAGTTCACGTACGCGTTCTTCACGCTCGCCGCGAGGCTTGCGGTCTTCACGCGGCGCACGCGGGGCACGTTCTTCACGCGGTGCACGTGGCGCGCGTTCTTCACGGGCGGCCGGCGCTTCGCTGCGAGCTTCGCGAGGCTCGCGCACTTCTCGGGCTTCACGCGGCTGACGCTCTTCACGCGGCTCGCGTGGGGCGCGTTCTTCACGCGGTGCACGCTCTTCGCGCGGCTTGCGTTCTTCATCGCGGCGACCGTTACGGTTGCGGCTCTGCTGACGACCGTTGCGACGCTCTTCGTTGCGCGCCGGACGTTCGGCAGCCGGTTTTTCCACGGCGACCGGAGCGGCAGGCTCTTCCTTGGTGGCGAACAGGCTGACCAGCGATTTCACCAGGCCCTTGAACAGGCTTGGCTCTGGCGCGGCCACCGGGGCCGGAGCAGGGGCGGCTGGAGCGACTTCGGTCGGCACCGGCGCATTGGCGCGGGCCGGGGCAGTCTTGACCGCGGCTTCCTGGCGAACCAGGGTGCGGGTCGCAGCGGCTGGCTGGACTTCTTCGACTTCGGCAGCGGCGGCAGCGATTTCGTAGCTGGACTGGTTGGTCGCGGCTTCGGGGCTGTCGTCACGCAGACGCTGGACTTCGAAGTGCGGCGTTTCCAGGTGATCGTTCGGCAGAATGACGATACGGGCACGGGTACGCAGTTCGATCTTGGTGATCGAGTTGCGTTTTTCGTTGAGCAGGAACGCAGCGACCGGGATCGGCACCTGGGCACGGACTTCGGCGGTGCGGTCTTTCAGGGCTTCTTCTTCGATCAGGCGCAGGATCGCCAGCGACAGCGATTCAACGTCACGGATGATGCCGGTACCGTTGCAACGCGGGCAGACGATGCCGCTGCTTTCGCCCAGCGATGGACGCAGACGCTGACGGGACATTTCCAGCAGGCCGAAGCGCGAGATGCGGCCGATCTGCACGCGGGCACGGTCGGCTTCCAGGCATTCGCGGACTTTCTCTTCCACGGCGCGCTGGTTCTTGGCCGGGGTCATGTCGATGAAGTCGATGACGATCAGGCCGCCGATGTCGCGCAGGCGCAACTGACGGGCGATTTCTTCGGCGGCTTCAAGGTTGGTCTGCAGGGCGGTTTCTTCGATGTCGCTGCCTTTGGTGGCGCGCGCCGAGTTGATGTCGATGGACACCAGAGCTTCGGTCGGATCGATGACGATGGAGCCGCCGGAAGGCAGTTCGACGACGCGCTGGAAGGCGGTCTCGATCTGGCTTTCGATCTGGAAACGGTTGAACAGCGGGACGCTGTCCTCGTACAGCTTGATCTTGCTGGCGTACTGCGGCATCACCTGGCGGATGAAGGTCAGGGCTTCGTCCTGGGCTTCAACGCTGTCGATCAGCACTTCGCCGATGTCCTGGCGCAGGTAGTCGCGGATGGCGCGGATGATCACGTTGCTTTCCTGATAGATCAGGAACGGCGCGGAGCGATCCAGCGAGGCTTCTTTGATGGCGGTCCACAGTTGCAGCAGGTAATCGAGGTCCCACTGCATTTCTTCGCTGCTGCGGCCAAGGCCGGCAGTGCGCACGATCAGACCCATGTCGGCCGGTGCAACCAGGCCGTTCAGCGCTTCACGCAGTTCGTTGCGCTCCTCGCCTTCGATGCGACGGGAGATACCGCCGGCACGCGGGTTGTTCGGCATCAGTACGAGGTAACGACCGGCCAGACTGATGAAGGTGGTCAGGGCTGCGCCCTTGTTGCCACGCTCTTCTTTTTCGACCTGAACGATGACTTCCTGGCCTTCGCTCAGGACGTCCTTGATGTTGACGCGGCCTTCGGGGGCTTTCTTGAAGTATTCGCGGGAGATTTCTTTGAGGGGCAGGAAGCCGTGGCGCTCGGAGCCGAAATCGACAAAGGCAGCCTCAAGGCTCGGTTCGATGCGAGTAATCCGGCCTTTATAGATGTTGGCCTTCTTCTGCTCGCGTGCACCGGATTCGATGTCCAGGTCGTAGAGGCGCTGGCCGTCTACCAGTGCAACACGCAACTCTTCGGGTTGAGTTGCGTTAATCAGCATTCTTTTCATGTAGTACCGTCGGTTTCCGGGCTGCCGGAAACGGCGTTCGGCACACACGACTTCTCACGGTCGGTGTCAGGTGCGTCGGGAGTGGTTGGCCATTCCCGTGTCCAGCGATGTCAGGCCAATTGGGCCGATACCGCGACGTACGCGTCCTGCTTGCTGTGGCTACTTAAGCACTCAGTCAGGAGGAGGAATCAACCAGCGGCTGTGGACGAGATGAAGCGTCTTGATAAAAGCTTGTTGCTACACAGTCCGGCGGTTGTGCATCTCCACCCTACACGTATCCCTGATAATTCGGGTGCTGCCGCGCGCAGAATCCGCAGCGGGTTGGCATTTACCGTGAGCTCCGAAAGGGGAGGTCACGCATCATGGCTAATTCAGGCGATGTTTCCGAAGCGCTCGCTCGGGGTCATTCGCAGCTGACTGCACTTTGTGAACTGGCCTCGAATATTTGCCTGCCGGGCGATTGGAAACGCTGCTCGGCGGTGTGATTCAGGCCTCATGTCACCTGCGCTCGTTACAACTGCAAACTCCACCGTTACGTAGCGAAAGCCCCGTAGGACGGCCTCGCGCCCTGGTGAATTGCGTTGGTCAGGGCCGGTCTTTGACCGTGATTCCTCTGTCCAGGCCGCTTTTGGCGGCGTTCGCGACTATAGCAGCAATGATTAAGTGCTTCAATTCCATAAAAATTGTTATCATCCGCGGCATGACAACTACTGCCCCTTCGACTCCAGGCGTTCAACTGCTTGAAGTCTCGCCGGAGTATGCCGGCCAACGAATCGACAATTTCCTCCTCGCCCGGCTCAAAGGCGTGCCCAAGACCTTGATTTACCGCATTTTGCGCAAAGGCGAAGTGCGTGTGAACAAAGGCCGGATCAAGCCCGAATACAAGCTGCAGGCCGGCGATATCGTGCGCGTGCCGCCGGTGCGCGTGCCTGAGCGCGATGAGCCGGTGCCACTGGCCCAAGGTCTGCTGCAGCGTCTCGAGGCGTCGATCGTCTACGAAGACAAGGCGCTGATCGTGATCAACAAGCCCGCGGGCATTGCTGTTCACGGTGGCAGCGGCTTGAATTTCGGCGTGATCGAAGCCTTTCGTCAGTTGCGTCCCGACGCGAAAGAGCTGGAGCTGGTTCACCGTCTCGACCGTGACACGTCCGGCCTGCTGATGATTGCCAAGAAGCGCAGCATGCTGCGTCACCTGCACGAAAAACTGCGTGGCGACGGCGTCGACAAGCGCTACATGGCGCTGGTTCGCGGTAACTGGGCCACTTCAATCAAGCAGGTCAGTGCGCCGTTGCTCAAAAGCAATCTGCGCTCCGGCGAGCGCATGGTCGAAGTCAACGATGAAGGCAAGGAAGCCCTGACCGTGTTCAAGGTGCTGCGCCGCTTCGGTGATTTCGCCACCATGGTCGAGGCCAAGCCGGTCACCGGTCGTACGCACCAGATTCGCGTACATACCTTGCACGCCGGGCATTGCATCGCCGGTGACAGCAAGTACGGCGACGACGATTTCACCAGGGAAATTCGCGATCTGGGCGGCAAGCGCCTGTTCCTGCACGCCTACATGCTGACCGTGCCGCTGCCTGATGGCGGCAAGCTGACCTTGCAGGCCCCGGTCGATGAAATGTGGGCCAAGACTGTGGAGCGCCTGAGTGCAGCACCCTGATTACAAACTGTTGATTTTCGACTGGGACGGCACGCTGGCCGATTCCATTCACCGGATTGTCGAGGCCATGCACTCGGCATCCGGGCGTTCCGGCTTCGAGCTGCGCGATGATTTCGCAGTCAAGGGCATCATTGGTCTGGGTTTGCCAGAAGCGATTCGCACCTTGTACCCGGAGATCAGCGATGCCGAAATGACCGCGTTTCGCGAGTACTACGCCGATCACTACATCGCTGCCGAAGCCGTGCCTTCGCCGCTGTTCGAGGGTGTCATCGAATCGATGGCGTCGTTTCGCGAGCAGGGTTATCACCTGGCGGTAGCGACCGGCAAGAACCGCCGCGGGCTTGATCGCGTGCTCAAGGCCAATGGCTGGGAAGATTATTTCGATATCACCCGCGCCGCCGATGAAACCGCCAGCAAACCACACCCTCTGATGCTGGAGCAGATCCTCGCACATTGCGGTGTACGTGCCGAACAGGCGTTGATGGTGGGGGATTCGTCCTTCGATCTGCTGATGGCGCGCAACGCGGGAATGGACTCGGTAGCCGTCAGTTATGGCGCGCAGTCGATCGAATCGTTGCAACAGTTCGAGCCGCTGCTGTCGATCGACCGGTTTTCTGAATTGCATGCCTGGCTGGGACAGCAGGCTTAATACGTTTTTGGGGTGATGGCATGACCGACGAATGGAAAGCACCGGCCAAGGCAAGTGCCGGCGACGGTGACGCGAAAAGCTGGAAGCTGCTGGAAAAAACCTTGCTCGCGGGCGTGCAGGAACAACGTCGCTCGCGGCGCTGGGGGATCTTTTTCAAGCTGCTGACGTTTGTTTATCTGTTTGTTGCATTGCTGCTGTTCACGCCGCTGATGGATATGGAAAAGAGCGCTACGCGCGGCCCGAACTACACGGCACTGATCGAAATTGACGGGGTGATCGCGGATAAAGAACCCGCGAGTGCCGACAACATCGTCGGTAGCCTGCGCGCCGCGTTTGAAGACAAAAAGGTCAAGGGCGTGATTTTGCGCATCAACAGCCCGGGCGGCAGTCCAGTGCAGTCGGGTTATGTCTATGACGAAATCAAGCGCTTGCGTGGCCTGCATCCAGAGATCAAGTTGTATGCGGTGATTTCCGATCTCGGTGCGTCCGGTGCCTACTACATCGCCAGCGCGGCCGATCAGATCTACGCCGACAAGGCCAGTCTGGTCGGTTCGATTGGTGTAACGGCAGCCGGTTACGGCTTTGTCGGTACCATGGAAAAGCTCGGCGTCGAGCGTCGCACCTACACGTCGGGCGAGCACAAGGCGTTTCTTGATCCGTTCCAGCCGCAGAAGCCTGAAGAAACGGCGTTCTGGCAGAGTGTGCTGGACACCACGCACAAGCAGTTCATCAACAGCGTCAAGCAGGGTCGTGGCGATCGCTTGAAGGACAAAGAGCATCCGGAACTGTTCTCCGGTCTGGTCTGGTCAGGCGAACAGGCGCTGCCGCTGGGTCTGATCGACGGTCTGGGCAGTGCCAGTTCGGTGGCGCGGGACGTGATTGGCGAGAAGGAGTTGGTGGATTTCACGGTTCAGGAGTCGCCGTTCGATCGCTTCTCGAAAAAACTCGGCGCCAGTGTGGCCGAGCAGTTGGCGATGTGGATGGGTTTCCACGGACCGTCGTTGCGATAAGCCTTCGCTGTAGAAAAAAAACCGGCCTTCAATGGCCGGTTTTTTCTGGGTCAGGGAATCTGTACGCCTTCGGCCAGCAGCATGTCGATCAGGCAAATCAGCGGCAGGCCGATCAGGCTGGTGGCGTCCGGGCCTTCGGTGGACTGGAACAGGCTCACGCCGAGGCCTTCGGCCTTGAAGCTGCCGGCGCAGTCGTAAGGCTGTTCGAGGCGCAGATAGCGCTCGATGCGCGCTGGCTCGAGTTGGCGCATGTGCACGGTGAACGGCACGCAGTCGACCTGGCAGTGGCCGGTCTGGCTGTTGAGCAGGGCCAGGCCGGTCAGAAAGGTCACGCGGCTGCCGCTGGCGGCGAGCAGTTGCTCGCGGGCCTTCTCGAAGGTGTGCGGCTTGCCGATGATCTGCTCGCCGAGTACGGCAACCTGGTCCGAGCCGATAATCAGGTGGTCCGGATGGCTGTCGGCTAATACCCGGGCTTTTTGTTCGGCAAGGCGTTTGACCAGGTCGATGGCTCGCTCGCCGGGACGGTGGCTTTCGTCGATGTCCGGCGAGCTGCAGACGAACGGCAGGTGCAGGCGAGCGAGCAATTCGCGTCGATAGGTCGAGCTTGAAGCAAGTAATAAAGGCAGCATGGGCGTCTCCTCAGGCAGGTGCGGATTCTAGCGGAGGCACGCAAGTGACGGACAGGGCACAATTTCCTTTGACATGGGTGGGTGCATCCCTATAATGCTGCGCCTATGTTGAATGACCCGATTCCACCTCACGTTGACCCGCGCAAATTGGCTGACCGTGGCACCACCCTTCAAGGTGAACTGCTGCTGGCCGATTTGAAGAGACTCTGCGACCCGCTTTCCGACGATGTCGGTACGGTGCAGGCCAAATTCGTTTTTGAACGAGATGAACGTAAATCTGTGGTGATCCACAGCTTTATCGACACCGAAGTCAAAATGGTTTGCCAGCGTTGTCTTGAGCTGGTCACCCTGCCGATCCACAGCGAATGCAGTTACGCCGTGGTGAAGGAGGGTGCGAATACCCAGTCGTTGCCGAAAGGTTATGACGTGCTGGAACTGGGCGAAGATCCATTGGATCTGCAGTCACTGATCGAGGAGGAGCTTTTGCTCGCCTTGCCCATTGTGCCTGCTCATCATCCGGAAGAATGCCAGCAGCCGGCGGGAGCAGATGAGCCCGAACCGAGCGAGGACGAGGTAACGCGGTCCAACCCGTTCAGTGTATTGGCGCAGTTAAAGCGTGACCCAAACGTTTAGGAGTTAATCAATTATGGCTGTTCAGCAGAACAAAAAATCCCGCTCTGCCCGTGACATGCGCCGTTCGCACGACGCTCTCGAGGCTAGCACCCTGTCTGTAGAAAAAACCACCGGTGAAGTTCACCTGCGTCACCACGTATCGCCAGAAGGCGTATACCGTGGCCGTAAAGTGATCGACAAGGGCGCTGACGAGTAATCACTTGTCTGCTCAAGTCATCGCGATTGACGCAATGGGCGGGGACTTCGGTCCCCGCAGCATTGTTCAGGCCAGCCTTGCTTGCCTGTCTGCTACGCCCTCGCTGCACCTGACCCTCGTCGGTCAACCTTCCCTTCTTGAAGAACTGATCAACGGCCAATCGGCTGCCGATCGCGCGCGCCTGACGATTGTACCGGCCAGCGAAGTCATCACCATGGACGAAAAACCGGCCCAGGCCCTGCGTGGCAAACCGGACTCGTCAATGCGTGTCGCCCTCGAATTGTTGCGTGATGGCAAGGTTCAGGCCTGTGTCAGCGCCGGCAATACCGGTGCGTTGATGGCGTTGTCGCGGTTCGTGCTGAAGACCTTGCCGGGCATTGATCGTCCGGCAATGGTCGCCGCGATCCCGACGCAGACTGGCTATTGTCAGTTGCTCGATCTGGGCGCCAACGTCGATTGCAGCGCCGAACATCTGTTGCAGTTCGCCGTAATGGGCTCGGTGGCGGCGCAGACGCTGGGCATTCATCGCCCGCGCGTGGCCTTGCTGAACATCGGTACCGAAGACATCAAGGGCAATCAGCAGGTCAAGCTGGCGGCGACGCTGTTACAGGCGGCGCGTGGCATCAACTACACCGGTTTCATCGAAGGCGACGGTTTGTACCGTGGCGAGGCGGATGTGGTGGTGTGCGACGGTTTCGTCGGCAACATTCTGCTCAAATCCAGCGAAGGCCTGGCGACGATGATCGCTGCGCGCATCGAAGCGTTGTTCAAGAAGAATCTTGCCTCGCGGACGGTGGGAGCGCTGGCGCTGCCGCTGATGAAGCGCTTGCAGGCCGATCTGGCGCCGGCGCGACATAACGGCGCAAGCTTTCTCGGCTTGCAGGGCATTGTGGTGAAAAGTCACGGATCGGCCGGTGTCCAAGGCTTTCAGAGTGCGATTTCCCGTGCGCTGATCGAGATTCAGGAGAACTTGCCCGAGCGTCTCCACGGTCGTCTGGAGGACCTGTTGTCTTAGGCGTTTTCGTCGGACAATGCTTAAATGTGACCGCCCGGTTCAAAGGGCCATCCAAACTGTCAGTTTCTGGCGTCCCGAGCGGGGCGTTATTTTCCGACGACAAGATCATTAGGGGCTTGTTACATGTCTGCTTCCCTCGCATTCGTCTTTCCAGGACAGGGTTCGCAGTCCCTCGGCATGCTGGCCGAGCTGGGCGCGCAACATCCGCTGATCCTCGAAACCTTTCAAGAAGCCTCTGCTGCGCTGGGCTATGACCTGTGGGCGTTGACCCAGCAGGGCCCGGAAGAGCTGCTCAATCAAACCGACAAGACCCAACCGGCCATTCTGACCGCCTCGATCGCCTTGTGGCGCCTGTGGCTGGCGGAAGGTGGTGCGCGTCCGGCATTCGTTGCCGGTCACAGCCTGGGTGAATACAGCGCGCTGGTCGCTGCAGGCAGCCTGACTCTGGCTGATGCGGTCAAGCTCGTTGAGCGCCGCGGTCAGTTGATGCAGGAAGCGGTTCCGGCCGGGCAGGGCGGCATGGCCGCCATTCTCGGTCTGGAAGATGCTGACGTGCTGGCCGCCTGCGCCGAAGCGGCGCAAGGTGAGGTGGTCAGCGCAGTCAACTTCAACTCGCCGGGCCAGGTGGTGATTGCCGGTGCCAAGGCTGCCGTCGAACGTGCCATTGAAGGCTGCAAGGCTCGTGGTGCCAAGCGCGCCATGCCGCTGCCGGTGAGCGTGCCGTCGCACTGCGAACTGATGCGCCCGGCCGCCGAGCGCTTTGCCGAGTCCATCGCCGCCATCGACTGGCAGGCGCCGCAGATCCCGGTCGTACAGAACGTCAGTGCACAAGTGCCGGCCGACCTGGAAACCCTCAAACGCGATCTGCTCGAACAGCTCTACAAGCCAGTGCGCTGGGTCGAGTCAGTGCAGACGCTGGCCGCCAAAGGCGCGACCGATCTGGTCGAATGCGGTCCGGGCAAGGTCCTGGCCGGTCTGAACAAGCGTTGCGCCGAAGGCGTTGCGACTTCCAACCTCAATACCCCAGATGCCTTCGCTGCCGCTCGCGCAGCGCAGGCCTGAATCAGGAGAAACTTGCATGAGTCTGCAAGGTAAAGTTGCACTGGTCACCGGTGCAAGCCGCGGTATCGGCCAGGCCATCGCGCTGGAACTGGGTCGTCAGGGCGCTATCGTTGTCGGCACCGCGACCTCCGCGTCGGGCGCCGAGCGCATCGCCGCGACCCTGAAGGAAAACGGTATCCAGGGCACCGGTTTCGAACTCAACGTCACCAGCGACGAATCAGTCAGCGCGGTACTGGCGGGCATTCAGGAGCAGTTCGGTGCGCCGGTGGCGATTCTGGTCAATAATGCCGGCATCACCCGCGATAACCTGATGATGCGCATGAAAGACGATGAATGGTACGACGTGATCGATACCAACCTGAACAGTCTGTATCGCCTGTCCAAAGGCGTTCTGCGCGGCATGACCAAGGCGCGTTGGGGTCGAATTATCAGTATTGGCTCGGTGGTGGGTGCCATGGGCAACGCCGGCCAAGTAAACTATGCAGCCGCCAAGGCCGGTCTGGAAGGTTTCAGCCGGGCGATGGCGCGTGAAGTCGGTTCGCGTTCCATTACGGTCAACTCGGTGACCCCAGGGTTCATCGACACCGATATGACCCGCGAGCTGCCTGAAGCACAGCGTGAAGCCTTGCAGACGCAGATTCCGCTGGGTCGTCTGGGGCAAGCTCAAGAGATCGCGTCCGTGGTCGCTTTTCTTGCATCCGACGGTGCGGCATACGTCACTGGGGCTACAATCCCGGTGAACGGTGGGATGTACATGTGAGTAAAATGTGACGGATTGCTTCAAAAAAATGTCATACGAGCTGTCTAAAATCCGTTATAAAGCTGCAATCTATTTATAGGCAGAGGGCTGCAGGGTTTGAGGAGTGAAGCTTTCAGTTGAAAAACTGAAAAGTCTTTCTATACACTTACCCACTGGCCAGCTGCCTGAATTTGTCCATTAGGAGTGAAAACAAGGTATGAGCACCATCGAAGAGCGCGTCAAGAAAATCGTTGCCGAGCAACTGGGTGTTAAAGAAGAAGAAGTGGTCAACACCGCTTCCTTCGTAGAAGACCTGGGTGCCGACTCCCTTGACACCGTTGAGCTGGTGATGGCTCTGGAAGAGGAATTCGAGACCGAAATCCCTGACGAAGAAGCTGAGAAGATCACTACTGTACAAGCTGCAATCGACTACGTTACCAGCCACCAGGCGTAATAGTTTGTAATCGTTGCTTGCTGTCATGGAAAAACCGCACTGCCATCATGGCGTGCGGTTTTTTCTTTAGGCCTGATGCAAAATCGTCATTTGAAAAAGGAGAGTGCTGTGTCGCGTAGACGCGTCGTAGTCACCGGTATGGGTATGTTGTCGCCACTGGGCACGGATGTGCCGAGCAGTTGGCAGGGCATTCTGGCTGGCCGCAGTGGCATTGGTCTGATCGAACACACCGACCTTTCTGCCTATTCGACCCGCTTTGGCGGTTCGGTCAAAGGCTTCAATGTCGAGGAATACCTGTCGGTCAAGGAAGCGCGCAAGCTCGACCTGTTCATTCAGTACGGCCTCGCCGCAGGCTTTCAAGCCGTGCGCAACGCCGGGCTGGAAGTCACCGACGCGAACCGTGAGCGCATCGGCGTTGCCATGGGTTCGGGGATCGGCGGTCTGACCAACATCGAAGAAACCAGTCGTACCCTGCATGAGACCGGCCCACGACGGATTTCGCCGTTCTTCGTGCCAGGCTCGATCATCAATATGATTTCCGGTTTCCTGTCCATCCATCTGGGAGCACAGGGACCTAACTACGCCATCGCCACCGCATGCACCACCGGTACGCACTGCATCGGCATGGCGGCGCGCAACATCATGTACGACGAAGCCGACGTGATGATTGCCGGCGGCGCCGAAATGGCCGCGTGCGGTCTGGGCATGGGCGGCTTCGGCGCGTCCCGTGCGCTGTCGACCCGCAACGACGAACCGACCCGTGCCAGCCGTCCGTGGGACAAGGGCCGTGATGGTTTCGTGCTGTCCGACGGTGCCGGTGCGCTGGTGCTCGAAGAACTCGAGCATGCCAAGGCGCGCGGTGCGACCATCTATGCCGAGCTGATCGGTTTCGGCACCAGCGGCGATGCCTTCCACATGACTTCGCCACCGGCCGATGGCGCCGGTGCCGCACGCTGCATCACCAATGCGCTGCGCGACGCGAAGATCAATGTCGATCAGGTGCAATACATCAACGCCCACGGCACCTCGACCCCGGCCGGCGACCTTGCCGAAGCCAATGCGATCAAGTCGGTGTTCGGCGATCACGCCTACAAACTGGCGATCAGCTCGACCAAGTCGATGACCGGTCACTTGTTGGGTGCAGCGGGCGCGGTCGAGGCGATCTTCAGCGTGCTGGCAATCAACAGCCAGGTGGCGCCGCCGACCATCAATCTTGATGAGCCGGACGAAGGCTGCGACCTCGATTTCGTGCCGCACACTGCGCGCACCATGGACATCGATGTCGTGCTGTCGAACTCCTTCGGTTTTGGCGGCACCAACGGCACCCTGGCGTTCCGCCGGTTCGCAGGCTGATGGACTGCTGGGTCGACGGTCAACCGGCTGACAGTCTGTCGCTGAAAGATCGCGGCCTGGCTTACGGCGATGGCCTGTTCGAGACCATCGCCGTGCGTGGCGGCCAGCCGATCCTGGTGGATCGGCACCTCGCGCGTCTGGCCGAGGGCTGTGCGCGTCTCGCCATCGTCGCTGATATCGAACTGATCGGCGACGAGCTGCTGCGCTATGCGGCAGCGATGGGTGAGGGCGTGCTCAAACTCATCCTCACCCGTGGCGACGGTCAGCGCGGTTATGCGCCCGATCCCGCAGCGCCGGGCCGACGCATTCTGCAAGGCAATCCTCCTGCCGCTTATCCCGCTGCCCATGCCGGGCACGGCATACGCCTGTTTCCCTGCAATACGCGCTTGTCCAGGCAGCCGCTGCTGGCCGGGCTCAAACACCTCAATCGACTCGAACAGGTACTCGCCCGCGCCGAATGGCAGGACAGCGAGCACGCCGAAGGCTTGATGCTCGACCGTACCGGGCGCGTTATTGAAGGTGTGTTCAGCAATCTGTTCATCGTCCGCGACGGCGTGTTGATAACTCCGGATTTGAAACGCTGTGGCGTGGCCGGTGTGATGCGTGCGGAAATTTTGTTTCAGGCCGAGTCATTGGCCATCCCCAGCCAAATCACTGATATCAGCCTGGAACAGCTGCAATGGGCCGATGAAGTGTTTGTCTGCAACAGCGTGTATGGCGTGTGGCCGGTACGCGCCTACGCTGCACTGAACTGGCCGGTTGGCCCGCTCACCCGTAAACTGCAAACCCTTGCCCGCGCCCTATTGGATGCCTGATTTGTGAGACGTAAACTTTTGCTGCTGCTGGAAACCGGACTGGTTCTGGCAGGGCTGCTGTTGGGCGCCAGCGCCTGGAAGATTCACAGTGCGCTGGAGCAGCCACTGAACATCACCCAGGAAGAATTGCTGGATGTGCCGAAAGGCTCTACGCCGACCCGTACATTCCTTTCTCTCGAAACCGATGGTGTCATCAAGGACGCGTTCTGGCTTCGCGTGTACTGGCGCTTCAACCTCGCCGGCACACCCATCCACAGCGGCGAATACCGCATGCAGCCGGGCATGACCGTCAACGGTCTGATCGACTCGTGGAAGCGCGGCGATGTAGTGCAGTACAGCCTGACGCTGGTCGAGGGCTGGAATTTCCATCAAGTGCGCGCTGCATTGGCCAAGGACGAGAAGCTCGAACAGACCCTGAGCGGTCTGAGCGACAGCGACGTCATGGCGAAGATTGGCCATAAAGGCTTGTTCCCGGAAGGACGCTTCTTCCCCGACACCTACCGCTTCGTGCGCGGCATGTCCGATGCCGAGCTGCTGAAAAAAGCATTTGCTCGTCTCGACGAAGTGCTGGCCAGCGAGTGGGAAAAACGTTCGGCCGATGTGCCTTACAAAGAGCCGTATCAGGCGCTGATCATGGCTTCGCTGGTCGAGAAGGAAACCGGCGTACCGCAGGAGCGCGGGCAGATTGCCGGGGTTTTTGTGCGACGGCTGGCGCTGGGCATGCAATTGCAGACCGACCCAACGGTGATTTACGGCCTGGGTGAGCGCTACACCGGCAAGCTGACACGCGCGCACCTGAAAGAACCGACGCCGTACAACACCTATGTGATTCCTGGCCTGCCGCCAACACCAATCGCGATGGTCGGGCGTGAAGCGATTCACGCTGCACTGAATCCGGTGGAAGGTACCAGCCTGTATTTCGTCGCCCGTGGGGATGGCAGCCACGTGTTCTCCGATGATCTGGATGCGCACAACAATGCGGTGCGCGAGTATCAGCTCAAGCGCCGTGCCGATTACCGTTCCAGCCCCGCACCGACAGCAGCGCCGGAAACCCCGGCAAGCGAGGAAGCGATTCCGCCAGCCTCGCCCAATCCTGCGCCGGAGACACTGCCACAGGTTGCGCCGCAGGAGCCTGCGCCGGCGCCGGATGCTGCTGCCCCCGAAAACGCGCAATGACTTTGATTAAGGACTGCCTGTGACTGGCTTGTTTATTACCCTCGAAGGCCCGGAAGGCGCCGGCAAAAGCACCAACCGCGAATACCTCGCCGAGCGCCTGCGCGCCGCCGGTATCGAGGTTGTGCTGACCCGTGAGCCGGGTGGCACGCCACTGGCGGAGCGGATTCGCGACGTGCTGCTGGCCCCGGCCGACGAAGTCATGAACCCCGATACCGAACTGTTGCTGGTCTTCGCCGCGCGTGCGCAGCATCTGGCCGAGGTGATCCGCCCGGCGTTGGCGCGTGGCGCCGTGGTCCTTTGCGATCGTTTCACCGACTCGACATACGCCTACCAGGGCGGTGGTCGCGGCTTGTCGCTGGAACGCATCGCCACCCTGGAAAGCTTCGTGCAGGGCGATTTGCGCCCGGATCTGACGCTGATTTTCGATCTGCCGGTGGAAATCGGTCTGGCCCGCGCCAGTGCTCGTGGCCGGCTCGATCGTTTCGAACTCGAAGGGCGGGCCTTTTTCGAAGCGGTACGCAGTGCGTTCCTCAAGCGTGCCGAAGCCGATCCTGCGCGCTATGTACGGATCGACGCCGGTCAGCCGCTGAGCAAAGTGCAACAATCGCTGGATACCCTGATTCCGAATCTGGTGGAGCTGAGCCGTGGCTGAGGCCTATCCGTGGCAAGACAGCCTCTGGCAGCAATTGGCCGGGCGTAGCCAGCACGCTCACGCGTATCTGCTGCACGGCCCGGCCGGGATCGGCAAACGGGCCCTGGCCGAGCGCCTGATGGCCAGCCTGCTGTGTCAGCGTCCGACGCCGGAAGCTTGCGGCGAATGCAAATCCTGTCTTTTGCTCAAGGCTGGCAGCCACCCGGACAATTACATTCTCGAACCGGAAGAAGCCGACAAGGCCATCAAGGTCGATCAGGTACGTGATCTGGTCAGCTTCGTCGTGCAGACCGCGCAACTGGGCGGGCGCAAAGTGGTGCTGATCGAACCGGTCGAGTCGATGAACATCAACGCCGCCAACGCCTTGCTCAAGAGTCTTGAAGAGCCGTCCGGCGATACCGTGCTGCTGCTGGTCAGCCACCAGACCAGCCGTTTGCTGCCAACGATCAAGAGCCGCTGCGTGCAGCAGGCCTGTCCGTTGCCGGGTGAGGCGATGAGTCTGAAGTGGCTGGCGCAAGCGTTGCCGGAGTGTTCCGAAGACGAGCGTGTCGAACTGTTGACGCTGGCGGCCGGTTCGCCGCTGATGGCGGTCAGCCTGCAAGCCCAAGGCGTTCGTGAGCAGCGCGCGCAAGTGGTTGAAGGCGTAAAAAAGTTGCTCAAGGGCCAGCAATCGCCGACGCAATTGGCCGAAGAATGGAAAAACATTCCGATGCTGCGTCTGTTCGACTGGTTCTGCGACTGGTCGAGCTTGATTCTGCGCTATCAACTGACTCAGGACGAGGCCGGCCTCGGTCTGCCTGACATGCGCAAGGTCGTGCAGTACTTGGCGCAGAAAAGTGCGCAGGGTAAAGTCCTCGATATTCAGGACTGGATTCTCGCCCAACGGCAGAAGGTGCTGAGCAAGGCCAATCTCAATCCGGCGTTGCTGCTCGAAGCATTGTTGGTGCAATGGGCGGGATTGCCTGGTCAAAGATAGAGATGTGTACCTAGACTCTGAACATCAGCAGTGGAGGTGAACATGCTTGAACCGATCAGCCCCGGCCCGCGCAACGGCATCCTGTCCCTGACGATCAAGGACAAATCCGTGTTGTATGCCGCCTACATGCCATTCATCAAGAACGGTGGCTTGTTCATCCCGACCAACAAGAGCTACCGGTTGGGCGACGAGGTGTTCATGCTGCTCAACCTGATGGACGAGGCGGAGAAGATCCCGGTTGCCGGCAAGGTCGCCTGGATCACTCCCAAAGGTGCGCAAGGCAATCGTGCCGCCGGTGTCGGCGTGCAGTTTAACGATGGCGACGACACCGCGCGCAGTCGCATCGAAACCCATCTGGCCGGAGCGTTGAAGTCCGACCGTCCCACCCACACGATGTAAGTTGCCGTTTTTATGCTCGTAGATTCCCATTGTCACCTTGATCGCCTTGACCTCGCCGCCCATGACGGCTCGCTGGATGCTGCGCTCGATGCAGCTCGCGGGCGCGGCGTCGGACACTTTCTGTGCATCGGCGTCAGCGCCGACAACGCCGCCGACGTCAAAGCCCTCGCCGAACGCTACAGCGATGTCGATTGCTCGGTCGGCGTGCACCCGCTCGACGTCCAGCCCGGCGCGGCGCCGGCGCTCGACTGGCTGCTGCACGAGCTCGATCACCCGAAAGTGGTGGCAATCGGCGAAACCGGTCTCGACTACCATTACGAACCGGAAGCTGCCGAGCTGCAGCAGGCGTCGTTCCGCCTGCACTTGCAAGCCGCGCAACAGACCGGCAAACCGGTGATCATTCACACCCGCGGTGCCCGAGCCGATACGCTTGAGCTGCTGCGCGAAGCGGCATTGCCCCAGGCCGGTGTGCTGCATTGTTTCACCGAAGACTGGGACATGGCCAAAGCCGCGCTGGACATGGGTTATTACATTTCCCTGTCGGGCATCGTTACCTTCCGCAATGCCGCTGCGTTGCGCGATGTCGCCAGCAAAGTGCCGGCAGATCGTCTGCTGGTGGAGACCGATTCGCCGTATCTGGCGCCGATCCCTTATCGCGGCAAGCCCAACCTGCCGCAGTATGTGCGCGAGGTGGCGGAATTTCTGGCGATGCTGCGCGGCGAGAACTACGAGCGCTTTGCCGAGCAGACCACCGAGAACTTCAAGCGTCTGTTCCCTTTGGCGAGTGTCAGATCTGCCCCGTAGCGGCTGGCCAAATCGCAGGCAAAAAAAACCCGGGTTCTGGGGGGTGAATCCGGGTTAAGACCATTAGGAGTAAAACAAAGGCACGCGGTCCGTTGGTACCTTTACCGGCGCGACACTTGGGGGAGATGTCGCCCGACAGTTCAAGTATTGATCAGTCTGGCGTGCAGTCCAGTAAGCCGGTCGGGGTTTTTAAACAAATTTGGAATACGTTTGCTTCAGTTGAGTTCTCATTGCCCCTGAAACGTTCGCAAAATGAACGGTAAACACAGATATGGTCGATGATCCGTGCATTTTTGCGCAATTTAGGCATAATACGCGGCTTCGTATTTTGACCCTTCAGACCTTTTCTTATGCACAAAGAACCTCGTAAGGTCCGTGAATTTCGTCGCCGCGAGCAGGAAATTCTCGATACCGCGCTCAAGCTGTTCCTCGAACAAGGTGAAGACAGTGTCACCGTCGAGATGATTGCGGATGCCGTGGGTATCGGCAAAGGCACGATCTACAAGCACTTCAAATCCAAGGCGGAAATTTATCTGCGCCTGATGCTCGATTACGAGCGCGATTTGAACGAGCTGCTGCATTCGGCTGATGTCGACAAGGACAAGGAAGCGCTGTCGCGCGCCTACTTCGAATTCCGCATGCGTGACCCGCAGCGCTATCGCCTGTTCGACCGTCTCGAAGAGAAGGTCGTCAAAGGCAATCAGGTCCCGGAAATGGTCGAGGAGCTGCACAAGATCCGTGCCTCGAACTTCGAACGCCTGACCCTCCTGATCAAGGGTCGCATCAGCGAAGGCAAGCTTGAAGACGTGCCGCCGTACTTCCATTACTGCGCGGCCTGGGCGCTGGTGCACGGCGCAGTCGCGCTGTACCACTCGCCCTTTTGGAGCAATGTGCTGGAAGATCAGGAAGGCTTCTTCCAGTTCCTGATGGACATCGGCGTGCGCATGGGCAACAAGCGCAAGCGCGACCCGGAAACGCCGAGCAGCTGAGCCATTCAGCCGGCTTATTGCGCCATGATTTTGCTACAGGTCGCAATACCGCAGGAATATACTCAGGCATAGGGCTTGCTAAAACTTGAGTTCTAAGTCAAGTTTTAGCCGCTCGATTTTCCATCGCCGGAGTGATCATGATCGTTGACCGTCAAGGCAGGCGCTTTCGCAATTTGCGTATCAGCCTGACTTCCGCCTGCAATTACGCCTGTACCTACTGCGTGCCCAACGGCAAGCGGCTGGTGGCGGCGCAGGATGAGCTGTCGGCCGAAGCCATGGCCCGCGGCGTGGCCTATCTGATCGAAGCGGCGGGCATTGAGCGCTTGCGCATCACCGGCGGCGAGCCGCTGGTCAGTCCCAAACTCGAATCGTTCATGAGCGCCGTCGGCAAGATGGGCCTGGACGACATCAGCCTGACCACCAATGGCCAGCTCCTGACGAAAAAACTCCCCTTGCTCATTGATGCCGGCCTGCGCCGCATTAACGTCTCCCTCGATACCCTCGACCCGGCAGCGTTTCGCAGTATCGCCCGTGGTGGTGATCTGGCCAGCGTACTCGATGGCATGCAACAGGCCGCCGCGGCGGGCATGAAGATCAAGGTCAACATGGTGCCGTTGCGCGGGCAGAACCTTGATCAGGTGATGCCGCTGCTTGATTACTGCCTGGAACGTGGATTCGAGTTGCGTTTCATCGAGCTGATGCGCATGGGCCATCTGGCCAAGGACTCCAATGCGTTCCTGCAGCAGTTTGTCAGTCTCGAGCAACTGCTCAGCCTGATCGGCGAGCGCTACGAATATGCGCAGACCGACGCGCCGATCGATGCCACCGCCGTTCGTTATGCGATTCCCGGTCTGGGTAACTTCGGCGTGATCGCCAATGAAAGCGTGCCGTTCTGCCGGACCTGCTCGCGCCTGCGCCTGTCTTCGACGGGTTGGCTGCATGGCTGCCTGTCGTCGAGCAATCGCCACTATGTCGGTGATCTGCTCGACAAGCCGCGCCATGAGGCACTGCCTGCGTTGCAGCGCTTGCTGATCAAGGCGTTGGGGGACAAGCAGGAGGTGGCATTTTCCGGTGGTGCAACGGTCATGAAGATTATCGGCGGCTGACTGTCCTCATCGCCAGCAGGCTGGCTCCCACAGTGTTTTGCGCAATCCTGTGGGAGCCAGCCTGCTGGCGATGCGATCTACAAGTCAGCAATTTCCAGAGCTGGCGCAAAAGCTGCATTCAACGGCCATTCGCCGGTTTTCCGTCACCGGCCTTTGGAGGAATAGGATGCGTAGCTTGGTTTTGCTGCTGGCCGTTTTGGCGCTTGGCGGCTGTATGACTGTCAGCGATATGGCCGAAGGCACTCGCTACCAGATGAGCGATGCCGGTTTGCTGGACCACAGCGACAGCCGTCGCGTGAACAATTTCCGCATTCAGCCGGACTCGTTCATCTACATCGCTCAGGGCGCTTTTGCACCGCCGGGCGGTTCCTATCCGCGGCCTAACGTGGTCGCCGAAGAAGCCTTCAAAGGGTTCGTCGAATACTTTCCGATGGTCCGCCGCGCCCGCGCTCCCGAAGGCCTTGACCAAGCCATGGGCGAAGCTCGCGATGCCGGCGCGCATTACTTGCTGTACACGCGTTTCGCCAAGGCTGACGACCGTATCGGCAACTCCGATGAATGGCTCGATCAGGAAGCGGTCGACCGCCTCGGTATCGACGGCGGGGTGATTCAGATCATGTTGATCGAGACCAGCACCCAGTATTTGATTGATACTGCACGCATAAAAAGTCGTGGCGGTTTACTGACGTTCCACGACAACAAGCCTGAAGACCTGATCGGCCCGCCACTGGCGCAATACGCACGCAGTCTGCTGGGGATCGGCAACCAATAACCGAAGGAGGACGCCATGAGTGGACCGCAAAAAGCCAATGACCTGTTGGGACAGATCCCCAAAACCAAAGGCCTGCCACCGGTGCACTTGTGGAACCCGGACTTCTGCGGCGACATCGACATGCGCATCGCCCGCGACGGCACCTGGTATTACCTGGGTACGCCGATCGGGCGCAAGCCGATGGTCAAGCTGTTCTCGACGATCATCCGCCGCGACGGCGACGATTATTTCCTGATCACACCGGTCGAGAAGGTCGGCATCAAGGTCGACGACGCGCCGTTCGTGGCAATCGCCGTTGAGGTGCAAGGCGAGGGCGAAGCGCAGGTGCTGCGCTTCACCACCAACGTCGATGAAACCACCGAGGCCGGGCCCGAGCATCCGCTGCGTGTCGAGATTGATCCGACGACACAGGAACCCGCGCCTTATGTGCATGTGCGCACTAATCTTGAAGCGCTGATCCACCGCAACGTGTTCTACGAGTTGGTCGAGTTGGCCGTCAGCCGCGAAATCGATGGCCAGCGCTGGCTGGGCGTGTGGAGCGGCGGCGAGTTCTTCCGAATCGGTCTCGAACCTTAAAACCCGTACCCCTTGCAGGAGTGAGCCTGCTCGCGATAGCGGTGAGACAGTCGACAGCGCGTTGACTGATACACCGCTATCGCGAGCAGGCTCACTCCTACATGGGTTTTGTATTCCAGCTGAAAAATCTCGTTGACTGTTATTCGTATGATGATTAGCGTAAGCACCCATCGCGAACCGCTTTGAGGTGTTCATGTCCAGCAGCTTTCATGCGTCGACCGTTGACTGGCTGGGCAGCTGGATCGCCGCGGGCCAGGTGCGACCGGGGCAGACCATCAAGGTCGAGGCGGATCTGGGCGAACAGCTCGGGGTCAGCCGCACGGTGATTCGCGAAGCGATCAAAACCCTCGTCGCCAAAGGCATGCTTGAAGTCGGGCCGAAAGTCGGCACGCGAGTCTTGCCGGTGCGGCGCTGGAACCTGTTCGACCCGCAAGTAGTCGGCTGGCTGTCGCGCAACGGTTTGCCGGAAAACTTCGTCGACGACCTGCTCGATCTGCGCCGCACCATCGAACCGATGGCGGTGCGCTGGGCCTGTGAACGCGCAACCCCGGAACAGATCGAAGCAGTGAAACTGGCCTATCACGCGCTCGAACGCGCAGTCGACAGCGGCATCGATTACAACCGCGCCGATCAGGCTTTTCACGAATGCATTCTCGCCGCCAGCCACAATCAATTTATCGAACAGATGGTCCCGGCCCTCGGCGCGTTGCTCGCGGTATCGTTCGAAGTGTCTGCTGCCGACCCGGATGAACTGCGCCGCACATTGCCGATCCACAAGGACATGGCCGACGCCATCGCCGCCCGCGATTCAACGCGCGGGGTGTGGGCCTGTATGACTCTGATCGATAACGCAGATCTGGCGATAAAACGTTTTTACCCGAAAGTCATGGCTGATAAAAAAGCCAGCTGAGCACAAAGATCCCTGTAGGAGTGAGCCTGCTCGCGATGAGGCCAGTCAGTTGATATCAACGTCACTGATACACCGCGATCGCGAGCAGGCTCACTCCTACAGAAAACAACAATAATGGAGCCTTTAAATGCAGTGGACCGCCCTGACCGAACACCGCGCCCAGCTCGGTGAAGGTCCTTTCTGGGACGCGCCGACCCAGGCGCTGTACTGGGTCGATATCGCCGGTAAACAGGCGCTGCGTCTGATTGGCCAGAACGTGCAGATCTGGCAGATGCCCGAGCATGTGTCCGCTTTCATTCCGTGCAACAACGGGGATGCGCTGGTGACCCTGAGCAGCGGCGTCTATCGCCTCGATCTCGATTCGCCCGGCCTCGAACCGCGGCTGACGCTGTTCTGCGTCGCCGACCCGCAACCCGGCAACCGGCCCAACGAGGCGCGCTGCGATGCACAGGGCCGGTTATGGCTTGGCACCATGCAGAACAACATCGGCGAGCAGGGTGAAGACCTGCCGATTGTGCGCCGCTCCGGGGGGTTGTTCCGGGTCGATCCGGATCAACGCGTGACGCCGTTGCTGCTCAATCTGGGCATACCCAATACCCTGCTGTGGAGCGACGACGGCACGAAACTGCTGTTCGGCGACAGCCTCTTCAGCGCGCTCAATCAGTATTTCATCCGCACCGACGGCAGTCTCGACGATGCGCAGGTTTTTTATAAATCCGATCAGCACGGCGGCCCGGACGGCTCGGCGATGGACGCTGAAGGTTACATATGGAATGCGCGCTGGGACGGCAGCTGTCTTCTGCGTCTGACGCCCGAAGGTGCGGTCGATCGCAAGATCGATTTGCCGATCAGCCGTCCGACCAGTTGCGTATTCGGCGGTGCGGACCTGAAAACTCTGTACATCACCAGTGCCAAGAGCCCGCAAAACCAACCGCTGGACGGCGCGGTGCTGTCGATGCGTGTCGATGTTGCAGGAAAGCTCTGTACGCGTTTTGCCGGTTAGATCTCATAATATGGGATGCGAAATTATATATTGAGATTATTTGGCGGTCGGGTTTATAGTCGGCTCCAGCAGTAACACGCACTCACACTTAAAAAGAACAAAACAGGTGAAGTGATGCAGCGAATATCCATCGCACTCCAGCGCGGAGTCCGTTTCTCGCCACGGCTTGAAGTCGTGGCGCGTACTTGCCTGTTCAATTCTTCAAGTCTTGCAAAGCGGACATCGGTCGATGCCCGGTTTTCTTGCGCCTGCGAAAAAGGGGTCTGACCGTGGCTGAAGCGCTAACTCTGCCGCCGGTGCCCGCGCCACCTCAAGGAGAACGTCTGCGCGGCAAAGTCGTGTTGCTGACCGGCGCCGCCCAAGGCATCGGTGAAGCCATCGTCGCTGCGTTCGCCTGCCAACAGGCAAAACTGCTGATCAGCGACATCCAGGCGGAAAAAGTCGAAAACGTCGCCGCGCACTGGCGCGCCCAGGGTCACGACGTGCAAGCCATGCAGGCCGATGTTTCGCGTCAGGCCGATCTCAACGCCATGGCCAAACGCGCCGTTGAACTGCACGGGCGTATTGATGTGCTGGTCAACTGCGCTGGGGTCAATGTGTTCCGCGATCCGCTGTTGATGACCGAGGACGACTGGCGGCGTTGCTTCGCCATCGATCTGGACGGCGCCTGGTACGGCTGCAAAGCGGTACTGCCGCAGATGCTCGAACAAGGCGTGGGCAGCATCATCAATATCGCCTCGACCCATTCCAGCCACATCATTCCCGGCTGCTTCCCGTATCCCGTAGCCAAACACGGTTTGCTCGGCCTGACCCGCGCGCTGGGCATCGAATACGCGCCCAAAGGCATTCGGGTCAACGCCATCGCCCCGGGCTACATCGAAACGCAACTGAACGTCGACTACTGGAACGGTTTCGCCGACCCGCACGCCGAGCGCCAACGCGCGTTCGACCTGCACCCGCCGAAACGCATCGGCCAGCCGTTGGAAGTGGCGATGACGGCGGTGTTTCTCGCCAGCGACGAAGCGCCGTTTATCAACGCTTCGTGTATCACCATCGATGGTGGGCGCTCGGTGATGTACCACGACTGAACAAACGGATTCGCAGCGCTGAACTACGCTTGCAATCCAATCATCATACGATATGACTATTTTCAACACGCTCCACTGAGAACACGCTTCAACGCTTTTCAAACCTTGCTCAAAAAAAATAACAAGGAGTCATCTGATGAAACGTCGATTCGGGATTCGTACCCTGTGCAGCACTGCCCTGGCGGTCACTGCGTTCAGCCTGAGCGGTGCGCTGCTCGCTGCCGACGCGGTGAAGATCGGTTTTCTGGTCAAGCAGGCCGAAGAACCGTGGTTCCAGACCGAGTGGGCCTTCGCCGAGAAAGCCGCCAAGGACAAAGGCTTTGAACTGATCAAGATCGCCGTACCCGATGGCGAGAAAACCCTCTCGGCCATCGACAGCCTCGCCGCCAACGGCGCCAAGGGCTTCGTGATCTGCCCGCCGGACGTGTCCCTCGGCCCGGCGATCATGGCCAAAGCTAAAATCAACGACCTCAAGGTAATCGCCGTCGACGACCGTTTCGTCGACGCCAACGGCAAATTCATGGAAGACGTGCCGTACCTCGGTATGGCTGCGTTCGAAGTCGGCCAGAAGCAGGGCGCCGCCATGGCCGCTGAAGCCAAGAAGCGTAACTGGGACTGGAAAGACACCTACGCGGTGGTCAACACCTACAACGAACTCGATACCGGCAAGAAGCGCACCGACGGTTCGGTCGATGCCCTGAAGAAGGCTGGGATGCCGGAAGATCACATCCTCTTCGCCGCCCTGAAAACCCTCGACGTACCGGGCAGCATGGACGCCACCAACTCGGCGCTGGTCAAGCTGCCAAGCGCGGCGAAAAACCTGATCATCGGCGGCATGAACGACAACACCGTACTCGGCGGCGTGCGCGCCACTGAAGCGGCCGGTTTCGCCGCGACCAACGTCATTGGCATCGGCATCAACGGCACCGACGCCATCGGCGAATTGAAAAAGCCCAACAGCGGCTTCTTCGGTTCGATGCTGCCGAGCCCGCACATCGAAGGCTACAAGACCGCCGAGATGATGTACGAGTGGATCACCGCCGGCAAAGAGCCACCGAAGTACACCGCCATGGATGACGTCACCCTGATCACCCGCGAAAACTTCAAGCAAGAGCTGGAAAAAATCGGCCTGTGGAACTGACGCAGCGACGGCCCGGGTAGCCGGGCCGTTTATCGGTGTGAAGAGGTGGCTTTATGCACGCGCAAGTACAGACACAAGAACAACACAGCGCCAGCGGCAGCCTGCGTTTCAACGGGATCGGCAAAACCTTTCCCGGCGTGAAGGCGCTGGACGGCATCAGTTTCGTCGCTCACCCCGGCCAGGTTCATGCGCTGATGGGCGAGAACGGCGCTGGCAAATCGACCCTGCTGAAAATCCTCGGTGGCGCTTACATCCCGAGCAGCGGCGAGCTGCAGATCGGCGAGCAGACCATGGCGTTCAAATCGACCGCCGACAGCATTGGCAGCGGTGTCGCGGTGATTCACCAGGAACTGCATCTGGTCCCGGAAATGACCGTCGCCGAGAACCTGTTTCTCGGGCATTTACCGGCCAGTTTCGGTTTGATCAATCGCGGTGAACTGCGTCAGAAAGCCTTGAATTGCCTCAAAGGCCTGGCCGATGAAATCGACCCGCAGACCAAGGTCGGGCGCCTGTCGCTCGGCCAGCGCCAGTTGGTGGAAATCGCCAAAGCCTTGTCGCGCGGTGCGCATGTGATTGCCTTCGACGAACCGACCAGCAGCCTTTCGGCGCGGGAAATCGACCGTTTGATGGCGATCATCGGCCGCCTGCGCGACGAGGGCAAAGTGGTGCTCTACGTGTCCCATCGCATGGAAGAAGTGTTCCGTATCTGCGACGCCGTTACGGTGTTCAAGGACGGTCGCTACGTGCGCACCTTCGATGACATGAGCCAGCTGACCCACGATCAACTGGTGACCTGCATGGTCGGTCGTGACATTCAGGACATCTACGATTACCGCCATCGCCCGCGCGGCGCCGTGGCGTTGAGAGTCGACGGTTTGCTCGGCCCGGGCCTGCGCGAGCCGATCAGTTTCGAAGCGCACAAAGGCGAAATCCTCGGCCTGTTCGGGCTGGTCGGGGCAGGGCGCACCGAGCTGTTTCGGCTGCTCAGTGGCCTGGAGCGCAACACCGCTGGACGTCTGGAATTGCGCGGGCACGAACTGAAGCTGCGCTCGCCGCGCGACGCGATTGCCGCCGGCATTCTGCTGTGCCCGGAGGACCGCAAGAAGGAAGGCATTATTCCGCTGGCGAGCGTCGCCGAGAACATCAACATCAGTGCCCGTGGCGCGCATTCGAGCCTCGGCTGCCTGATTCGCGGGCTGTGGGAGAAGGGCAACGCCGACAAGCAGATCAAGGCGTTGAAAGTGAAAACGCCGCATGCCGGCCAGCAGATCAAATTCCTCTCTGGTGGCAATCAGCAGAAGGCCATTCTCGGTCGCTGGCTGTCGATGCCGATGAAAGTCCTGCTGCTCGACGAACCGACCCGCGGCATCGACATCGGTGCCAAAGCGGAGATTTACCAGATCATCCATAACCTCGCCGCCGACGGTATTTCGGTGATCGTGGTGTCCAGCGACCTGATGGAAGTGATGGGGATTTCCGACCGCATTCTGGTGCTGTGCGAAGGCGCCCTGCGCGGTGAAGTCAACCGCGACCAGGCCAATGAATCCAACCTGCTGCAACTGGCTTTGCCGCGCCACCGCGCTGACGGCGTGGCGAACTGAGAGGTGACTATGATGACAACCCAAAACGAAACCCTGCCGACCGAGCGCAAACCGCTGGACATGCGTCGCTTCCTCGACGACTGGGTCATGCTGCTGGCGGCGATCGGCATCTTCATTGCCTGTACGCTGCTGATCGACAACTTCCTCTCGCCGCTGAACATGCGCGGTCTCGGGCTGGCGATTTCCACCACCGGCATTGCCGCGTGCACCATGTTGTATTGCCTGGCGTCAGGGCATTTCGACCTGTCGGTCGGCTCGGTGATTGCCTGCGCCGGTGTGGTCGCGGCGGTGGTGATGCGTGACACCAACAGTGTGTTTCTCGGCGTCAGCGCGGCGCTGGCGATGGGCCTGATCGTTGGCCTGCTCAACGGCATCGTGATCGCCAAATTGCGTGTCAACGCGTTGATCACCACGCTGGCGACCATGCAGATCGTCCGTGGTCTGGCCTACATTTTTGCCAACGGCAAAGCGGTGGGCGTGTCGCAGGAATCGTTCTTCGTCTTCGGTAACGGCCAGTTGTTCGGCGTGCCGGTGCCGATCCTGATCACCATTGTCTGCTTCCTGTTCTTCGGCTGGCTGCTGAACTACACCACCTACGGGCGCAACACCATGGCCATCGGTGGCAACCAGGAAGCGGCGCTGCTGGCGGGCGTCAACGTTGACCGGACCAAGATCATCATCTTCGCCGTGCACGGTTTGATCGGTGCGCTCGCCGGGGTGATTCTGGCGTCGCGGATGACTTCCGGGCAGCCGATGATCGGCCAGGGATTCGAGCTGACAGTGATCTCGGCCTGCGTGCTGGGCGGCGTGTCGCTGAGCGGCGGCATCGGCATGATCCGCCATGTGATTGCCGGGGTGCTGATTCTGGCGATCATCGAGAATGCGATGAACCTGAAGAACATCGACACGTTTTATCAGTATGTAATTCGTGGTTCGATTCTGTTGCTGGCCGTCGTCATCGACCGCCTGAAACAACGCTGACACCACCTCAACCCTGTAGGAGTGAGCCTGCTCGCGATAGCGTCCTTTCAGACACATTGAAGCTTAATGTGCTGACGTCATCGCGAGCAGGCTCACTCCTACAGTGATCGCGTAAACCCTTTTCCTTCGGTCACCTCCCGCAAATATCCCTTGCCCGCCACGCCCCGTTTCGGTTATCAATTTGTACATGATTAGACAGGTACGGTTCGACAAGAAACAACGGGTGGTCGACGAGCTCGTCCGGCGCATCGAAAGCGGCCTCATGGAGGACGGCTTTCTGTTGCCCGGCGAGCATCAGTTGGCTCAGGAATTCCAGGTCAGCCGCGGCACGCTGCGTGAGGCGCTGGCCGAGCTGAAGCGGCGCAATTACATCGCGACGCAAAGCGGTGTCGGCTCCATCGTCACCTTCGACGGTGTTGCCCTCGACCAGCGCAGCGGCTGGGCCCAGGCGCTGGCCGACAGCGGGGCGCTGATCAACACTGAGGTGCTGCGCCTTGAAGCCGTGACCCGGCCCGATCTGCTGGTGCGTTTCGGCACTGACCAATTCATCACTCTCGACCGTCGTCGGCGCGCTACCGACGGTACCCTGGTGTCCCTCGAACGCTCATTGATGCCGGCCAATGGCGGCCTGGAAAGCCTGCCGCGCGTAGGCCTGATCGACAACTCGCTGACCATCACCCTGGCCGCGTATGGCTATATCGGCGAGCGCGGCGATCAATGGATCGGCGCCGAACCGCTGAATGCCGAAGATGCCGAACTGCTCGGTCGCCCGGTCGGCACAGTCTTCCTCAAAGCCCTGCGCACCACTTACGACCGCCAGAACCGCTTCATGGAGCAGGTCGAAAGCCTGCTCGACCCGGTGCATTTTCGTCTGCACCTGCAATTCGGAGAATCGAAATGACCGCGCTCAATCGTGCCCTCGGCGCTTTTTATGGTCTGGCCCTCGGTGATGCGCTGGGCATGCCGACGCAATCGCTCAATCGCGAAACGATCAAGGCGCGTTTCGGCCAGATCACCGATCTGCAGGACGCCGGGCCCCTACAACCCATCGCTGCAAACATGCCCAAAGGCTCGATTACCGACGACACCGAACAGGCGATTCTGGTCGGTGAATTGTTGATCGAGGGCAAGGGCCACATCGAGCCGGCGATTCTCGCGCAACGCCTGATCGAGTGGGAAGCCGAGATGCAGGCCAAGGGCTCGCAGGACTTGCTCGGCCCCTCGACCAAACGCGCGATTGAAATGATTCTCGCCGGCCATTCGCCGGAAGAGGCCGGGCGCTACGGCACCACCAACGGCGCGGCGATGCGCATCACCCCGGTCGGGATCGCCGCCGATGTAGCTGATCGCGAACGGTTTATCGCGGCCGTGGTGCAGGCCTGCCAGGTCACCCACAACACCACGCTGGGAATTTCCAGCGCGGCGGCGGTGGCGGCGGTGGTGTCTGCTGGCGTCAATGGTCTGGATCTGGGCGAGGCGTTGAACCTTGGTCAGCAAATCGCCCAGCAGGCAGAAACCCACGGGCATTGGGTCGCCGGTGGTCGTATCGGCTCGCGGATCAGTTGGGCGCGCAGCATCAGCGTCGACAGCGACAAGTCGCTGCTGGCGGATCTGCTCTACGACGTGATTGGGACTTCGGTGGCGTCGCAGGAATCGGTGGTGGTCTCCTTCGCTTTGGCGCAGCAGGTGGCCATCGGCGAGATGAGCCCGTTCGAGGCGCTGTGCATGGCGGCCAGCCTCGGTGGCGACACGGATACCATCGCGGCCATTCTCGGCGCGATGCTTGGCGCCTGCCTGGGGCTTGAGTGTTGGCCTGCGCAGATGATCGATACGGTGAAGGCTGTTAATCAGCTGGAGCTTGAGCCGTTGGTGCAGGGGCTGATGGCCTTGCGTTGATTGGGCGCCATCGCTGGCAAGCCAGCTCCCACAGGGAAAGTGCACATCTCAAGGTTCACTCCGTACCTGTGGGAGCTGGCTTGCCAGCGATAGGCGCACCAGAATTTTTGAATCATTCACCCGCAATGGATCGCTCAGACAGGCCTCGGAAGGCCGATTGTCTTGTCGTTTTGCATCATTGCCACAACCACAAAAAAGGCAAACAGGAGCACGTTCATGAGTTCATCGACCGCCGGGCAGAGCGCCGGGCAACTGGAAACCCGCGGCATCGAGCCGGTGCCGGAAGCCGAGTGCAACGGCCATCCGCTGCAATTGTTCTGGGTCTGGTTCGCCGCCAATATTTCTATTCTCGGCCTGCCCTTGGGCGCCACGCTGGTGGCGTTTCGCGGGCTGGCGATCTGGCAGGCGATCATCGTCGCAATCCTCGGCGCCGCCGGTTCGTTTGCGGTGGTCGGGATCATTTCGATTGCCGGGCGACGTGGCCGCGCGCCCAGTCTGACCCTGTCACGAGCGATCTTCGGCGTACGCGGTAATATCGGCCCGACGCTGGTGTCGCTGATGTCGCGTCTGGGCTGGGAAACGGTCAACACCACTACCGCGGCGTTCGTGCTGTTGTCGCTGTGTTCGATCCTGTTCGGCTCGCCGGTCGAAGCGAAAAGTGCGCCGCTGCTGACGCTGATCTTCATCGCAATTTTCGTCCTCCTGACCCTGGCGGTGTCCGGCCTGGGTCATGCGACGTTGCTGGTCATTCAGAAGTGGGCGACTTACGTGTTCGGCGCGCTGAACATCCTGGTCGGCGGCTTCCTCTGCGCGACCATTGACTGGAGCGCCGTGTTCAACGCAACGCCGGCGCCGCTGAGCGCGATGATCATCGGCATCGGCACCATGGCCGCCGGCACCGGGATCGGTTGGGCCAACGCTGGCGCGGACATGTCACGCTATCAGCACCGCAGCGTCAAAGCCGTGCGCCTGGTCGCTTCTGCTGCGTTCGGTGCGGGTATTCCGCTGGTGCTGCTGATCACCCTCGGCGGCTTGCTGTCGGTGGGCAACAACGATCTGGCATCGGCGACTGACCCGATCGTGGCAATCCGCGACATGCTGCCGACGTGGATGGCGGTGCCGTACCTGATCACGGCGTTCGGCGGTCTGCTGCTGTCGAACAACCTGTCGGTGTACTCCGCCGGCCTGACCACGCTGACCCTCGGCCTCAAGGTCAAACGTGTTTACGCGGTGGTAGTGGATATCGTCGCGATCTTCGCCGGTTCGATTTATTTCATGCTGATCGCCGACAGCTTCTACGGCCCATTCATTACCTTCATTTCCCTGCTGGCGGTGCCGATCACGGCCTGGGTCGGGATCTTCGTGGTCGATCTGATTCATCGTCATTACTACAGCCCCAAAGATCTGCTCGACGTCAGCCCGAGCAGCGCCTACTGGTACCACGGCGGTATCGAATGGCGCGCGTTTGGTGCCTGGGCGCTTGCCATCGTGTTGGGTTTCAGCTTCACCACCATCGGCACCACCGCTGAGAACGTCTGGTTCAAAGGTTTCCTGTCCGACTCGTGGCTGGGCCATAACGGCCTCGGCTGGATCGTGACCTTCGTCGTTGCCGGCGGCCTTTACCTTGTATTGGGCGGGGCCAAAGATCGCCGCGCCGCGCAACCCGAGAATGCTCATGCCTAAGATGTTGCACACCGGCCAGGTCATCATCGACCTGGTCATGGCTGTGGAAAAACTCCCGCAGGTCGGCGGCGACGTGTTGGCGCAGTCGGCGGGATTCGAAGCGGGCGGCGGGTTCAACGTGATGGCGGCAGCGGTGCGCAACGGCCTGCCGGTGGTTTATCTGGGGCGTCACGGCACGGGACGTTTCGGCGATCTGGCGCGGCAGGCGATGCAGGCTGAAGGCATCTGCATCGGTATTGCTGAACCTGCTGAACGCGACACCGGTTTGTGCGTGGCGCTGACCGATGCCTCCGCCGAACGCAGTTTCATTTCCTATATCGGTGCCGAAGGCGAGGTGACCGCCGAGGACCTGAACAGCGTTGCCGCCGAGGCGGGCGATTTTGTGTACCTCAGCGGTTACAGCCTGCTTCACCCAGGCAAGGCGCACGCGTTGCTCGACTGGACGCTGGCCTTGCCGAAGGACATCAACGTGGTGTTTGATCCGGGCCCGCTGGTGGAGTCGCCGGACTCGCCACTGATGCAGGCGTTGCTGCCGCGCATTGATGTGTGGACCAGCAACAGTGTCGAGGCATTGCGTTTTACAGGTGCTGACGACATAGCCCAGGCGTTGGATCGGTTGGTCGAACATCTGCCGGATTCGGTTTTGATGGTCGTGCGTGACGGACCGCAGGGTTGCTGGATTCAGCACGCCGGGGAGCGCCGGCATGTGCCGGGATTTGCCGTGAAAGCCGTGGACAGCAACGGCGCTGGCGATGCGCATGCGGGGGTGTTTATCGCCGGGTTGGCGCGAGGATTGAATGCCCAGGAAGCAGCACGGCGGGCGAACGCGGCGGCAGCCTTGGCGGTGACCCATTGGGGGCCGGCGACCTCGCCGGCGGCGGCTGAAGTGGACGCGTTTATTCGTGAATGCTGCGGCGGCTGACCTACCGCTATCGCCAGCAGGCTGGCTCCCACACTGGATTTGTGGTCCACACAAAACCCCTGTGGGATCTAGCCTGCTAGCGATAGGGGCAGCAGCCTCACCGCAATTCAGCCAGCCTTGCGCAATGCCTCGATCAATTCTTGCTTGCGCATCGACGAGCGTCCCGGAATATTCTTCGCCCGGGCCTCTTTCATCAAACTGTCGACGGTCTGCGCATCCTTCGAAGTCTCGCTATTACGCGAATGCCCCTTGCGACTGGCCACTGCTCGGCGCGATGACTCTTTGCGATCTTCCGACTTGGCGCTCGCCGGTTTTTTGCGCCCGGAGCCGCCGGACTTTTCACCGCCACCCGATTGCTTGTTCACGGTCGCCCAGGCGCGGGCTTCGGCTTCATCTTTCGACACGCCCTTTTTCTCATAGCTGTCTTCGATGTGCTCGGCCTTGCGCTTCTGTTCACTGGTGTATTTGTCTTTGCTTCCACGAGGCATGGGATTTCTCCTCTTGTGTGCAGATACAGCCGCTCGCCGCACCGGCAGCGAGCGACTTCGCAATTACAGCTGATCGAGTTTGCGTGCAGCTTCAACGCCGGCAGCGCTGAGCTTGATCGGCAGGTTCAACTCATGCTCGCCCGCTTCGCTGCAGGTCACATGACCGTGATGAATCAAGCCGCGCTCCTGCAGGGCGGCGAGGGCGCTGGCCACGACTTTCTCGCCCCGGTAATTGTCCAGCACTTCCTTGCCCAAGCCGTTGGGATGCGCGTGCAACAGGCGGGTGAGGACTTCTTTTTCCAAGTCTTTGTCGACGTTCATGGTTACCTCTTCATGGGAGTGAATAGGGCGCTCGCGTCGGCGAACTGCTACTGACCGGCACCTTCGGAACCCGAGCCACCGGTGGTGGTTTTCGAGCCGACGCCGGGGCCGGCATTATCGGGCGCAGCCGGAGAATCAGGCGTGTTCATGCCGCCCTGACGCCCCGGATCGCTGCCCTGCGTGCGCGGGTCGGTGCCGGTTGCCGGTGGCTGATTGATCAACGGCACGCCGGAGCCATCGGTATTCATGCCGGGAGCACTGTTGATGGCGGGGGCGCGAGGCGGGGTCGGATCGGTAGGGCCAGTGCCCGCTGCCGTGGACGAGGCGGCGAATACCGCGGGGCAAAGCAGGGCGCTGAAGACTAAAGCGGTCAACCTTGACGGGATCATAGGGCTTCTCCAGTGATTGGAATCCTTACCCTTGATTGGTCCGCCGTACGTCGGGATTGGTGCCTGAGGATCGACGAACGGTTTATTCCGTCATGGTGTGTTTGCCACTGAGTCGATGCCGATTTCTTCCATGAACTGCTCCATGAAACCCTTCAAACGCTGATGGCGAATCTGCGCCAGGCGCTGGCCGGTGGTGGTCTGGAAACCCTCGGCGAGGTGCAGCAGTTTGGTCTGGAAATGGTCGAGGCAAAAGCGTGTGTCGTCGTAGTCGCGGTGTTGCGCCTCGGGGTCTTGCGGATCGTAAAGTGCCGCACCCATGCGCCCGGCGACATAAAACGTCCGCGCAACGCCGAGCATGCCCAGCGAGTCGAGACGGTCGGCGTCCTGGACGATTTTCGCTTCGAGGGTCAACGGGGTGATGTCGGCGGAGAAGCTGTGGGCTTCGATGGCGTGGGCGACCTGAGTGATTTTTTCGCTGGGCCAGTTCATCGCTTCCAGGACAGATGAAGCCTTGTCCGCTGCCAGACGCGAAGCCTGAGCGCGCAGCGGCGAGTTTTTCTCGACGGATACGCAATCGTGCAGCAGCACTGCGGCGAGCAAGACATCGAGCTCACCGCCTTCCGTTTCATGCAGCCTGCGTGCGTTGTGCCAGACCCGCTTCAGGTGGGCGAGGTCGTGCGCGCCGTCGTCTGAGGGCTGTAGAGCATGAGGAAGCAACGCTGAGGCCAGTGCCCGCATGGGCGTGAAATATTCAACGGTCATAAACATCCTTTCAGATTGTCGCAAAACCTGTGGGAGCGAGCCTGCTCGCGAAGGCATTCTGTCAGTTGACCCAAGGACTGACTGAAAGGACGCCTTCGCGAGCAGGCTCGCTCCCACAGGTGACACAGTGTTCGGCAAATCAGGCAAGTTAACCCGTTTTGCCATGTGACGAGCGCCGCTGCGCGCCTTAGTATGGCGCTTTAATTTGCACACAAGGCCCGTCCATGACGATCGAAATCCGCCCGGCGACCCCCAGCGATGCACCGCAGATCCTCACCTTCATCACCGAACTCGCCGATTTCGAAAAGGCCCGCCACGAAGTCATTGCCAGCGTTGCCGACATCGAACGCAGCCTGTTCGGCGAAGGCGCCACCGCCCACGGCCTGATCTGTCTGCGCGATGGCTTGCCAATCGGTTTCGCGGTGTTCTTCTTCAGCTATTCGACCTGGCTGGGCAGCAACTGCCTGTACCTCGAAGACCTCTACATCACCCCTGAACAACGCGGCGGCGGCGCCGGCAAAACCCTGCTGCGCCACCTCGCCAAAATCGCCTGCGCCAACGACTGCGGCCGCTTCGAATGGAGCGTGCTGGAATGGAATACGCCGGCCATCGAGTTCTACAAATCCCTCGGCGCGCAGCCGCAGGAAGAGTGGGTGCGGTATCGGATGGATGGCAAAGTCCTGCGCGAGTTCGCCGAGGGCCATTGATCCGTTACTGAAGATCGCAACATCGATCAGCGATGTTGCGATTTTTTTTGTTTTCGTCTCACTATATGGGATTGATATTTATATATTGAGATTTCCCCGCGCCCGGGTTTATAGTCCATCGCACTCACTGCCAAAAAACAGAACAGGTGAAGCGATGCAGGCGCAATTGATCGCGCTCGATTGGGGGACGACCTCATTACGTGCTTACAAACTCGCGGCAGACGGTGTGGTGTTGGAACAGCGTGCGCTGTCGTCCGGGATCATGCAGTTGCCCAAGACGCCGCGGATCATCCACGGACGTGAATGTGCCGATGGTTTTGAACTGGCGTTCGATCAGGCCTGTGGCGACTGGCTCGATGCGCAGCCGGATCTGCCGGTGATCGCTTGCGGCATGGTCGGCAGCGCACAGGGCTGGCGCGAAGCGGCCTACTGCGAAACGCCGGCGGACGTCGCCAATCTCGGAAAATCCCTACAAACAGTCGTCAGTCTGCGCGGCACCCCAGTGCATATCGTGCCGGGGGTGATTCAGCGTTCGCGTCTGCCGAATGTGATGCGTGGCGAAGAAACCCAGGTGCTGGGTGTCCTTCAGCAACTGCCGGCCGAGGCGGGCGCTGATCTGCTGATCGGCTTGCCGGGCAGTCATTCCAAGTGGGTCGAAGTGGTCGATGGTTGCATCACGCATTTCGACACGTTCATGACTGGCGAGGTGTTCGCGGTGCTCAGCGAGCACAGCATTCTCGGCCGCACCCAACAACCCAGCGCCACCTTCGAGGCGCAGGCGTTCGACCGCGGCGTGCAGGTCGCGTTGTCGGCGGACGGTGAACTCGGCGTGCTTTCGACGTTGTTCAGCGCACGCACGCTGGGCCTGACCGGTGAACTTGGCCCGACCCTGCAAGCGGATTACCTGTCCGGGCTGATGATCGGCCACGAACTGGCGGCACTGGCCGCGGTGCAGCGCCAACGTCGCAACAATCCCAATCTTCCTTCGATCGTGCTGATCGGCAACGGCCAACTCTGTGCGCGTTACAGCCGCGCGCTGGACGCCTGCGGGTTCGCCCCGGTAACGCTGGCCGAGCAGGCCACCGAGCGTGGCCTGTGGCAACTGGCGCGTGCCGCCGGACTGATCGATTCCTCATCCCGTTAACCTGACTGGAGGCCTGACATGCTCAAGCAAGCACTGGCGCAAAACGGTCTGATCGCAATCCTGCGTGGCTTGCAACCGCAGGACGCCGCGGCTGTGGGAGACGTCCTGTATGCCGCCGGATTTCGCGTCATCGAAGTACCGCTCAATTCCCCTTCGCCGTACGAAAGTATCGCCACCCTGCGCAAGACCTTGCCCGCCGATTGCCTGATCGGAGCTGGCACGGTGTTGACTGCGCAGCAAGTGCAACAAGTGAAGGATGCCGGCGGCCAGGTGATCGTCATGCCGCACAGCGATGCCAAGGTCCTGCGCGCGGCGAAAGCGGCCGGGCTGTACCTGTCGCCGGGTGTCGCCACACCGACCGAAGCCTTCGCGGCGCTGGAGGAGGGCGCGGACATTCTCAAGCTGTTCCCGGCCGAGCAGATGAGCCCGGCGGTCGTCAAAGCCTGGCTCGCGGTATTGCCGGCGGGCACGGTGCTGGCGCCGGTCGGCGGCATCACGCCGGACAACATGCAGGCGTTCCTCGATGCCGGCGTGAAAGGCTTCGGCCTCGGTTCCGGGCTGTTCAAACCGGGCATGACGCCAGAGCAAGTGGCGGTCAATGCCAAGGCCTATGTGGCCGCATGGAAAGCGCTTCGTTAAGACTTTTCCGGCGCTGCGTGCGCTGCATCTAATAAAAGCTGCATTTACAAAAGAGAGCAGAGATGAAAATCACCAAACTCACGACCTTCATCGTCCCGCCGCGCTGGTGCTTCCTCAAGGTCGAAACCGATGAGGGCGTGACCGGTTGGGGCGAACCCGTGGTCGAAGGCCGGGCGCACACGGTTGCCGCTGCCGTAGAAGAATTGTCCGACTACCTGATCGGCAAAGACCCACGCAACATCGAAGACATCTGGACGGTGCTGTATCGCGGTGGCTTCTACCGCGGCGGTGCGATTCACATGAGCGCGCTGGCCGGCATCGACCAGGCACTGTGGGACATCAAGGGCAAAGCCCTCGGCGTGTCGGTCAGCGATCTGCTCGGTGGCCAGGTGCGCGACAAGATTCGTGTGTATTCATGGATCGGTGGCGACCGCCCGGCCGACACGGCGCGTGCGGCGAAAGAGGCGGTGAGCCGTGGTTTCACCGCAGTGAAAATGAACGGCACCGAGGAGCTGCAATTTCTCGACACCTTCGAAAAAGTCGATCTGGCCCTGGCCAACGTCGCCGCCGTGCGTGATGCGGTCGGGCCGAACGTCGGCATTGGCGTCGACTTCCATGGCCGCGTACACAAGCCGATGGCCAAGGTCCTGATGAAGGAACTCGACCCGTACAAACTGATGTTTATCGAAGAGCCGGTGCTCAGCGAAAACTACGAAGCGTTGAAAGAACTGGCGCCGCTGACCAGCACGCCGATCGCCCTCGGCGAGCGGCTGTTTTCGCGCTGGGACTTTAAACGCGTGTTGAGCGAAGGCTACGTCGACATCATCCAGCCGGATGCTTCCCACGCTGGCGGCATCACCGAAACCCGCAAGATCGCCAACATGGCCGAAGCCTACGACGTGGCGCTGGCGCTGCATTGCCCGCTGGGGCCGATTGCGCTGGCGGCGTGTTTGCAACTCGACGCGGCTTGTTACAACGCGTTTATCCAGGAGCAAAGCCTGGGCATCCATTACAACGAGAGCAACGACTTGCTCGACTATGTGAAGGATCCACGCGTGTTCGACTACGACAAAGGCTTCGTGAAGATTCCGAACGGCCCGGGGCTGGGGATCGAGATCAACGAAGAATATGTGATCGAGCGCGCGGCGGTCGGCCACCGCTGGCGCAACCCGATCTGGCGCCATGCCGATGGCAGTTTTGCCGAGTGGTGATTTGTCTCTGACACTCCACGGTCCAAATGTAGGAGTGAGCCTGCTCGCGATTCGGTTTTACATCCGGAATTTCTGTGACTGACAGGACGCTATCGCGAGCAGGCTCACTCCTACAGGGATTTGTGCAAGGCCTCAGGCCGACCTCAATAAACATAAAAAGAGGCTCTCCTCATGCAATCGCACACCCTCACCGGGCAGGCGTCTTTAGTCACGCCCAGCCGCAAGCGATTTTTCATCATGGTGTTGCTGTTCATCACCGTGGTCATCAACTACCTCGACCGCAGCAACCTGTCGATTGCCGCGCCAGCGCTGACCAGCGAACTGGGCATCGATCCGGTGCATGTCGGCCTGATCTTTTCTGCGTTCGGCTGGACTTACGCCGCCATGCAGATCCCTGGCGGCTGGCTGGTCGATCGCGTACCGCCACGGATTCTCTACAGTGTCGCGCTGCTGCTGTGGTCGGTGGCCACGGTGATGCTCGGTTTCGTCAGCAGCTTCATCGCCCTGTTCGTCCTGCGCATGGCGGTTGGCGCGCTGGAAGCGCCGGCGTATCCGATCAACAGCCGCGTGGTCACCACCTGGTTTCCCGAGCGCGAGCGCGCCACGGCGATCGGTTTCTACACGTCCGGGCAGTTCGTCGGTCTGGCCTTTTTGACGCCGGTGCTGGCGTGGCTGCAACACGCGTTCGGCTGGCACATGGTGTTCGTCGCGACCGGTGCGGTCGGCATTCTCTGGGCGCTGATCTGGTACGCGGTCTATCGCGAGCCGCGTGATTTCAAAGGCACCAACGAAGCCGAAATCGAGCTGATCCGTGAGGGCGGCGGGCTGGTCGATATCCAGGCGGAAACGGCCAAAGTCAAAGCAAAATTCAGCTGGACCGATCTGGGCATTGTCCTGAGCAAGCGCAAGTTGTGGGGCATCTACCTCGGCCAGTTCTGCCTGAACTCGACGCTGTGGTTCTTCCTCACCTGGTTCCCGACCTATCTGGTGAAATATCGCGGCATGGATTTCATCAAGTCCGGCCTGTTGGCGTCGCTGCCGTTTCTGGCCGCGTTCGTTGGCGTGCTGTGCTCGGGATTCTTTTCCGACTGGCTGATCCGTCGCGGCTACACCGTCGGCTTCGCGCGCAAGTTACCGATCATCAGCGGGCTGCTGATCTCCACAGCGATCATCGGCGCCAACTTCGTTGAATCGACACCGTTGGTGATTGCCTTCCTCGCACTGGCGTTTTTCGGCAACGGCCTGGCCTCGATCACCTGGTCGCTGGTCTCGACGCTGGCCCCGGCACGCCTGCTCGGGCTGACGGGGGGAGTGTTCAACTTCATCGGCAACCTGTCGGCGATTGCCACGCCGATCGTAATCGGCTTCCTTGCCAGCGGCGATTCGTTCGCTCCGGCGATCACCTACATCGCCGTGCTCGCGCTGGTCGGTGCGTTGTCCTACGTGCTGCTGGTGGGCAAGGTCGAACGTATCGAGTTGTAGTGGTCTGCGTCGGGCGACCATAATGCCGCCCGTTCCCTCGCTCAACGGTAAAAGGCTGGATATGCAGGAAGACGCCCCGGAAAAAACCAAGGACGCCGCGCCCACCGGCACCCAGACGCTGTTGCGCGGCCTCGGTGTGGTGCAAGCGGTGGCCAGTGGCGCCCGCGATCTCAAGGAGATCGCCCGGCTGATCGGCACCACGCGCAGCACGACTCATCGTCTGGCCAGTTGCCTGGTCGACGAGCGCTACCTGCGCGTGGTGCCGCAAATCGGTTATCTGCTCGGGCCGAAGCTGATCGAACTGGGTTTTCAGGCTCGCGAAGAACTGCCACTGGTGACCCTGGCCGGGCCGTATCTGGACGAGTTGTCGTCGCTGACTGGCGACACCGTGCACCTGGGAATTCGCGAAGGCGATGAGGTGCTGTACCTGCTGAAGAATCCGGGGCGCAATGGCCCGGAAATGCGCTCGCGGGTCGGCCATCGCATGCCGCTGGCGCGTACCGGCATCGGCAAGGCGTTGATGCTCGATGATTCGCCGAAAGATTGGCAACGTCTGTACGACATCAGCTTGCCGGCAGGTGGGAAAAGTCAGTTCTGGCCGCAGCATCCCCAGCAGTCGTGGGAACAGCTCGAACAGCGCATGAGCGAGTACGTGGCTGGTGGCTACGCCTTCGATCTGGAAGACAACGAACCGTCGATCCGCTGTGTGGCGGCGCCGATTCGGGATGCGAGCAAGGGCATTGTTGCGGCGATCAGCATCGCCAGCACCGTGCCCTATATGCCGCTGGAGAAAATGGCCGAGCTGATTCCCCTGATCAAGGGGGTCACAGCCCGGCTGTCGGCCGAACTAGGGCTTAAGGTTTAAGCCTTGAGCGTCGCCATGTCGATGACGAATCGGTACTTCACGTCGCCGGCAATCATCCGCGCGTAAGCCTCGTTGATCTGGCGGATGTCGAGCATTTCGATGTCGCAGGTGATGTTGTGTTCGGCGCAGAAATCCAGCACCTCCTGGGTTTCCGCAATGCCACCGATCAACGAGCCGGCCAACATGCGACGCCCCAGCACCAGTTTGGCCGCGTGCACCGGCGGATCAATCGGTTCGATCAGGCCGACCAGAATGTGCACGCCGTCAAAGCGCAGGGTGTCGAGGTACGGGTTGAGATCATGTTGCACCGGAATGGTGTCGAGCAGGAAATCGAAGTAACCGGCCGCGGCTTTCATTTGCTCGGCGTCGGTGGAAACGATCACGTGATCGGCGCCCTGACGACGACCTTCTTCGGCCTTGCTCGCCGAGCGGGTAAACAGCGTCACTTCCGCGCCCATGGCCTTGGCGAACTTGATGCCCATGTGGCCGAGGCCGCCCATGCCGAGAATCCCGACCTTGTCGCCGGCCTTCACGCCGTAGTGCTTGAGTGGCGAGTAAGTGGTGATGCCGGCGCAGAGAATCGGCGCGGCGCTGGCCAAGGCCAGTTTTTCCGGAATGCGCACGACGAAGTGCTCGCTGACCACGATGCTGTCGGAATAACCGCCCATGGTATTGCTGCCATCGACCCGGTCCGGGGTGGCGTAAGTCATGGTTGGGCCTTCGAGGCAATATTGCTCGAGGTTCGACTGGCAGGCTTCGCAGGTGCGGCAAGAGTCGACCATGCAGCCGACGCCGACCAGATCGCCGACTTTGTGCCGGGTGACATTCGCACCGATCGCGGTGACTTTTCCGACGATCTCGTGGCCGGGCATCAACGGGTAAACCGCGATGCCCCATTCGTTGCGTGCCTGGTGAATGTCGGAATGGCAGACGCCGCAGTACAGAATCTCGATGGCAACGTCGTCAGCACGCGGGCTGCGGCGTTCGAATTTCATCGGGGCGAGGGGAGTGGTGGCTGATTGGGCGGCATAACCGATCGCGTTGTACATGGCAAACCTCGCAGAAGCAGGAACAAGTGAGGCGGCGAATTCTGGGCGCCGAATGCTCGTGCGGCCATGACGAATTCTCCGGGTCTCATGCCTAATTCTCCGGCATGCGGGTTTGAGCGATCGCATTGGCAAACGGATCTGCGATGATGCTTTCATCCCTCATTGCGTGTTTTTTTGTGAAGAACGATTCGATGCAATTGACCCGTCATCTTGATGCCAACGCGCGGCTGGTTTCGCTGATCGAACCGCTGGCGCTGCGCGATGGTTACAGCCAGACCGGCTTGCCTGGCGTACAGATATTGCGCGCCAGTTGCGATGTCGCCCGTGGCCCACACATTTATGAGCCGAGCCTGATGATCATCGCCCAGGGCAGCAAACTGGCGTTTCTCGGGCCGCGAACCATGGAATATGGTGCCGGGCATTACCTGATCCAGGCGCTGCCGGTGCCGTTCGAGTGCGAGACGTTCGCCTTGCCGGATGCGCCGCTGCTTGGCGTCTCGGTGGCGATCGATCGGGTGCTGCTCGGCGAGCTGGTGCTGGCGATGGGCCTGGCACCAGGGCGGCACATTCCGGCGCAGACGCCGGAGTCGATGACCTCAGTGGTGCTCGACGATGGCATGCGCGGTTGCGTCGAGCGCTTGCTCAGTTGTTTGCACGATCCGCTGGAGTGCCAGATTCTCGGCCCGGCGCGGGTGCGTGAGTTGCTGTTCGTCGCCTTGCGCGGGCCGCAGGCGGATGTGCTGCGGGCATTGGTCGAACAACAGGGGCAATTTGCGCGAGTGGCGGCGTCGATCAGTCATCTGCATGCGCATTACACCGAGCCGCTGAACGTCGAGACCCTGGCCAGTTGCGCGAACATGAGCGTGTCGACCTTTCATGAGCATTTCAAACGCAGCACGCTGTTGTCGCCGGTGCAGTATCTGAAGCGTTTACGCTTGTTGAAGGCGCAGACGTTACTGGTGGCCGAAGGGCTGGGCGTGGCGCAGGTGGCGCATCGGGTCGGGTATCAGAGCACGTCGCAGTTCAGTCGTGAGTACAAGCGCTATTTCGAGCGTAGTCCGGGGGATGAGCGCGCTGCTTGATCCTGCGCTGTTCCTTGTAGGAGTGAGCCTGCTCGCGATAGCGGTCTGTCAGTCGACATTGTCGGCACAGACATACCGCTATCGCGAGCAGGCTCACTCCTACATTGGGTCGGTGGTTGCATGAATCGCGGGCAACAAAAAGGCCCCCGATTTGGGAGCCTTGTTGTTCAGCGCTTCGACTTACATATTCGGGTAAGTCGGGCCGCCAGCACCTTCCGGCGCGACCCAGGTGATGTTCTGCGCAGGGTCCTTGATGTCACAGGTCTTGCAGTGCACGCAGTTCTGGGCGTTGATCTGGAAGCGCTTCTCGCCGTCTTCCTTGGTCACCACCTCGTACACACCGGCAGGGCAGTAGCGCTGCGCCGGTTCGTCGTAGAGCGGCAGATTTTTGCTGATCGGAATGCTCGGATCAGTCAGCTTCAGGTGGCACGGCTGTTCTTCTTCGTGGTTAGTACCAGAGATGAACACCGAGCTGAGTTTGTCGAAGCTGAGTTTGCCGTCGGGTTTCGGGTAATCGATCTTCTTGCAGTCGGCGGCGAGCTTGAGGCAGGCGTAATCCGGCTTGGTGTCACGCAGGGTGAATGGCAGTTTGCCGCCGAAGATGTTCTGGTCCAGCCAGTTGAACCCACCGCCGATGATCGCGCCGTATTTGTGAATCGCCGCGCCGAAGTTACGGCTGGCGAACAGTTCTTCGTAGAGCCAGCTTTTCTTGAAGGCATCGACGTAAGTGGTCAGCTCTTCGGTGCCGTCCTTTTCCGCAAACAGCGCGTCAGCCACCGCTTCGGCCGCTAGCATGCCGGACTTCATCGCGGTGTGGCTGCCCTTGATCTTGGCAAAGTTGAGAGTGCCGAGATCGCAACCGATCAGCGCGCCGCCCTTGAAGACCATTTTCGGCAGCGAGTTCAGGCCACCCTTGGCGATGGCGCGGGCACCATAGCTGATGCGCTTGCCACCTTCCAGGTACTGCGCCAGCACCGGGTGATGCTTGAGGCGCTGGAACTCGTCGAACGGCGACAGGAACGTGTTGCTGTAAGAAAGATCAACGATCAGACCGACCACCACCTGATTGTTTTCCAGGTGATAGAGGAACGAGCCGCCGGTGTTCTCGGTGCCCATGATGTCCAGCGGCCAGCCGGCGGTGTGCACCACCAGGCCTGGCTGGTGTTTGGCCGGGTCGATTTCCCAGATTTCTTTCAGGCCGATGCCGTAATGCTGAACGTCAGCCTCGCTGTCGAGGTTGTAGCGTTTGATCAGTTGCTTGCCGATGTGGCCACGGCAGCCTTCGGCGAACAGCGTGTATTTGCCACGCAGTTCCATGCCCGGGGTGTACAGGCCTTCTTTCGGCTGGCCTTCGCGGTCGACGCCCAGATCACCGGTGATGATCCCGCGCACCACGCCTTGTTCGTCGATCAGCGCTTCCTGGGCAGCGAAGCCAGGATAGATTTCGACGCCGAGGTTTTCCGCCTGCTGGGCCAGCCAGCGGCACAGGTTGCCGAGGGAAATAATGTAGTTGCCTTCGTTGTGCATGGTCTTGGGCACAAAGAAGTCAGGGATTTTCTGCGCGCTTTCCGCGTTTTTCAGCACGAAAATGTCATCGCGGGCCACCGGCGTGTTCAGCGGGGCGCCAAGTTCTTTCCAGTCCGGGAACAGCTCGTTCAGTGCCCGGGGTTCAAACACCGCACCGGAGAGGATGTGTGCGCCGACTTCGGAGCCTTTTTCGACCACGCAGACGCTGATTTCCTTACCGGCATCAGCGGCCTTCTGCTTCAGACGGCAGGCGGCGGACAGACCCGCGGGGCCGGCACCGACGATGACCACGTCGAATTCCATGTATTCGCGTTCCACAGGCTATCTCCTACTCAAGGCTCAACAGTTTTTTTTCTGATTTGGAGGTTTGATGTCGCATCCCGCCAGCCTTTACGTTAACGTCAAGGGGAATAACGGAAAACCCACCTTTCTCTCTAGGCGGCGCATTATATCTACACCACTCTCAGCGTCCAATACAAACGTTTGTTTGAATTGCCTCCAGCCCAGAGAAATCAAAGAAGCGCGGCTTATGAGTGGTCATTTTGCTGTATTGACCGGAATAGGCGTTCCGGTCAAGATACGGGCGGTTTTGCGTTGGTCGTAAGCAGACTGGCGCTTTCAGGAGCACGTCTAAAGACAGGGCACGGGCAGTAAGGGTGAAGCGCAGCGCAATTTTTCGCGCCGCTCGCACGGTTTGGAAATCCACGACTGGTCGGTCACCGCTGACGAACGGTCAGCGGCATTCACAACTCAGCCAATTGCAGCCACGTCGGCGTTTTTAGAGGTGCCCTTTAGCCTGATGAGCATCAACCGCCAGGTTCGCCTAGGCGACTTTCTTTTCACCGGAGAGTAACGAGGAATCCATGAAGGTTCTTGTAGCTGTCAAACGCGTTGTGGATTACAACGTCAAGGTCCGCGTCAAGGCGGACAATTCCGGCGTCGATCTCGCCAACGTCAAGATGTCGATGAACCCGTTCTGCGAAATCGCAGTGGAAGAAGCCGTACGCCTGAAAGAGAAGGGCGTTGCGACTGAAATCGTCGTCGTCTCCATCGGCCCGACCACCGCTCAGGAACAGCTGCGTACCGCACTGGCTCTGGGTGCCGACCGTGCCATCCTCGTCGAATCCGCTGAAGATCTGACTTCCCTCGCTGTGGCCAAGCTGCTCAAGGCCGTGGTCGACAAGGAACAGCCGCAACTGGTGATCCTCGGCAAACAGGCGATCGACAGCGACAACAACCAGACCGGCCAGATGCTCGCTGCACTGAGCGGCTACGGTCAGGGCACGTTCGCCTCGAAAGTCGAAGTCTCCGGCGACACGGTTGCCGTGACCCGCGAAATCGACGGCGGCGCGCAGACCGTTTCGCTGAAACTGCCGGCCATCGTCACCACTGACCTGCGTTTGAACGAGCCGCGCTACGCGTCCCTGCCAAACATCATGAAAGCCAAGAAGAAGCCTCTCGAGACGCTGACTCCGGACGCTTTGGGCGTTTCCACCGCCTCCACCAACAAGACCCTTAAAGTCGAAGCGCCGGCTGCACGCAGCGCGGGCATCAAGGTCAAGTCGGTGGCTGAACTGGTCGAGAAACTGAAAAACGAAGCGAAGGTAATCTAATCATGACTATCTTGGTAATCGCCGAACACGACAACAAAGTGCTGGCTCCGGCCACGCTGAACACCGTGGCTGCCGCTGCCAAAATCGGCGGCGACATCCACGTACTGGTGGCAGGTCAGGGCGCAGGCCCGGTGGCCGAAGCCGCTGCGAAGATCGCTGGCGTGAGCAAAGTCCTCAACGCTGACAATGCCGCTTACGCGCATCAGCTGCCGGAAAACGTTGCTCCGCTGGTTGCAGCTCTTGCCCATGAAGGCGGGGGCGCTGGTTACAGCCACATCCTGGCTGCCGCCACCTCCAACGGCAAAAACATCCTGCCGCGCGTTGCTGCTGCGCTGGACGTTGACCAGATCTCCGAGATCATCTCGGTCGAAAGCGCTGACACCTTCAAGCGCCCGATCTACGCCGGTAACGCCATCGCTACCGTGCAATCGACCGCCGCGATCAAAGTGATCACCGTGCGTGCCACCGGTTTCGACCCGGTTGCCGCAGAAGGCGGTTCGGCGGCTGTTGAAGCCGTTGGCGCTGCGCACGATGCGGGCATTTCGAGCTTCGTTGGCGAAGAGCTGGCCAAGTCCGATCGTCCAGAGCTGACCGCTGCCAAGATCGTCGTTTCCGGCGGCCGCGGCATGCAGAACGGCGACAACTTCAAACACCTGTACGCTCTGGCCGACAAGCTCGGCGCTGCCGTTGGTGCTTCGCGCGCCGCGGTCGACGCAGGTTTCGTACCTAACGACATGCAGGTCGGTCAGACCGGCAAGATCGTTGCGCCACAGCTGTACATCGCCGTCGGTATCTCCGGCGCGATCCAGCACCTGGCCGGCATGAAAGACTCCAAAGTGATCGTTGCGATCAACAAGGACGAAGAAGCGCCGATCTTCCAGGTGGCCGATTACGGCCTCGTGGCTGACCTGTTCGAAGCGGTACCCGAGCTGGAGAAGCTGGTCTAATCCAGCCGCTTCACTTATAAAGAGCCCGACCGTTTGGTCGGGTTTTTTTTGTCTTGAATTTGAGTGGGGGCGTGTTGCCATGGATCTGCGCTGCGGATGGTTGTTGGGTCTGGCCCTGTTGCCCGTGGTGGCATCAGCGGCGGGCAAGTGCGAACGCCTCGTCGTCACCGGCAGCCCGGATGCGCCACCGTACCTGTGGCAGGACCCGCAAAACCCGAAACGGCTGATCGGTGCCAGTGCCGACCTGTTGCAGCAAGTCGGCAAAGACCTCGGCATCAAAATCGATCTGCTGTATGCCGGCAAACGCGCGCAAGCCCTTGATGAGGTGCGCAGCGGGCGCATGGACCTGCTGGCCGACGCGCCGCTGACCCTCAACGAGCTGGAAACCCTCGATTACGTTCATCCACCGCTGCTGGAAAACGACTATCTGGTCTGGACCCGCAAAGGCTCGACGCTGGTTTACAGCGACGCCAGAGACCTGCACGGGCATGCCGGCGCTCTGTCGGAAAAGTCGCGGATGACCCAGGCATTCGGTATTTTCGCCGAGCAGAATCTGACCCTGACCAAGACGGCCAACCTCACCCAAGCTCTGCAGAAACTGCTTCTGGGGGAAGTGGAATATGTCCTCGCCGGCCGCTACTCGGGCATGGCGGCCGCGCAGGCGCTGGGCATGACCAACGATCTGCTGGCGTTCGAGCAACCCATCGATCGGCCCGGTTTGTTTCTCGCGGTTTCCCATAACTCGGCGTGTAACGATCCGTGGTTGCGCGGACAGCTCGCCAAAAAGATGACAGAATTGCCCGCGTCCGGACTGACGGAAGCTGCACTGCAACGCAATATCGAGCGCTGGAAGGCGCAGCAGCAACAGCCGCCACAACCCGTCAGTGCCCCCAAACAGTAGGGATTCTTAGTGAGTATTCGACCTCTTTTCGCGGCCGTGGCCGTTCTGGCTCTGGCCGGTTGCGCGACCGATCCGGCACCCATCGAACAAATGCGTCTGACCGAGCAGGCCATTACTCAGGCCAAGGCCGTTGGCGCCACGGCCGATGAAGTGCCGGAAATGAAACTGGCAGAAACCAAGTACACACGCGCCAGAGGCAACATGGCTGACCAGTCTTACCGCAACGCGCGGATGCGCGCCGAGCAGGCTGAACTGGACGCCCGGCTGGCCGAAGCCAAGGTGCTGACCCAGAAAAGTGAAGAGCAATTGAATGTACTGAACACCCGCATCACCCGACTGCGCAAGCAACTGGGGAATGCCCAATGAACCTGTCAGCGAAAATCCTCGGCAGCCTGATCCTCGTCAGTTGCGCCAGCCTTTCTGGCTGCGCCGGACAGCACAGTGAAGCGGCGTTGCAGCAGGCTGGCAGCGACTTTCAGAAGGTCAAGGAAGATTCGAACGTATTGCGTATCGCGCCGAAAGATGTGATTCGTGCCGGTGAGTCTTTGGCCCGCGCCGATCGCCTGTCGACCTATTGGGGCAGCGGTTCGGACGTGGTGCATTACGCTTATCTGAGCCAGCGTTACAGCGAAATTGCTCGTGAGCATACCAATCAGGTGCTCAACGAAGAGCGCGCAGCCAAGCTGGAACTGGAGCGCCAACGTCTGCAACTGGCCTTGCGCGAATCGAAGTTGTTGAGTGTGCAGCAGCAGGGCAAGTGGCTTGAGGAGCAGATCGTTGCGTTGGCGACTACGCAGACTGATCGGGGTCTGGTGATGACGCTGGGCGATGTGCTGTTCGATACCGGTGAGGCGGAGCTGAAGAATTCGGCCAATCGCGTGGTGCTGAAGATTGTGCAGTTTCTGCAGTTGAATCCCAAGCGTGTGGTGCGGATCGAGGGTTATACCGACAGTACCGGGGGCAAGCAGGAGAATCTCAAGTTGTCGCGTGACCGGGCGCAGTCGGTGGCGGATGTGTTGATTGACCTGGGCATTGATGACAAGCGGATTCAGGTTGAGGGGTATGGGGATGAGTACCCTGTAGACGCCAACGCTTCCGAGCGTGGGCGGGCGCAGAATCGTCGGGTTGAGATTGTTTTTTCTGATGAAAAGGGGCAACTCGGGGCGGCTCGTTAGGTTGGCCTTGGCGGCCTCTGGGCCGACCAGGCTCTTGGGTTTTTGGGTGAATATCCGTTTTTTTGGGTGATGCTGATGGCGGTTTCGCCCTTACGGCGAGTCACCTTTTCCAGACGCCGAAAAGGTAACCGAAAAGGCTTGCTCCTGCGTTCGGCCCTCGCAGGCTCGGGTCCCTTCGCTCCGGGATCGATCCGGGCGCAGCGGCTACGGTTTGCTTCGCTGCACCTACGTCCGCTGTGTCTGGCTGCGCCAGACGGTCGCTGCGCTCCCACGCCCGGATCAATCCCTGCACTCAGCCTTCCGATGTCGCTGGTTAGGCAAGATCAAGAGCACTCGAGCTGGCGCTCATTGTAATGAGTGGTTAGAAGCGGGGGGTTGGCTTGGGGTTTGTGGTGGATTCGCCCCTCACCCCAGCCCTCTCCCCCAGGAGAGGGAGCCGATTTCGGTTGGTTTAAAAGTTTGAGTACGACTCGGTATTCCATGTCGGCGTAACTCTCGCATGCACCTCGGTCAGTCCCCTCTCCCTCTGGGAGAGGGCTAGGGTGAGGGGCTTTTGATCTTGAGCCACATTCCTCGACCACTTCTCAAAAAAACAGCACAGTCCCGCAGACACCGCACTGTATCGTCGACTAAAGTGACAACTGTCCCAGTACACTTCTAAACTGTTCCGGTATTGTTTCGCACAAGAATAAAATCGCCCGTGAAATCGAGTGCTGCGTCATGACCAATCTCTTGCTCTACCAACGTATTGCTCAGCAGCTGGCCGAGGATATTCGGCGTGGCGTTTATCAGCCGGGGGAGCGGGTGCCTTCGGTGCGCAAGATGAGTTCGCAGCTCAATGTCAGCCATGCAACGGTGTTGCAGGCTTACGCCAATCTTGAGGATCAGGGCTTGATTCGGGCGCGGCCGCAGTCGGGTTATTACGTGCACCAGACGCCGGCGCTGACGGCGCCGACGCCGGACATTGCGCGGGTTGAGCGGCCGGGGCTGGTGACGCGCAGCAGTATCATTCAGCAGGTGTTGGTCGAGTCGCGTCGTGAAGGGGTGTTTCCGCTGGGTGCGGCGGTGCCGAGTGTCGATTACTTGCCGGTGCGTGCGTTGCACCAGCAATTGGCCAAGGTCACGCGTTTCCATAGTCCGCGCGCTTTCAGTTACATGTTCAGCCCCGGTTTTGAACCGCTGCGCCGGCAGGTGGCGATACGCATGCGCGATGCCGGTGTGGTGGTCGATCCGTCTGAGGTGGTGATCACCCACGGTTGTGTCGATGCCCTGCAAATGTCCTTGCGGGTGCTGACCCGGCCGGGGGATCTGATCGCTGCTGAGTCCCCGACGTATTACGGTCTGCTGCAACTGGCCGATCTGCTCGGTCTCAAAGTCATCGAAATCCCCAGCGATCCCGCCACCGGCATGAGCCTGGAAGCGTTGCAACTGGCGGCCAACCAATGGTCGATCAAGGCATTGGTGCTGACCACTCGCCTGAGCAATCCGCTGGGCGGCACCATGCCCGAAGAGCGGCAGAAACAACTGCTGCGGCTGGCCTCGGATTTCGATATCCAGATTGTCGAGGACGATATCTACGGCGAGCTGATGTTCGAGCAGGGCAAGACCAAAGCGCTCAAGGCCTATGACCGCCTCGATCGGGTGATTTACTGTTCGAGCTTTTCCAAGACCCTGTCGCCGGGTGTGCGCATCGGCTGGATGATCGCTGGCAAGTATCAGCAGGAAATCCAGCGTTTGCAGACCTTCAGCACGCATTCGGCCTGCAGTGTCACGCAGATGGCGATTGCCGCTTATCTGGAAAACGGCGGCTATGACCGGCATTTACGGTACATCCGCCAGGAATACCGGAAAAACCTCAGCGCCTTCCAGTTGGCGGTGCAGCAGCACTTCCCCGAAGGCACGCAAATGACCCGGCCCACGGGCGGTTTCATCCTTTGGGTGAGTTTGCCGGGGCGGGTCAACACGCAAGAATTGCATGTGCGTGCGTTGCAGCAGGGCATCAGTATTGCGCCGGGGCTGATCTTCAGTAACACCGAGCAGTTCAACCACTGTATCCGCCTCAATTGCGGGATTCCGTGGAACCGCGAGGCGGAACGGGCGTTGATGACGCTGGGGTTGCTGGCGACGCAACTGTGTCAGGAAACCGCTGGCGGATTCTGAACGAGCGGCAGGTCAGGCTTGTCTTGTCGCGCACAACGAGCGAGCATGTGGCCCTCTGCCGTTAGTTCGTTGGGTCCATGAAAGCGATTGTTCCTGCCGCGTGGGTTTTGCTGGGTTTGTTGATGATCGGTCAGGTGCCGAGTGTCATGGCGGCTGCCACCCAGGAAAAACCGGCCGCGACCAGTACGAGCAAGAAAACCGCGAAAACCGCGGCACCCGCCAAAAAAGCCCAGTCGAAAAAAGCCGCCACGGTGAAGAAGCGCCGCCCGGTAGCCTCGAAATCGAAACCCGCCAGCGAAGTCGCGAAAACCCGATTACCGTCGGCGAAGCTCGACCTCAGCCTCCCCAGGGATATGGTTGAAGAGTTGAAGCCCAAAGGCACGGTGGAACTGCCCAAGCGCGAGGCGATTCTGCCGCAGATGTTTGGCGAAAAAGACAGCGGCTTCCAGCTCAACGGGCGTCTGCTCAGCAACGAAATGCAGCTGCAACTGCGCAATGACGAACGCCGTGAAGTCGAAGGCGCGGCGCTGGACTTTGAATTCAAACAGTAAATGACGCTTGGCTGTGACCCGCAGAACAGACGCTTGGTCGGAGACTGGTCAGTCACTTCCACTTATCGCTGAAAACCCGCCGCAGACAATTTGAAACAGCCGTTTTAGCGGTTACTCTGTTTCCCGTCTCTTTACACATCGCCCGTTGCGAGGATTGTTCGTCATGAAATGCCGTGAAGGCTGTGGGGCTTGCTGCATTGCCCCGTCCATCAGTTCGCCGATTCCCGGCATGCCCGATGGCAAACCTGCCGGCGAACGTTGCGTGCAGCTGTCGGTCGATAACCTGTGCAGCATTTTCGGCCGCCCGGAGCGTCCGCCAGTCTGCGCAGGCTTCGCTGCCGACGTTGAAGTCTGTGGCAGCAGCGCCGAAGAAGCGATCAGGCTGATCGGTTGGTGGGAGGCCATGACCGCGGCGTGATGTGTCAAGGCAACGGAACTTCAACAATAAGGAAAAGACTATGGGTTCGCTGCATCGTATTGCTCTCTTGTGTGGTTTGACCGCTGTGCTGGCCACCTCGGTTGCTCAGGCTGAAGACTGGAAGGTCGCCAAGAACGAGGACGGCATCAAGGTCTCGCTGAGCGAGATACCCGGCTCGGACTACAAGTCCTACCAGGGCGTCGCGCTGATGAACACCACCATCGCCAAATTGCGCGCGCTGCAGGAAGACGTCGCCGGTGCCTGCGCCTGGATTCACGAATGCAAAAGCCAGAAACTGCTCAAGCACGAGGGCGACCAGAGCTGGACCTACACCCAGTTCAACACGCCGTGGCCGGTCACTCCTCGTGATTCGGTGTTGCGCATCACCACCGTCGAAGGCGCCGATGGCAGCCTGACCCGCAATCTCGAAGGTGTGCCGACTTATCTGCCGGAAGAAAAAGGCTTCGTCCGGGTTCAGCAAGTCAAGGGCTTCTGGAAGTTCGTGCCCAAAGGCGATCAGGTCGAAGTGACTTATCAAGTGCACACCGAACCAGGCGGCAGCGTGCCGGCCATGGTTGCCAACAAGTTCGTGGTCGATGCGCCATTCAATACGCTCAAAGCCTTGAAGCAACGCGCCGAGAAATAATCCGCGCACTTTGAAATAAACGCCCCGATTGATTCGGGGCGTTTCGTTTCCGGCTTTATTGTGTTTCCAGATATGCGTTGGACGAAATTTTCACAAAGTCTTCCCGACAATTCGCCCGCGCTGTTGCCTCGCTGTCAGGGCTCTAAATGAAAGCACTGGCGGCGCAGCAGTAATCAATGGCAATGGTGCGGGTGATCGTGCAACATTTGCGCACCGCGCACGCCCCGGGGTCTGGAATGACCAATAGAGGGCACGGCGCCGCTTTATTCTTTGCAACTTCAACTTTCCAATGGGTCCTAAAACGACATGGCAAACCCGGACGCCCTGAATCAGCAGCGATCTTCCAGTCGCCTGCTGCAACCGACCGTCAAATCGCATCTGGCCTACACGCTGCTTTGTGCGCTGGTCATGATGGTGATGTTTTCCGTGCTGCGCCTCGCGCTGCTGGTCTACAACCGCGAGATGATCCTCGACACCCCAGCCTCGACCTTCATTGAAGCGTTCGTCAATGGCCTGCGCTTCGATCTGCGCCTGGTGGTCTACCTGTGCATTCCGCTGGTGCTGGCACTGTTCAGCGCTCGGGCCATGGCCGCGCGCGGTTTCTTCCGCCTGTGGCTGACCATCGCGTCGAGCATTGCGCTGTTCCTCGGCCTGATGGAGATGGACTTCTACCGTGAGTTTCACCAGCGCCTTAACGGTCTGGTGTTCCAGTACGTGAAAGAAGACCCGAAAACCGTGATGAGCATGCTCTGGTACGGTTTCCCGGTGGTTCGCTACCTGCTGGCGTGGGTCATCGGCACAGTCATTCTGACCCTGGCGTTCAAGGGCGCCGACCGCGCCACCCGCCCGCGCGGGCCGTTCAGTGGCGGCAGTGTCAGCTCGCGTCAGGTCGCGCCGTGGTACACCCGTCTGGCGGTGTTCGTGGTCTGCCTGCTGATCTGCGTAGTCGCCGCTCGTGGCACCTTGCGTCAGGGCCCGCCAATGCGTTGGGGCGATGTGTACACCACCGATTCCAACTTCGCCAACCAGCTCGGCCTCAACGGCACGCTGTCGTTGATCGCTGCCGCCAAGGCGCGCATGGGCGAAGACCGCGACAACATCTGGAAAGCCACTCTGCCGCAGGAACAGGCGCAAAAAGTGGTGCGCGACATGTTGCTGATGCCGGACGACAAACTGGTCGACGCCGACATCGCTGCGGTACGCCGTGACTACATGCCACCGGCCGACAAGACCCTGCCGATCAAGAACGTCGTCGTGATCCTGATGGAAAGCATGGCCGGTCACTCGGTCGGTGCGCTGGGCGCGCCGGGCAATATCACGCCTTACCTGGACAAGCTGTCGAAGGAAGGCCTGCTGTTCGACCGCTTCTTCTCCAACGGCACGCACACCCACCAGGGCATGTTCGCCACCATGGCCTGCTTCCCCAACCTGCCAGGTTTCGAATACCTGATGCAGACCCCGGAAGGCAGCCACAAGCTGTCCGGCCTGCCGCAGTTGCTCAGTGCGCGTGACTACGACGACGTGTACGTCTACAACGGCGATTTTGCCTGGGACAACCAGTCGGGCTTCTTCAGCAACCAGGGCATGACCAACTTCGTCGGCCGCAACGACTTCGTCAATCCGGTGTTCTCCGATCCGACGTGGGGCGTGTCCGACCAGGACATGTTCGACCGTGGTCTGCAGGAGCTGAAGGCGCGGGAAAACGGCAAGCCGTTCTACGCGCTGCTGCAAACCCTGTCCAACCACACGCCATACGCCTTGCCGACGCCATTGCCGGTCGAGCGCGTGACTGACCGTGGCAGCCTCAACGAACACCTGACTGCCATGCGCTACTCCGACTGGGCGCTGGGCCAGTTCTTCGAGAAGGCGCGCAAGGAGAAGTACTTCAACGAAACCCTGTTCGTCATCGTCGGCGACCACGGCTTCGGCAACGAGCGTCAGATCACCGAAATGGACCTGGGCCGCTTCAACGTGCCAATGCTGATGATCGCCCCGGGCATCCAGCAGAAGTTCGGTACGCGTGACCATACGGTGGGCACCCAGATCGACATCGTGCCGACCATCATGGGGCGTCTCGGTGGCGAAGTGCGGCACCAGTGCTGGGGCCGCGACCTGCTCAACCTGCCGCAGGGCGATACCGGTTTCGGTGTGATCAAGCCATCGGGCAGCGAGCAGACCACGGCGATTGTCACCGCCGACCAGATTCTGGTGTTGCCGCGCGACAAGGACATGGGGCCGAAAATCTGGCAATACCAACTCGGTGCCAATCCGCATGCCGAAGTAGTGCCGAATGCACCGCGTACCGCCGAACTGAAACTCAAGCTGGAAGCGTTCCTGCAAACCGCGACCAAGAGCCTGCTGGATAACACCGCCGGTGTGATTCACGGCAAGCCGGACTGATTGCTGTTAAAAAACGCGCAATAAAAAAGAGGCCCTGAACAGGGCCTCTTTTTTTTCAGCTTTAAATCGTCATATCTTGCCGAGTAACAACAACACCAACAGCACGACCAGTACGACACCGATGATGCCCGACGGACCATAACCCCAACTTCTGGAGTGCGGGAAGACCGGCAGACCACCGATCAGCAACAGGATCAGGATGATGATAAGAATTGTGCCCATGTCGATTTCCTTGTTGGTAATGTCGAGAAGTCTTGATGTTCAAGGGCGACTGGATACCAAGTAATTCCAGCCGGCTTACAAGTTCCGACTTGTGCCAAGTGGAAAAAATTCCATGTTTTTTTAATGTATTTGGATTGCAGGCTTATTTCGTTTTTTCGCCCGGCTAGTTCAGAACTTACTCGCCCTCATTGAATCCAACGCGCCCCGGTTTGCACTCACCATTCAGCAATCTGATGGAGCGTGGGTGGTGGCCGAACGTTCGCTACACTCGGCGCATCTTTCCCGGAACAACAAGGCTGTCTGCTATGCAAAATCGCATGATGATCACTGGCGCGGGCTCCGGTCTGGGCCGCGAAATCGCGCTGCGCTGGGCGCGTGAGGGCTGGCAACTGGCGCTGTCCGACGTCAGCGAACCGGGCCTGCAGGAAACCCTCAAACTAGTCCGCGAGGCCGGCGGCGACGGTTTTGTGCAGCGCTGCGATGTGCGCGATTACAGCCAGCTCACAGCGTTCGCCCAAGCGTGTGAAGAGAAACTCGGCGGCATCGACATCATCGTCAATAATGCCGGCGTGGCCTCGGGCGGTTTCTTTAGCGAGTTGTCGCTGGAAGACTGGGACTGGCAGATCGCAATCAATCTGATGGGCGTGGTCAAGGGCTGCAAGGCGTTCCTGCCGCTGCTCGAGCAGAGCAAAGGCAAGATCATCAACATCGCCTCTATGGCGGCGCTGATGCAGGGGCCGGCGATGAGCAACTACAACGTGGCCAAGGCCGGTGTGGTGGCGCTTTCGGAAAGTCTGTTGATTGAGCTGGCGCAACAGGAAGTCGGTGTGCACGTGGTTTGTCCGTCGTTCTTTCAGACCAACCTGCTCGATTCGTTCCGCGGGCCGACTCCGGCGATGAAGGCCCAGGTGGGCAAGTTGTTGGAAAGTTCGCCGATCACCGCCGCGGATATCGCCGACTACATCTACCGGCAAGTGGCCGCCGGTGAATTCATGATCCTGCCCCACGAACAAGGGCGCATGGCCTGGGCGATCAAGCAGAAGAACCCGCAGTTGCTCTATAACGAGATGACCAGCATGGCCGAAAAAATGCGCGCCAAGGCCAAACAGAACAACGGCTGAACTTGCCCGCAGCAGACGGCGTCGTTAGGGTGGCCGCAATGGTCACCCTGTCGAGACGCATCGATGCTCAATTACTTGTGGTTCTTCCTCGCGGCGCTGTTCGAGATCGCCGGTTGTTTCGCCTTCTTCATGTGGCTGCGCCAGGGCAAAAGTGCGCTGTGGGTGATTCCAGCACTGTTGAGTCTGACGCTGTTCGCACTCCTGCTGACCCGCGTCGAAGCCAACTACGCCGGGCGCGCGTATGCCGCTTACGGCGGAATCTACATCGTCGCTTCGATTGGCTGGCTGATGGTGGTCGAGCGAGCGCGCCCGTTGGGCTCTGACTGGATCGGCGTGGCGTTATGCGTGATCGGCGCCAGCGTGATCCTGTTCGGGCCGCGTTTTTCAGCGGCTTGAGGTTGTTTTGCGGGAAACGTCTGACGGCTCTGAGCGCGCAAGGCTGTAAGGCAAAACTGATTTGCCTGCTGCGCATTGTGTAGCCGCCGCAAGCCGCGCATCTTCTGGGTTCGCTAACCCTGAAGGACCTATCTCATGCTTGTACTCAGCCGTGTCGTTGGTGAGTTGATTTCAATCGGTGACGACATCTCTTTGCGTGTTCTGTCGGTCAATGGCTCCAGCGTGCGCTTTGGCGTCGAAGCCCCGCAAAACGTGCACGTGCACCGCTCCGAAGTCTACGACCGGATCAAGCGCAAGGAAGGTGTGCAGAAGGTTCGCTGAGCGTCAGTCGAACAAATGCCTGGGCACATCATGCTTGAGCATCAACTGGCACTGTTCGCTTTCCGGATCGAAGACGATCAACGCCTGGCCCTTGGTCAGCGCCTGGCGTACGCGCAGAACGCGGGTTTCCAGCGGCGTGTCATCGCCGTTGTCGGTACCGTCGCGGGTGACAAAATCCTCGATCAGGCGGGTGAGGGTGTCGACTTCAAGCGCGTCGTGGGGTATCAGCATGGGCACCTCGGCTAAATCAATGGCGCGATGCTACGGCGATTGGGGTTGGCCTGCCAGTTTTTGTAGTGCCTCGACGGCGACATCGCGAGCAGGCTCACTCCTACAATTGGAATGCGTTCTCCTGTAGGGGTGAGCCTGCTCGCGATAGCGGTATCTCAGACAACGATGCTTTAACTGTCGGAACGCTGTCCCACCAGACTGTCCACCGGCGGCACCCGCGTTTCGCTCTCCATCTGCGTATCGTGTTCGATCTGATGACTGAAGCGGTCCAGCGAGGCATTGGCCGGCGCCGCGTCGCTGGCGAACACCGGCGGGCTCAGAATGTAAGCACCGAGCAACCGGCTCAACGCCGCCAGACTGTCGATGTGCGTACGTTCATAACCGTGAGTCGCATCGCAGCCAAAGGCGAGCAGGGCGGTGCGGATGTCGTGCCCGGCAGTCACCGCCGAATGCGCGTCGCTGAAGTAATAGCGGAACATGTCGCGGCGCACCGGCAATTCGTGTTCACCGGCCAGGCGCAACAAGTGCCGCGACAGGTGATAGTCGTACGGCCCGCCGGAATCCTGCATCGCCACGCTGACAGCATGCTCGCTGGAGTGCTGGCCGGGTGCGACCGGGGCGATGTCGATGCCAACGAACTCACTGACGTCCCACGGCAAAGCCGCCGCCGCGCCACTGCCGGTTTCTTCGGTAATGGTGAACAGCGGATGGCAATCGATCATCAATTCCTGGCCGCTGTCGATGATGGCTTTGAGGGCGGCAAGCAGCGCCGCGACACCGGCCTTGTCATCCAGGTGACGGGCGCTGATATGGCCGCTTTCGGTGAATTCCGGCAGCGGATCGAACGCCACCACGTCGCCGACGTTGATGCCCAGCGATTCACAATCGGCCTTGGTCGTGCAATAGGCATCCAGGCGCAGTTCGACGTGATCCCAACTGATCGGCATTTCATCGACCTGCGTATTGAACGCATGCCCGGACGCCATCAGCGGCAACACGCTGCCGCGAATCACGCCGCTGTCGGTGAACAGGCTGACGCGACTGCCCTCGGCGAAGCGGCTCGACCAGCAGCCGACCGGGGCGAGGGTCAGGCGGCCGTTGTCCTTGACCGCGCGGACCGCGGCGCCAATGGTATCCAGGTGCGCCGAGACTGCGCGGTCGGGGCTGTTCTTCTTGCCTTTGAGTGTGGCGCGAATCGTTCCGCGCCGGGTCATTTCGAACGGGATGCCGAGTTCTTCCAGACGCTCGGCGACATAGCGCACGATGGTGTCGGTGAAGCCGGTGGGGCTGGGAATGGCGAGCATTTCCAGCAGGACTTTTTGCAGGTAGTTCAGATCCGGTTCGGGGATTTGCAGGGTCATGGAAACTCCTGATGGGTTGAGCACACCGATGGTTTCGATGAGGGGGATTTGCGGTGTCTGATGCGGCCCCTTCGCGAGCTGGCTCGCTCCCACATTGGAATGCGTTCCCCTGTGGGAGCTAGCTTGCTAGCGATAGCGGTGGTGCATTCAGAACATCACTGTCAGATCGCCGACTGACTATGCGGAAACAACAGATCGACAAAGCGTTCCGCCGTCGGTTGCGGCTCGTGGTTGGCCAAGCCGGCGCGTTCGTTGGCTTCGATAAAAACGTACTCCGGCTGATCCGCCGCCGGCACCATCAGGTCGAGGCCGACCATCGGAATATCCAGCGCGCGTGCCGCACGCACGGCTGCATCGACCAGCGTCGGATGCAGAATGGCGGTGACGTCTTCCAGGGTGCCGCCGGTGTGCAGATTGGCGGTGCGGCGCACGAACAGATGTTCGCCGGCCGGCAGAATGCTGTCGTAGGTGTAACCGGCGGCGTGCAAGGTGCGTTCGGTTTCGTGGTCGACAGGGATCTTGCTTTCGCCACCGGTAGCAGCTTGCCGACGCCGGCTCTGCGCCTCGATCAGCTCGCCGATCGAATGCTGACCGTCACCGACCACTTCGGCAGGTTTGCGGATCGCCGCTGCAACCACTTCGAAACCGATCACCACGATGCGCAGATCGAGACCTTCATGGAAGCTCTCGAGCAGCACGCGACTGTCGAATTGCCGCGCGGCTTCGATAGCCTGCTGCACGTCCTCGATGGTCTGCAGATCGACCGCCACGCCCTGGCCCTGTTCGCCGTCGAGCGGCTTGACCACCACCCGCTGATGCTCGTCGAGAAAGGCCAGATTGTCGTCGGCATTGCCGGCCAGTTGTTGTGCCGGCAAATTCAGCCCGGCCGCCTTCAGCACTTTGTGAGTCAGGCTTTTGTCCTGGCACAGGGTCATGCTGATCGCGCTGGTCAGGTCGCTCAACGATTCGCGGCAGCGCACCCGGCGCGCGCCATGACTGAGGGTGAACAGACCGGCGTCGGCGTCATCGACCTGCACGTCTATGCCGCGGCGATGAGCTTCCTCGACAATGATTCGCGCGTACGGGTTGAACTGCGCTTCTGGCCCCGGGCCAAGAAACAGCGGCTGGTTGATGCCGTTCTTGCGCTTGATCGCGAAGGTCGGCAGGTTGCGGAAACCGAGTTTGGCGTAGAGGTTTTTCGCCTGACGGTTATCGTGCAACACCGACAGGTCGAGATAGCTCAGCCCGCGGCTCATGAAATGCTCGATCAAATGCCGCACCAGCACCTCACCCACACCCGGACGCGAACACTGCGGATCGACCGCCAGGCACCACAGGCTGCTGCCGTTTTCCGGATCGTTGAACGCGTTGTGATGATTGAGGCCCATGACGCTGCCGATCACCGCGCCGCTGTCTTCATCCTCGGCCAGCCAGTACACCGGGCCGCCCTGAGGATGCGGGGTGAGCAACTCGGGATCGATCGGCAACATGCCGCGCGCCTGATACAACCGGTTGATGCCTTGCCAGTCCGCCTCGCTCTGCGCACGTCGAATGCGAAAGCCGCGAAACACGCGAGTGGCCTGGCGATAATCGCTGAACCACAGCCGCAAGGTGTCGGACGGATCGAGGAACAGCTGCGTCGGCTCGAGGCCGAGGATCTGCTGCGGCGCGGCGACGTACAGCGCAATGTCGCGCTCGCCGGGTTGTTCGTTGAGCAGTTCCTGCGCCAGCGATGCCGGGTCGGGGAAGGTATGGCCGATCAGCAACCGGCCCCAGCCGCAATGCACGGCAATCGGCGCGCAGGGCAGGGTGCTTCCGTCTTCGGCCAGACGCGCTTGCAGACGTTCGTACGACGGCGCCTGACCACGCAGCAGGCGTTGGTTGATGGACGTGGCATGGGGTTTCATCAATCAGATTCCTTGTTCACTGAGCCACAGGTTCAGTGCCGCCAGTTGCCACAGTTTCGAACCGCGCAACGGAGTCAGTTGGCCTTGAGGGTCAGTCAGAAGCTTGTCGAGCATGCTCGGGTTGAACAGGCCGCGATCCTGGCTTGGATCAAGCAGCAGTTCGCGCACCCAGTTGAGCGTGTCACCCTGCAAATGTTTGAGGCCAGGCACCGGGAAATAGCCTTTCTTGCGGTCGATCACTTCACTTGGAATGACCCGACGCGCGGCTTCCTTGAGCACCTGTTTGCCGCCATCGGGCAGCTTGAACTGGCCAGGCACACGGGCCGACAGTTCGACCAGTCGATAGTCGAGAAACGGCGTACGCGCCTCCAGGCCCCAGGCCATGGTCATGTTGTCGACCCGCTTGACCGGGTCGTCGACCAGCATCACCGTGCTGTCCAGGCGCAGGGCCTTGTCCACTGCCGCATCAGCGCCGGGCTGGGCGAAGTGTTCCTTGACGAAGTCCCCGGCGGCGTCATTGGCCGTCAGCCATTTCGGCTGCACGGTGGCGGCGTAGTCGTCGTAGCTGCGGTCGAAAAACGCCGTGCGATAAGCTGCGTACGGATCGGCTGCACCGTCGACTTGCGGATACCAGTGGTAGCCGGCAAACAATTCGTCGGCACCCTGACCGCTCTGCACCACTTTGCAATGCTTGGCCACTTCCCGCGACAGCAAATAGAAAGCGATGCAGTCGTGGCTGACCATCGGCTCGCTCATCGCGCGGAACGCGGCGGGCAGTTGCTCGATGATTTCTTTTTCGTCGATACGCAGTTGGTGATGCTGAGTGCCGTAGTGTTTGGCGATCAGGTCGGAATACTGGAATTCGTCACCGCGTTCGCCGCCGGCATCCTGGAAACCGATGGAAAAGGTCGACAGGTTCTCGACGCCGACTTCACGCAACAGGCCGACGAGCATGCTCGAATCGACACCGCCGGAGAGCAACACACCGACGTCCACTGCGGCACGTTGCCGAATTGCTACGGCTTCGCGGGTGCTGTCGAGTACACGGTCGACCCAGTCTTCCAGCTTGAGGTTTTTCTCGTCCTCGTTAGGCCCGTAGGGCAGGGTCCACCAGGTTTTCTGCTCGGTGCTGCCATCGGCTTCGACGCGCATCCAGCTCGCTGGCGGCAGCTTTTCTATACCCGCCAGCAACGTGCGCGGCGCCGGCACCACGGCATGGAAATTCAGATAGTGGTTGAGCGCCACCGGATCGAGAATCGGGTTGATGTCGCCGCCCTTGAGCAGCGCCGGCAGGGCCGATGCGAAACGCAGGCGCTGACCGGTGCGCGACAGGTACAGCGGCTTGACGCCGAGACGGTCGCGGGCGATGAACAGGCGCTGCGCGTCGCGCTCCCAAATGGCGAAGGCAAACATGCCGTTGAGCTTGGGCAGCAGCGCTTCACCCCAGGCGTGATAACCCTTGAGCAAAACTTCAGTGTCACCGCCGGAATAGAACGCATAACCCAACGCTTCGAGTTCGGCACGCAGTTCCGGGAAGTTGTAAATGGCGCCGTTGAAGGCCAGCGACAGGCCCAGTTGGCTGTCGATCATCGGCTGCGCCGAGCCGTCCGACAGGTCCATGATTTTCAGGCGCCGATGGCCCAGGGCAATCGGCCCTTGGGCATGGAAGCCCCACGCGTCAGGGCCGCGCGGGGCCAGGTGATGGGTGATGCGCTCGATGGCTGCAAGGTCTGCAGGTTGTTGATCAAAACGTAACTCGCCAGCTAATCCACACATAAAATCCTTACCGGTTTTTCCGTTGGGGAGGGGTCAAACGGGACCTCGCCAAAAGGGCGGGTACTCAGAAACTGACCCGCCACGGTAGGTGGAGTTTTAGAACGATAAGTTATAAGTGGATGTTCGGGTCGTTCATCAACCGTTGAGTTCTCGGGTTTTATGGCGGCGATAGGTAGATACCGCCTGCCATTCCCGCCGTTCGCTATGTTCATCGGTCCGACCCGCAATAAAGGACTATTGCCATGCCCGCCACAGTGAACAAAACCTCGCCATCCGACGACGCCATCCTGGGTACGCTGCTTGAGGCCACCGCCGATCTCGACACCGCGCAAACGCTGCAGAAAACCTTGCCTGCGCACCTGTTCAAAGCCAGCCCCGAAGCATTGTCGGCACTCGATCAGACCGTACGTGACCTGCACGACACGCAAGTGCTGGTCGACAAGGACCTGCTAGCGCTGAAACCTCTGAATAGCTTTTGCATCGATGAATTGCACGCGGCCTTGCGCGGTAAATGGCCGGGCGTCACGTTTGATGTCGAGAAAGACTTTCTCAGCCTGCCCGGCGTCGACTGCGGTTGCCCGGCAACTTCCACCGATGAAAACGGCATCCAGACCTTCCCCAACGCGACGCCGACGCTGCTGCAAGCGGCCATGCAGAATTTCAGCGAAGACGAGGCAACTGATACCTTCCCGAAGGGTAGTTTCATTCGCATCAACAGTGCGGCGCAGGGCGTGAGCGATCTGACGCCGGCCGCTTTCGCCAAACTGTGTCGCGAGCTCGATCTGGGCAAACGCTACCAGGAGCATTTCCAGAAGGTGTTCGGCCTGCTGGACCGTGATGGCAAAGTCGTCGCCACCAGCGCCATGACCCGGGATATCGCCAAGCTGAAAAAACTGCTGTTGCAACTGGACCTGCAGCAGGCCGCCCTCAAGGGGCATATCAGTGCGGCCACCCGGCAGGTGTTGCAGAAACTGATCGACGCCGATGGCGTGCTATCGAGTGGAATCAAGCTCTATGGCAAGCAAGCGATGATCATGCAAGGCGTGAAGATTCTCGACAGTTGTGTCTGGGGCGCGGTGGTGTTTTCCAGCCGATCGGTGGAGTTGTACCCCAGTGAACGGTGTGTGGTGTACATGGCCGGCGAACCGCAACGACCATTGTATGAATACCCGAGCTTCACCGTGTTCAAGCAATACCTGACACAGCAGATGCAAAAGAAAGACTATCGTGAGTATTTCGCCAACAGCCTCGATGAAGACAGCAAGGCCGACTTCTTCAAAACCTTCACCGACAGCGTCGAACTCGGGCATATCCAACAGTGGCCGATGACCGTGCCGCTCTTCGAATTCATGGTGCAGAGCCATGTCGGCAAGCTGCAGCTCGACGCGCGCAAGCTGGCTGTGCCGACCGACGATATCGATGAAGAGGTGCGGCAAAAGCGCCTGCTCGATTTTATTCAACGGGGTGTAACCGTCCTCTCGGTCGCCGGGCTGGTGGTACCGGTGCTCGGGCAGTTGATGATGGGCGTTGCGGTCGGGCAAATGCTCGGCGAAGTCTTCGAGGGTGTCGAGGACTGGCGCCGTGGCGATCATCAGCAAGCGCTGTCGCATGTGCTCAGCGTGGTGGAAAGCATCGCCGCGATGGCCGCTTTCGCCGGCGGGCAGAAAGCCGTGGGCGCGTTGGGCAAAAAACTCTTGCAAGCGCACCCGCAGTTCTTCGCGCAATTCAGCGCGATCCTCAATAGCGCCGGCCAGCCACGGTTGTGGAAGCCTGATCTGGCGCCTTACGAACATGCCCTGCCGACGGGGTTCACCATCGCTGCGGACTCCAAAGACTTTTATCAGATCGGCGAAAAGACCATGGGCCGCGTCGACCATCGAATCTTCGCCGGTGACTATGCCCCTGACAGCAAAGTCTGGCGGCTGCAACATGCCCGGCGTGCGCAAGCCTATGTCCCGCGCATCACCAGGCACATTGAAGGCGGCTGGCGGCTTCCCGCCGAAGAACCTGAGGAGTGGGGCAGTTTTGCCTACGCGCTCAAACGTATCGATCCGGCGTTGAGCGAATTCACCGGTACCGATCTGGACATGCTGCGCCGCCTCTGTGATATCCCGCCCGAGGCACTGCATCAGGCTTTTATCGACAACCTCAGCCTGCCGGTGCGCTTGCGTGAAACCGTGGAGCGCGCTCGCCTGGCACGACAGTTGCGCAGCTTGAACAATGAGCTGCAACGCGGTGAAGTCCATTCCGGGCAGGCCGTCGAGGAGCAACTGCACGTGCTGCCAGAGCTGCCCGGCTGGCCGACCGATCGCTATATCGAAGTCACGGATGCCGAAGGCACTGTCACCGCAACCTATCCGCACACCAGCGTGTTGGATGAAACCTGGGCAGTGGTGGTCGATGAGGACCAGTTAGCCCGAGGTCGATTGTTGCAAACCGTCGTCGACGGCCTGTATGACAGTGAAGTAGAGGCTTTGTTGGGTGGCAAAGTCGGGAAAGGTGTCCGGCACTCGGCACTGGCAAAAAAACTCGGCGCAGCGCTCAAGGTCGACCATCGCGCGGCATTCGAGCGAATGTACCAACGCTACGATCAGAGCGACGCGGATGAGGTGTTGAAACTGCGCAAGGTCTTTGCCGACATCCCCGCGCGCTACGCGAAAAAGCTCATCGACCAGGCGCCGAGTGTGCAACGCCAGCGCCTGCGGACAACCGGGCGCGTGGCGTTGAAGCTCGGGCAAAACGTGAGGGGCGCCAGCGCTCAGGTGCGCCTCGATCGTGCGCTCGCCGGGTTTCACTGGCCTCGTCTGGCTAACGACGACACCGACAAACTGGCGATTCAGTTGCTGCCGCGCCTGCCTGGCTGGGATTCGCAGGTGCGTCTGGAAATACGCGACAAGATGCTCACCGGGCCGATTCTGCGAGCGATAGGTGAGGAGTCGGCGAGCGTTGGCAAAAAGTGCACGCTGGTGAAGTCCGAGATGGGCTATGAAGCCTTTGACGGCAGCGGTAAATCCCGTGGCAAAATCGCTGCCGGGCCCAACGCGCTGTTCGACGCCATCCTCAAGGCTGTGCCGACGAAGCCGTCCAAGGGTCTCGCCGCTGCTGCCGACACGCTGCCAACCGACGCCGCTGGCTTGCGCAGCCAGTTACTCGAAAAGGCACTGGGCGAGCGCGAGGCCACCGCGCGCACGCTGGTCGACGGCGAATCCGCACCGCCAGAAGTCGAGGCAGCCTGCGTGCAAGGCGATCAGCCCGTTGTAAGCAAACATCCGACGGCCTTGCTGCGCAAAGTCCGCAAACTCTATCCGCGCATGACCGAGGCGCAGGCCAGTGAGTTCATCGACGGCCTGGGCGACGATGCGCTGAGTCGGGCATTGCGAGTCAAAGCCTTGCGCGGGGATCTCGAGAGTCTGCGTGACGCGCTGTTTACCTGGAGCGAAGACATTGACGCGATGAACACCGTAGGCGGTGATCTGGCCGAGGTTCGACACAGCCGCCGCACCTTCGCCGAGCTGATCGAGAAGGGTTTTCGGCGCTTTCACCAGGTGAACAACGAAAACGGCACAGCCGTCGGCGTGCTGAGCCTTGATGGCATGCGCGTCGGCAAGCTGCCGACGTTGCCGCCGGGGATCAGCTTTGATCACATCCGGCAACTGTCCATGCGCGATATGGCACAGGACGATGATGTTGCGTATTTCCTCAAATCATTCAAACAGCTCGAGTCGCTGGAACTCGATGGCAATGCCATGACGCGCCTGCCTGAAATGCTGTCGCACATGCCCCATCTGAAAAGGCTGAGTCTGGCGGGCAACAAGGTCCGGTTGAGCGAGCAGACGCTGAAAAAGCTCAATGGGCTGGATAATCTGGAGCATTTGAACCTCAACAAGAACCCGCTGGGTGCGACGCCGGATATCTCGCGGATGTTCAATCTGCGTCGGCTGTTGCTGCAAGACACAGGCATTACCGAGCTGCCCAAAGGCCTTTCTCGTCTGCCATACCTGGAGTGGGCGGACCTGAGCGAAAACAGCATCAAGCTCCTGCCGCAGTGGCTGTTCAAAACATCGAGACGTTTCAGTCAGGCGCTCAACCTGCGTTTCAATCCCCTGGATGATCCGAGCAAAACCTTTCTGAAGAATTACCGCGACAATGTCGGGGTAGGCATGGGCTATCTGCAGGACGATATCGCTCGGCTCGATGAACAACAGGCGCGCTCGCTCTGGTTGCCTGAAGATATCGGACCGCAAGGGCTGGAACGTGAGCGAATCTGGAACGCTTTCAAAGACGATACGCGTGCCGAAGGGCTGTTTCGTCTGCTCGCAGAACTCGGTAACACGGCCGATTCAGAAAAGATCAAGGACGACCTGCGGCAGCGCGTCTGGAACGTGCTCGAGGCGGCAGAGAACGACGCGCCGTTGTGTGATCAATTGCTGGATCTGGCGGCCAGTCCGATCAATTGCACAGACAGCGCTGCCATCAGCTTCAGTTATCTGGAAGTGGCGGTGGAAATTGAGCGGATCACCAGCGTCGCCGGGGGCAAGATCACCAGCGCCAAACCGCTGCTCAAGCTGGGACGTGGCCTGTTCAGGCTCGAACAGTTGAACGAGATAGCCCGGGAGCATGCCGGAAAATTTCCCAAACTCGATCCGCTGGAGGTCAATCTTGCCTATCGTACCGGCCTCGCCAAGACACTGGATTTGCCCGGCCAGCCACGGAACATGCGCTACGGCACATTGGCCGGCGTTACCCAGGCTGATCTGGAGGTGGCGCAAAACAGAGTCAATACCGCCGAGCTCTCGCCCAAATGGCTGCAGTTCCTGAGCGAGCAAACGTTCTGGAAGGATTATCTGCAACGCACCTTTCCCCGCCGTTTCGCGCCTGTCGAGGATAAGTTCGCGCCAAAACTGACCGCGCTGGACGAGAAGGCGAGCAGCCTGCCCGATGCCGATTACCTGAGTCAGGCGCAGATCATCATGGCCGAACGGGAACAGGCCCTGGAAGAGGTGTTGACGCGATTGACCGACGATGCGTTGCGCATCGAAGAACTGGGCCTGTGCGCCAGGCCCGACGACTGAGCATCACTTGCCGCGAATCAGCTTGCGCAGGGCGAACCGGTTCGGGTGACAAGCTTCGGCGACGCTGCGCGGCAGCGGCAGCGGCTCGTTGTCCAACCACGCCGCGAGCAGTTCGCCGGACAGTGGCGCGGTAATCAGCCCGCGCGAGCCGTGGCCGCTGTTGACGTACAGGCCATGGTGCCACGGGCAGGCGCTGTCCGGAACTTGTCGGGCGTCCTTGCTCAGCGCTGCATAGGTTTGATTGAACGCTGGCAGGTCGGCGAGCGGACCGACAATCGGCAAGTAATCGGGGCTGGTGCAGCGAAACGCGGCCCGTCCCTCAAAGCCTTCGACGGGCTGCTGATCGATGTGCAAACGGTCGACCAGATCGCTGGAGATTTCCTCGAGCATGGCCAGATTGCCCTGGTGTTCGGCAGCGGTCGGGGTCAGGTCATCGCTGTGAAAATCGAAACTGGCGCCGAGGGTGTGCTCGCCCAGACGCGCCGGTGCGACGTAGCCTTCAGCGCACACCACCGTGTTCAGCGCGGCACTTTGCGCGGTTTGCGCCAGACGCGTGATCTGCCCGCGAATGCGCTTGAGCGGCAACTCGGCGCTCTGCGCAAAGCGTTTGATCTCGGCGGCGCCGGCCAGCACCACCACCGCAGCACTGGCGAGCAAGCGCTCGCCGTCCCACGCTTGCCACTGGTCACCGACCTTGCGCAGTTGCAGCACGTCATGATGGCTGAGCAGTTCGATGTTCGGCTGCGCGGCTTGCGCCTGGCACAGCGCGGGCGGGTGCACCCAGCCGCCTTCTGGATAGAACAGACCGCCATGGGCTACACCGACCCCGGCACGGGCCTGCGCCGCCGGTTGCTCCAGCCACTGCAACAGATCTGCCGGGAAGGCCTCGGCCAGTTGCGCATGCCGCTCGGCTTCCTTGGCATTGAAGGCCAGTTGCAGCACGCCGCAGTTATCCCAGTCGGTGCCGCGTTGCAGGCTTTCCAGCAAGCGGCGGGTGTAGCCGAAACCGCTGACGATCAGTTGCGACAGTGCCGTGCCGTGGGCGGACAGTTTCAGGTAAAGCACACCTTGCGGATTGCCCGAGGCTTCCTGCGCCACGCCAGCGTGGCGCTCAAGCAAGCTGACCTGCCAGCCGCGCGCGGAGAGGCTGGCCGCTGTGGCGCAACCGGCCAGTCCGGCGCCGATCACCAACGCGCTGCGTTCGCCGGTCAACGGGGCAGGGCGGGCGAACCACGGTTTGTACGGCAAGGGTGGCGCCACGTCTGCCGGCCAGCCGAGGAATTCGCCACGCAGGATCTCCCATTTGTGGCCGATACCCGGCGTACGTTTCATCTTGAACCCGGCGGCGTTGAGCAAACGCCGCACCCAACCGGTGCTGGTGAACGTGCTGATGGTCGCGCCCGGCGCCGCCAGTCGGGCCAGTTCGACGAACAGCTCGGCGGTCCACATGTCGGGGTTTTTCGCCGGAGCGAAGCCGTCGAGAAACCACGCGTCGACCTGTGCATCGAGCTGCGGCAGTTGCTCCAGTGCATCGCCGATTAACAGCGTCAGCGTCACCCGACCGTTGGCCAAGGTGATGCGCTGGAAACCTTCGTGGATCGCCACATACTGCCGCAGCAATTGCTCGGCCAGCGGCTTGAGTTGCGGCCACAACGCCAGGGCGCGTTGCAGTTGGGCCGGGCTCAGCGGGTATTTTTCCACGCTGACAAAGTGCAGCCGCGCACCCGCCACAGTATGTTGTTCGAACAGCTGCCAGGCGCAGAGAAAATTCAGCCCGGTGCCGAAACCGGTTTCGCCGATCACCAGCCGCCCGTTCGCCGGCAGGTCGGCGAAACGCTCGGCCAGACGGTTTTGTTCAAGAAACACATAGCGGGTTTCGTCGAGCCCCGACTGGTCGGAGAAATACACGTCATCGAACACTCGCGAACGCGGGCGTCCCTGGTCATCCCAGTCGAGCTGGGCGTGGGGCAATACAGGTTTCATGGCAGGCTCGGCAACGGCAAGGCCGCCATTCTAGCCGATCGGGCTGGCGCTGCTTGATCCATGGCAAGGCACGGGGTCGGGCGCTGGCCGACAATCCACGCCTCGTGGGAATTTCTGCGCCGCTGTTGTGCCCAATCCGCTAGTCTTGCTGAATCCTGGAAGGAGCCGTCCCCATGTTTGAATCCGCTGAAATCGGTCACGCCATCGACGATGACGCCTTTGATGCAGCTGTCCCGGCCTTGCGCGAAGCCTTGCTTGAAGCCCAGTTCGAATTGCAGCAGCAGAAGCGCTTCCCGGTGATCATCCTGATCAACGGCATCGAAGGCGCGGGCAAGGGCGAGACGGTCAAGTTACTCAACGAGTGGATGGACCCGCGCCTGATCGAAGTACGCACCTTCGATCAGCAGACCGATGAAGAACTGGCGCGGCCGCCGGCGTGGCGCTACTGGCGGATGCTCCCGGCCAAGGGGCGCATGGGGATTTTTTTCGGCAACTGGTACAGCCAGATGTTGCAGGGGCGGGTGCACGGGTTGTTCAAGGATCCGCGTCTGGATCAGGCGATTGCCGGCGCCGAACGCCTGGAAAAAATGCTCTGCGATGAAGGCGCACTGATTTTCAAATTCTGGTTCCACCTCTCGAAGAAACAGATGAAGGCACGGCTCAAGGCGCTGGCCGACGACCCGCTGCACAGTTGGCGCATCAGCCCGCTGGACTGGCAGCAATCGCAAACCTACGACAAGTTCGTCAAATACGGTGAGCGCGTGCTGCGCCGCACCAGCCGCGATTACGCGCCGTGGCACGTGATCGAAGGCGCCGATGCCAACTACCGCAGCCTGGCGGTGGGCAAGATTCTGCTGGAAGGTTTGCAGAGCGCGCTCAAACGCGCCGAGGTCAATCCGAAGGAGGTCAGCGCAGCGCCGTTGGGTACGCCGGTCGATCAGTTGAACCTGCTCGACAGCCTCGATCTCAGCCAGCGGCTGGACAAGAAAGACTACGAAGAACAACTGATCACCGAACAGGCGCGGCTGTCCGGGCTCATGCGCGACAAACGCATGCGTCGGCATGCACTGATCGCGGTGTTCGAAGGCAACGACGCCGCCGGCAAGGGCGGGGCGATCCGCCGGGTTGCGGCGGCGCTCGATCCGCGTCAGTACAACATCGTGCCGATTGCCGCACCGACTGAAGAGGAGCGGGCGCAACCGTACCTGTGGCGCTTCTGGCGGCACATCCCGGCACGTGGCAAGTTCACCGTGTTCGACCGTTCCTGGTACGGCCGCGTGCTGGTCGAGCGGATCGAGGGTTTCTGCAAGCCGGCCGACTGGTTGCGCGCCTATGGCGAAATCAACGATTTCGAGGAACAACTGGCCGACTCTGGAGTGATCGTCGTCAAGTTCTGGCTGGCCATCGACCAGGACACACAAATGGCGCGGTTTCAGGAGCGCGAAGAGATTCCGTTCAAGCGCTTCAAGATCACCGAAGACGACTGGCGCAATCGCGACAAGTGGGATGCCTATCGTGCCGCCGTCGGCGATATGGTCGATCGCACCAGCACCGAAATCGCCCCGTGGACCCTGGTCGAAGCCAACGACAAGCGCTGGGCGCGGGTCAAGGTGCTGCGCACGATCAACCGCGCCCTGGAAGAGGCGTTCGAAAAATCGGACAAGCAGGCGAAGAAACGCAAAGACTGAAGCGATGGCCGCGCATACGCCGGGTGAATGATCCTCGCGGTCGGCAAGAAGGTGGACTTATGCTCAGGTCCACTTTCAACCGACAACAACAATGAGGTATGCCATGCGTGAAGTGGTGATCGTCGACAGCGTGCGGACCGGCCTGGCCAAATCCTTTCGCGGCAAGTTCAACCAGACCCGCCCCGATGACATGGCGGCTCATTGCGTCAACGCCCTGTTGACGCGCAACGACATCGACCCGGCCAGCGTCGAGGATTGCATCGTCGGCGCCGGCTCCAACGAAGGTGCGCAGGGCTATAACATCGGTCGCAACGTGGCGGTGCTGTCGCGCCTCGGCACGGGCACGGCGGGCATGACCCTCAACCGCTTCTGCTCGTCGGGCTTGCAGGCGATTGCGATCGCCGCCAACCAGATCGCGTCCGGTTGCAGCGATATCATCGTTGCCGGCGGCGTCGAATCGATCAGCCTGACCCTGAAAAGCGTCAACACCGATCACCTCATCAACCCGCTGCTGAAAGAGCAGACGCCCGGCATCTATTACACGATGGGCCAGACCGCCGAGGTGGTGGCGCGACGTTATGGCGTGAGCCGCGAAGCGCAGGACCATTACGCACTGCAAAGCCAGATCCGCACCGCGCAGGCTCAGGCCACCGGGCTGTTCGATGATGAGATCGTGCCGATGTCGGTCAAGTATCGGGTCGAGGACAAGAACAGCGGCGAGGTGAAGATTCTGGACGGCGTGGTCGATCACGACGATTGCAATCGCCCCGACACCACTTATGAAAGCCTCGCCGGGCTGAAACCGGTGTTCGCTGACGACGGTTCGGTGACGGCTGGCAACTCCTCGCAACTGTCCGACGGCGCGTCGATGACGTTGGTGATGAGTCTGGAGAAGGCGCTTGAGCTGGGGCTCAAACCGAAGGCGTTCTTCCGCGGCTTTACCGTCGCTGGCTGTGAGCCGGACGAAATGGGCATCGGCCCGGTGTTCTCGGTGCCGAAACTGCTCAAGGCCAAGGGCTTGCAGGTGGCGGATATCGATCTGTGGGAATTGAACGAGGCGTTTGCGTCGCAGTGCCTGTACAGCCGTGATCGGCTGGAGATCGATAATGAGAAATACAACGTCAACGGCGGCTCGATTTCCATCGGCCACCCGTTCGGCATGACCGGCTCACGCCAGGTCGGGCATCTGGTGCGCGAGTTGCAGCGGCGTAATCTGCGTTACGGCATCGTGACCATGTGCGTCGGTGGCGGGATGGGGGCCAGTGGGTTGTTTGAGGCGGTGCGTTAGACCGGTAAGAACGTCATTGTCTGGAACATAGCTATCGCGAGCAGGCTCACTCCTACAGGGGAACGCGTTCCAAATGTAGGAGTGAGCCTGCTCGCGATGGGCTCAACGGGATCTACCTGTTGGAATGCTTTGCCTGCATCCGCGCGATGTAGGCCTTTATTTCCTGCTCCGCCTTCTCATGACTGTCAAACGGCCCCTCCATGGTATTTTCCCGGGTGCTGAAAAACAGTTGGCCATTGATCCGGCACACCCGGTTGCTGCGAAAACGGGTGGTGGGGGCGCTGTCGGCGGCGCGCATGCCTAGCATCATCGATCTCCCTTGGCGAGCGGGCTGACGGTCCATTGAGCTTATGCCTGAAGCACTTGGCCTGCGCGGCGAGTCGATCAACGGCAGGGCGTCAACATAATGCTGCGACCTGCACAGTTGCATTCGCGGCCTGAGTGCAACTGTCCCTGTGTCACAACGCAATGCGCGCCTAGAATGGCGATTCTTGTCAGCAGGCTTTTGGGGTTCGCATGCACATTTCGTCCGGTCGCTGGGTCTATGGATTGTTCCTCGCGCTGCTGACCGCGTTGCTCTGGGGCATTCTGCCGATCAAACTGAAACAGGTGCTGCTGGTGATGGACCCGGTCACCGTGACCTGGTTTCGCCTGCTGGTGTCCGGCGGCTGTCTGTTCCTTTATCTGGCGTCGGTCAAACGTCTACCCAGTCGCAAAGTGCTCGGGCCCAAGGGCGGCTGGCTAGTGCTGATGGCCGTGCTCGGATTGGTCGGCAACTACGTGCTGTACCTGATGGGTCTGAACCTGCTCAGCCCCGGCACCGCGCAACTGGTGGTACAGATGGGCCCGATCATGCTGCTGATCGCCAGTCTGTTTGTGTTCAAGGAGCGCTTCAGCATTGGCCAGGGCATCGGTCTGCTGGTGTTGCTGATCGGCTTCGGGCTGTTTTTCAATCAGCGCCTGGCGGAGCTGTTGACCTCGCTGTCGGATTACACCGCGGGGGTCTTGCTGGTGCTGCTGGCGTCGACGGTGTGGACCTTTTACGCGCTGGGCCAGAAGCAATTGCTGACGGTGTGGAATTCGCTGCAAGTGATGATGGTGATCTATCTGTTTTGTGCCTTGTTGCTGACGCCGTGGGTGCATCCGCTCGAAGCGCTGAACCTGAGCCCGCTGCAAGGCTGGTTGCTGCTGGCCTGCTGCCTGAACACGCTGATCGCCTACGGCGCGTTCGCTGAAGCGCTGGCGCATTGGGAAGCGTCGCGGGTCAGTGCAACCCTGGCGATCACACCGCTGGTGACGTTCGCGGCGGTGGCGATGGCCGCGCGGGTCTGGCCGGAGTATGTGCACGCCGAGCAGATCAATGCGCTGGGCTATGGCGGGGCAGTGCTGGTGGTGTTGGGGTCGGCGCTGGTGGCGTTGGGGCCTTCGTTGATTGCCGGGCTCAAGGCGCGGCGGATGAAGATGGCAGCCAGTTAGACCGAGTCGGGGCCATCGCGAGCAGGCTCACTCCTGCAGGGGACCGCATTCCCCCTGCAGGAGTGAGCCTGCTCGCGATGACTGACTAAGAAACGCTACAAATCTCAGCCCTTGGCCCCGGCCTCGATCATGTTCTCCGGCCGCACCCACGCATCAAACTCTTCATCAGTCAGATACCCCAACTGCAACGCCGCTTCGCGCAAGGTCAGCCCTTCGCTGTAGGCCTTCTTGGCGATCTCCGCCGACTTGTCATAACCGATGTGCGGGTTCAGCGCCGTCACCAGCATCAGCCCACGCTCCAGGTGCCGGGCCATGGCCTCGGCGTCAGGTTCCAGCCCGGCGATGCAATGCTGCTGGAAGTTGCTGCAGCCATCGGCGAGTAGACGGATCGATTGCAGCAGGTTGTGGATGATCACCGGTTTGTACACGTTCAACTGCAAGTGACCTTGACTGGCGGCAATGCCGATCGTCACGTCGTTGCCCAGGACCTGACAGGCGAGCATCGACAGCGCTTCGCACTGAGTTGGGTTGACCTTGCCGGGCATGATCGAGCTGCCTGGCTCGTTGGCCGGCAGCTTCACTTCGGCAAAACCTGCGCGGGGACCGGAGCCGAGCAGACGCAGGTCGTTGGCGATTTTCATCAGCGCCACGGCGAGGGTTTTCAGCGCGCCGGAAAGACTGGTCAGCGGTTCGTGGCCGGCGAGGGCGGCGAACTTGTTCGGCGCGGTCACGAACGGCAGGCCGGATAACGCTGCCAGTTCTGCAGCAATCGCCTCACCAAAACCATGCGGCGAGTTCAACCCGGTGCCGACTGCGGTGCCGCCCTGGGCCAGTTCACACACCGCCGGCAATGCGGCGCGAATTGCCCGTTCGGCGTAATCCAGTTGCGCTATGAAGCCCGACAACTCTTGCCCGAAGGTGATCGGCGTCGCGTCCATCATGTGCGTGCGCCCGGTTTTCACCAGTTTCATGTGGCGCGCCGCGAGTTCGGCGAGGCCACCGGACAGTTCGCTGATGGCTGGCAGCAATTGCTCCTGCACGGCTTGTGCAGTGGCGATGCTCATCGCGGTGGGGAAGCAGTCGTTGGAGCTTTGCGAGCGGTTGACGTGATCGTTCGGGTGCACCGGCGCCTTGCCGCCGCGCGGGTTGCCGGCCAGTTCGTTGGCGCGACCGGCAATCACTTCGTTGACGTTCATGTTGCTCTGGGTGCCGCTGCCGGTCTGCCAGACCACCAGCGGGAACTGGTCGTCGTGCTGGCCGTCGAGCACTTCGTCGGCAGCCTGTTCGATCAGGCGGGCGATGTCGGCAGGCAGATCGCCGTTGCGGTCATTGACCCGCGCGGCGGCTTTCTTGATCAGGGCCAGGGCGTGCAGTACCGGTAGCGGCATGCGTTCCTGACCAATGGCGAAGTTGATCAGCGAGCGTTGCGTCTGAGCACCCCAGTAAGCGTCGTCCGGGACTTCGATCTGGCCCAGGCTGTCGGTTTCGATACGGCTCATCGTGCACACTCCTGTTGGTCTGTTTGCGCAGTTTAGGCCGGCATCGGCCGTGGTGGTTCCATCGACTCGATTGTTGACCGGCCGACCCGGTCAATCAAGCGCGGCAAGGCTTGGGGGTTGAGCCGCGGCAATCGTTAGGCGCAGAATGGTCGCCCTTGGGGTTTGACCTCGCTTTGCTTAAAAGGAAACTCGATGACTCGTCTTCGTGCCATCTGTACCGCGGTTGCACTGGTTTGCGCCAGCGGCCAGGTGCTTGCCGATACCGCCAGCCACAACGCCAGTGCCGAAGCCTTCCTGACCCTGGCTCACGCTGACAAACTGGGCACTCCGGTGTACATGCAAGTGCAGCAAATGTTTGCCCAGCGTTTTGAGCAGACCAAAGCCCCCGAGGCCAAGAAAGCCGTCCTCGAAACCTACCAGGCCAAAGCCAACGCCGCGCTGGACCAGGCCATTGGCTGGAACAAGCTCAAGCCTGACATGGTCAAGCTCTACACCAGCAACTTCAGCGAATCCGAGCTCAAGGACCTGGTCGCGTTCTACCAGTCGCCACTGGGTAAAAAGGTCCTGGAAAAAATGCCGCAGCTGACCCAGCAATCGGCGCAGATGACCCAGGGCAAGCTGGAAAGCGCCGTGCCAGTGGTCAACAAGCTGCTCGACGACATGACCAAAGAGCTGACCCCGGCCGCTGCACCGGCCAAGAAGAAGTAAGCGGAGTTCGTGATGACCATGCAACAACGCATCGAATCGACGCTGGGCCTGCTGCAGCCTGAGCATCTGCAAGTGCTGGACGAAAGCCACATGCACAGTCGCGGGTTACAGACGCACTACAAGGCCGTGGTGGTCAGCGCGCAGTTCGAAGGCCTGAACCGGGTCAAGCGCCACCAGAAAGTCTACGGCACGCTCGGCGAGCTGATGGGCGAGTTCCATGCGTTGGCGCTGCACACCTACACCCCGCAGGAATGGGCAGAAGTGGGCGCTGCACCGGCGTCGCCAACTTGTGCCGGAGGAGATCAGCGATAAGCGGCAAGCTGCAAGTTGAAGGCGGATGAGTTTTGGCTTGCCGCTTTAAGCTTGGAGCTTGTAGCTGCTTTTTTGCTAAAATCCCGACGCGCCGCTTAGCCGGCGCGTTTTTTTTGAATCCGGTTCACCCTTTGCGAGGGTAGCCACCTGGAGAAATACCCATGACACAACCGATTGTCGTGGCGGCACTGTACAAGTTCGTCACCCTCGAAGATTACGTTGACCTGCGCGAGCCGCTGCTGCAAGCGATGGTCGACAACGGCATCAAAGGCACTCTGCTGATTGCCGAAGAAGGCATCAACGGTACTGTTTCCGGCACCCGCGAAGGCATTGACGGCCTGCTCGCCTGGCTGAAGAACGATCCACGCATGATCGACATCGATCACAAGGAATCGTACTGCGACGAACAACCGTTCTACCGCACCAAGGTCAAGCTGAAGAAAGAAATCGTCACCCTGGGCGTTGAAGGCGTGGACCCGAACAAGAAGGTCGGCACCTACGTTGAGCCGCAGGACTGGAACGCGCTGATCAGCGACCCGGAAGTGCTGTTGATCGACACGCGCAACGATTACGAAGTGGCGATCGGCACTTTCGAAGGCGCCATCGATCCGAAAACCACCAGTTTTCGTGAATTCCCCGAGTACATCAAAGAACACTTCGATCCGGCCGTGCACAAGAAGGTCGCGATGTTCTGCACCGGCGGCATTCGCTGTGAAAAAGCCTCGAGCTACATGCTCGGCGAAGGGTTCGAAGAGGTTTATCACCTCAAGGGCGGCATTCTGAAGTACCTCGAAGAGGTGCCGCAGGAAGAAACCAGGTGGCAGGGCGACTGCTTCGTGTTCGACAACCGCGTCACCGTGCGCCACGACCTCAGCGAAGGCGACTACGATCAATGTCATGCCTGCCGCACTCCGGTCAGCGTTGAAGATCGCGCCTCCGAGCATTACGTGGCCGGCATCAGTTGCCCGCATTGCTGGGACAAGCTCAGCGAGAAAACCCGCCGCAGCGCCATCGACCGGCAAAAGCAGATCGAGCTGGCCAAGGCGCGTAACCAGCCGCACCCGATCGGCTACAACTACAAGCAAGCATCCACCGAGGCCTGATCATGTCTGCGCGCCTGCTCTATGTGATGGATCCGATGTGTTCGTGGTGCTGGGGTTTTGCTCCGGTGGCCAAGGCCTTGGTCGAGCAGGCGCAGGCAGCCGGGGTCGAGCTGCATCTGGTGGTCGGCGGCTTGCGCACCGGCAGCGGCGCGGCGCTGGAACCGACCACGCGTCGCTACATCCTTGAACACTGGCAGGCGGTCACCGAGGCCACCGGCCAGCCGTTCATGCTCGACGGGGCGTTGCCGGACGGCTTTGTCTACGACACTGAACCGGCCTGCCGCGCCATCGTTACGGCGCGCAGTCTGGCGCCGGATTGCGCCTGGACGCTGGTTGGCCTGATCCAGCAGGCGTTCTACGTTGAAGGTCGCGACGTCACCCAGGCCAGCGTGCTGGTCGAGCTGGCCGAGCAGGCAGGTGTGCCGCGCATCGAGTTCGCTGCGTTGTTTGATCATGCCGACCAATACAAAGCCACTCAGGCCGATTTCACCTGGGTCCAGGATCTGGGCATCGCCGGTTTCCCGACCCTGCTGGCCGAGCGCAACGGTCAACTGGCGCTGCTGACCAATGGCTATCAACCGCTCAGCGAGCTGGCGCCGTTGCTGGGCCGCTGGCTGGAGCGCGCGGCCTGTGCCTGACCTTGGCGATGACACGGCAGCTGGCAAGCAAGGCGACCGGCTGAGCTGGGCAGAAGTCCGGCGTCTGGCACTCACACACAAGAAATCTCTGTGGATCGCCAACGGCGTGGCCGTGCTGGCGACGCTGTGCAGCGTGCCGATTCCGCTGTTGCTGCCGTTACTGGTCGATGAAGTGCTGCTAGGCCACCGCGATGCGGCGCTGAAAGTCATGAACCATTTCCTGCCGAGCATGTGGCAACAGGCGGCGGGTTATATCGGCCTGATGCTGGTGGTCACCCTGACGTTGCGCTGCAGTGCGCTGTGCTTTGGCGTGTTGCAGTCGCGGTTGTTTGCGCGGCTGGCCAAGGACATCGTCTACCGCATCCGCGTGCGCCTGATCGAACGGCTGAAACGCATCTCCCTCGGCGAATACGAAAGCCTGGGCAGTGGCACGGTCACTACGCATCTGGTTACCGACCTGGACACCCTCGACAAATTTGTCGGGGAAACCCTCAGCCGCTTTCTGGTGGCGATGCTCACGCTGGTCGGCACCGCCAGCATTCTCATGTGGATGCACTGGAAACTGGCGCTGCTGATTCTGCTGTTCAACCCGCTGGTGATCTACGCCACGGTGCAGCTGGGCAAACGCGTCAAGCACCTGAAGAAACTCGAAAACGACAGCACTGCGCGCTTCACCCAGGCGCTGAGCGAAACCCTCGATGCGATTCAGGAAGTGCGCGCCGGCAACCGCCAGGGCTTTTTCCTCGGACGCCTCGGCCTGCGCGCGCAGGAAGTGCGCAACTACGCGGTCAATTCGCAGTGGAAAACCGACGCCTCGAACCGTGCCAGTGGTTTGCTGTTCCAGTTCGGCATCGATATTTTCCGCGCGGCGGCAATGCTCACCGTGTTGTTTTCCGACCTGTCGATCGGGCAGATGCTCGCGGTGTTCAGTTACCTGTGGTTCATGATCGGCCCGGTCGAGCAACTGCTCAATCTGCAATACGCCTATTACGCGGCGGGCGGGGCGCTGGCGCGGATCAACGAACTGCTGGCGCGCGCCGATGAACCGCAATACCCGGGCGGCGTCGATCCGTTCAAGGGCCGCGACACCGTCGGCATTCAGGTGCAAGGCTTGAGTTTCGGTTATGGCGATGAGCTGGTGCTGGATCAGATGAACCTGTCGATTGCGCCGGGCGAGAAGGTGGCCATCGTCGGCGCCAGCGGGGGCGGCAAAAGTACCTTGGTGCAGTTGCTTCTCGGGTTGTATACGCCGCTGGCCGGGACCATCCGTTTCGGCGGCTCGACCCAGCAGGACATCGGCCTGGAAACCGTGCGGGAAAACGTTGCAGTGGTTTTGCAGCATCCGGCGCTGTTCAACGACACAGTGCGCGCCAACCTCACCATGGGCCGCACCCGCAGCGACGAAGCCTGCTGGCAGGCGCTGCAAATCGCCCAGCTTGAAGCCACTGTGCGCGCCTTGCCCAACGGCCTCGACAGCATTGTCGGGCGCTCCGGCGTGCGTCTGTCCGGCGGTCAGCGCCAGCGTCTGGCGATTGCACGCATGATCCTCGCCGAGCCGAAAGTGGTGATCCTCGACGAAGCCACTTCGGCCCTCGACGCCGCTACCGAATACAATCTGCATCAGGCCATGGCGCGCTTCCTCAGTGGCCGCACCACGCTGATCATCGCCCACCGCTTGTCGGCAGTGAAGCAAGCCGATCGCGTGCTGGTGTTCGACGGTGGTCAGATTGCCGAAGACGGTGATCATCAGCAATTGATTGCCGATGGCGGGCTGTATGCCAAGCTCTACGGCCATCTGCAGCAGATCCAGCGGCCTTGAAATTCAGTGCGGTTTCTGTGCTTAGTGCTTGAATTGCATCGAGTAAAACCCCTTCAAACGCTGCTTCGGGCCGGCGGCTTGCACAATCGACGTAGAGGACGGCAGAGCTGTCCCTTTGACATGTCGAAAATTAGCCTAGGCTGAGCTGTCAGGAGCGGGATTTTCCGGTGTTCATCTGGCAGTGCTTGCGCAAGGGATCTCATGAAGCAAAAGCGGACTCTCGGAACGCCACGGTTGTTGGGCATCGTCTGGCCATTTATTGCCGTTGTGTTATTTCAAGCGTTGTTGGGTGGCGTCAGCCTGTATGTGCTTTCGGCCGTTCGCGGCTACGTTGCCGGTGAAAGTCTCTGGTCCAAGGGCCAGAAAGACGCGATCTATTACCTCAATCTGTATGCCGACAGCCGCGACGAGGCGATTTTTCTCAAGTATCGCGAGGCGATCGGCGTGCCGCAGGGCGGGCATCAGTTGCGGCTGGCGCTGGACCGCCAGCCGCCGGACCTGGCTGCCGCGCGCGAAGGCATTCTCAAGGGCGGCAACCACCCCGATGATGTTTCAAGCCTGATCTGGCTGTACCTCAATTTTCGCCATTTCAGTTATCTGGAAACCGCCATCGATCGCTGGACGGTCGGTGATGGCTATCTTGACCAACTCGATGACGTCGCCCAGGAAATGCATCGCGGCATTTCGCAGAGTTCAGCGAGCGACGCCGATATCCAGCACTGGAAGACGCGGATCTTCAACATCAACGATGCCGTGACCCCAGCCGCCAAGGCCTTCAGCGATGCGTTGGGCGAAGGCTCGCGGATGATCATGCGCCTGTTGCTGTTCACCAATCTGGCCACGGCGCTTGGGCTGATCGTCCTGGCGCTGTGGCGCACGCACAAATTGCTCAAGCAACGTCACGCCTTCGCCGAGGCGCTGCAACTGGAGAAAGACCGCGCGCACGTCACCCTGCATTCGATCGGTGATGGCGTCATCACTACCGACGTCAGCGGCGCCATCGACTACATGAACCCCGCCGCCGAAGCAATGACCCACTGGAAGGCCGAGCAGGCCGCTGGGCTGCCACTCTCTGCGCTGTTCAATTTGCTCGATGACAACGCCCAGGCCGAAGGGTTGACGCTGATCGAGCACATTCTCAGCGGCAAGCTCAGCGGCGGCAGCGAGCATTCGAAACTGATTCAGCGCCTGGACGGCAGCACCTTGTCGGTGACCCTGGTCGGTGCGCCGATCCGCAATGCCGGCAAGGTCAGCGGCACGGTACTGGTGCTGCACGACATGACGCAGGAGCGCCAGTACATCGCCAATCTGTCGTGGCAGGCCACCCACGATGCGTTGACCGGGCTGGCCAACCGCCGCGAGTTCGAATACCGCCTCGAGCAGGCGCTGCACAACCTCACGCGTCAGGCCGGGCGGCATGCGTTGATGTTTCTCGATCTGGATCAATTCAAGCTGGTCAACGACACCTGCGGTCACGCCGCCGGCGATGAGCTGTTGCGACACATTTGCACATTGCTGCAATCGGGCCTGCGCGAGGGCGATACGCTCGCGCGTTTGGGCGGTGACGAATTCGGCATTCTGTTGGAGAACTGCGCCCCCGAAGCGGCGGAAAAGATCGCCGATTCGCTGCGTCAGACCGTGCAAAACCTGCACTTTGTCTGGAAGGGCCGGCCATTTCTGACCACGGTAAGCATCGGCCTGGTGCATGTCGCGCAGACTCCGACCACCCTTGAAGCCTCGCTGCGCGCTGCCGATATGGCCTGTTACATGGCCAAGGAAAAGGGCCGCAATCGCGTGCAGGTCTACCATGCCGATGACTCCGAGCTGTCGCTGCGCTTTGGGGAAATGGCCTGGGTGCAGCGGCTGCACATGGCGCTGGAAGAAAACCGGTTTTGTCTCTACGCCCAGGAAATCGCCCCGCTCAAACCGACTCACGGCGAGGCTGGGCACATCGAGATTCTGCTGCGTCTGCACGATGAGTCCGGACGGATGATCTTGCCTGACAGTTTCATTCCCGCCGCCGAGCGTTATGGTTTGATGACTCAACTAGACCGTTGGGTAGTTCAGAACGTATTTAAAGTTATTGCCCAATGTATTGCCCAGGAACATCAGCGCTCATTAGCAATGTGTGCGATTAATCTGTCAGGAATTACTATAGGAGATGACGCGTTCTTGCACTTTCTGCGCGAACAGTTTGTTAACTACAACATACCGCCTGAAATGATTTGTTTTGAAATTACTGAGACCAGTGCAATTGCAAATCTCGGCAGTGCAATCAGATTCATCAATGAACTCAAGGGCTTAGGTTGCTATTTTTCACTCGATGATTTTTGTGCCGGAATGTCTTCGTTCGCTTATTTGAAACATTTGCCTGTAGACTTCCTGAAGATCGACGGAAGTTTCGTAAAGGACATGCTGGACGACCCGATTAACCGGGCGATGGTCGAAGTGATCAATCACATCGGGCATGTCATGGGCAAGCAGACGATTGCCGAGTTTGTTGAAACAGCCCAGATCGAGCAGGCATTGCTTGAAATCGGAGTCGACTACGCTCAGGGTTATGTCATCGAACGGCCGCAGTTGTTTACCTGTGACAGTTTGCAAAGTAGATCCGCCAGACCGCAGCCGCTGTTATTCAAAGCGCCTGGCACGTTCCGTTGAAGTTTTCTGCCGATCCGAACAATCACAACTCAAAAGGAGCCGAACAGTGATCGACACATTCAACCGAACCGGACCCCTCATGGAAGCTGCAAGTTATCCTGGCTGGGCACAACAGCTGATTCAGGATTGCAGCGAGAGCAAGCGCCGGGTTGTCGAACATGAACTTTACCTGCGCATGCGTGATAACAAGCTCAGCGCCAGAACCATGCGTCAGTACCTGATCGGGGGCTGGCCGGTGGTTGAGCAGTTTGCCTTGTACATGGCGCAGAACCTCACCAAGACCAAATTCGCTCGCCATCCGGGCGAGGACATGGCGCGCCGCTGGCTGATGCGCAACATCCGCGTCGAACTCAATCACGCCGATTACTGGGTGCACTGGAGTCGGGCCCATGGCGTCAGCCTGGAAGATCTCCAGGCCCAACAGGTGCCACCGGAATTGCATGCCTTGAGTCATTGGTGCTGGCACACCAGTTCAGCCGATTCGCTGATCGTCGCCATCGCCGCGACCAACTATGCCATCGAAGGCGCGACCGGGGAGTGGTCGGCAGTGGTCTGCTCGACCGGCGTCTACGCTGCCGCGTTCCCTGAAGAGGAGCGCAAGCGTGCGATGAAATGGCTGAAGATGCATGCGCAGTACGACGACGCGCATCCGTGGGAAGCCCTGGAAATCATCTGCACCCTGGCCGGCATGAACCCGACCAAGGCCTTGCAGGCTGAACTGCGCCAGGCGATCTGCAAAAGCTACGACTACATGTACCTGTTCCTTGAACGCTGCATGCAACTGGAAACGTCTGAGCGCGCAGTGCACAACCGCGAGCGCAGGGCGGTAGTCGAGAACTGATCGGCCGCCAACTAGGGTAAAACAGGGAGCGAGCCTCCTCGCGATAGCGGTATGTCATTCAATGATTGCCTTGGCTGACTCACCGCATCGCGAGCAGGCTCGCTCCTACAATTGTTTTGTGGTGTTCCGCAGATTCGTTGCTTCACGCAAACCCCCTGTAGGAGTGAGCCTGCTCGCGATAGCGGTGTGTCATTCAATGATTGCCTTGGCTGACTCACCGCATCGCGAGCAGGCTCACTCCTACAGTTGTTTTGTGGTGTTCCGCAGATTCGTCGCTCCACGCAAACCCCCTGTAGGAGTGAGCCTGCTCGCGATAGCGGTGTGTCATTCAATGATTGCATTGGCGGACTCACCGCATCGCGAGCAGGCTCGCTCCTACAATTGTTTTGTGGTGTTCCGCAGATTCGTTGCTTCACGCAAACCCCCTGTAGGAGTGAGCCTGCTCGCGATAGCGGTGTGTCATTCAATGATTGCCTTGGCTGACTCACCGCATCGCGAGCAGGCTCACTCCTACAGTTGTTTTGTGGTGTTCCGCAGATTCGTTGCTTCACGCAAACCCCCCCTGTAGGAGTGAGCCTGCTCGCGATAGCGGTGTGTCATTCAATGATTGCCTTGGCTGACTCACCGCATCGCGAGCAGGCTCACTCCTACAGTTGTTTTGTGGTGGCTGGAAAGACTCAGCCCGCCATCGCCAGGCGGTTACGACCTTCACGCTTGGCTACGTACAGCGCGCTGTCGGCCCGTCGCAGCAGGCTGTCGGCTGATTCGCCGGGCAGCAATGTCGAACAACCAAGGCTGACCGTCAGTTCGATCAACTGGCCATCGGCGTAATACTCGGCGGTTTGCGTCGCGTAACGCAGCCGTTCGCCGACCATCGCTGCGGCCTCGCGGCTGGTGTTGGACAGCAGGATCAGAAACTCTTCCCCGCCATATCGAAACACCATGTCGACATTGCGCAACTGCGCTTTCAGCGTCGCAGCAATCGCTTTGAGCACGTTATCGCCGGCGCTGTGCCCATGACTGTCATTGACCCGTTTGAAATGGTCGATGTCGATCATCAGCAGTGACAACGGTTGTTGATGACGCCGCGCCATGTCGATTTCGCGTTGCAGGGTCTGCTCCATGGCGATGCGGTTGCCGGCGCCGGTCAGCGGATCGCGCAGCGCGCTCTGCGTCGCTTCGCGATACAGCAAGGCGTTGCGCATCGGGTACAGCAAGGACGAGAGCAACGATTCCAGTTGGCCTTGTTCTAGCTCGCTGAAACGCTGGTTGCGGCGGAACACCACTTCGCCCAGATGCTCGCCTTCATGACTCAGGCTGTAGCTGATCGAGTGATGGCCACGGCTGCCGAACTCCAGGCGCAGATCGCTGCCCTGGTGCGCATAAACCAAGGCGTCCAGCGGCACCAGGCGCTGAACTTCGCGGAAAAACAGACCGAGGATGCGTTGCGGTTCGAGGCTGGTCTGCAGTTGCAGGCTCATTTGCTGGCGCAGTTGCGCCAGACTGGCCGGACGCTCCAGCAGGGGAGGCAGTTGACCAAAGCCCAGGCGCTGCAATTTGGCACTGTCGAAGTCAATCGCATTGGTCTGGGTGGGTGATTTCATATGGCGTGAGCCCCTAAGCAGTAAGTCTGTCTTACAGGCTGGGTGAGGGCGGCGATGGGCTGCGCGTCATACTGGTCCGTCAGTCCCGTAGGACATCTGGCGTAAGTCTAGTCTGCCGGATGACGATAAGTCAGCTATCGAAATCGGTCTCGCCCCATTGCCTTCACACGGCATGCTTTGAGGAACGTTAGAGCGAAAGTCATGCCAATCGGTTCGCTTTAATTTAAAGCGATTAAAATCAACAGGTTGAATAAAGACTGAGCGGGCCGCTGCCGGGAAATTGGCTGTTTTATGACGGTTACAGGCGGCAAAGGTCTGCCGCGACAGCAATCTGCCGCGGCAACAAAAGCGACGTGTGGCAGTTACTGCGCGTTGAACGCCTGACCGTTGATCCCGGCACTGTCCGGGCCCATCAGGTACAGGTACACCGGCATGATCTCTTCCGGGGTCGGGTTGTTCAGCGGGTTTTCTCCTGGATAGGCTTGCGCACGCATGCTGGTGCGGGTGCCACCCGGGTTGATGCTGTTGGAACGCACCGGCGCCACGCCATCGACTTCATCGGCCAGGGTTTGCATCAGGCCTTCGGTGGCGAACTTCGACACGCCGTACGCGCCCCAATAGGCGCGACCCTTTCGGCCCACGCTGCTGGAGGTGAACACCACCGAGGCGTCCTGCGACAGCTTGAGCAGCGGCAGCAGGGTGCTGGTCAGCATGAACATGGCGTTGACGTTGACCTGCATCACGCGCATGAAATTCTCGCCGGACAACTGTTCGATCGGCGTGCGCGGGCCGATGATCGAGGCGTTGTGCAGCAGACCGTCGAGATGGCCGAACTCGGTTTCGATCATTGCTGCCAGCTCATCGTATTGATGGGGCAGGGCGGTTTCGAGGTTGAACGGGATCACCGCCGGTTGCGGATGGCCTGCCGCTTCGATTGCGTCGTAGACCTCGGTCAGATTGGCTTCGGTCTTGCCCAGCAGCAGCACCGTGGCGCCATGGGCGGCGTAGGTTTTCGCCGCCGCTGCACCGATGCCGCGACCGGCACCGGTGACCAGAATGACCCGATCCTTGAGCAATTCGGGACGAGCGGTGTAATCAAACATAAACAACCTCTTCAAGAGTCAGAGCGTACGCGCTTTGCACGGGAATCCAGCCTGTGCCCCTTCGCGTCAGGTTCAGCAGCTGCACAGCGCGTTATCGAGCACCTTGCGCAACTCCAGCGGATGATCGACTACCACGTCCGCACCCCAGTGACGTGGGTGATCGTCCGGGTGAATGTAGCCGTAGGTCACCGCGCAGGTCCTGGTCCCGGCGGCGCGGCCGGATTCGATGTCGCGCAGATCATCGCCGATAAACAGTACCGTCGACGGATCCAGATCAAGCATGCTGCATGCGAGGGTTAGCGGCTCTGGATCGGGCTTGCTGTTTTTCACGTGATCCGGGCAGATCAGCAGCGCCGAGCGCTCGGCCAGCCCCAGTCGCTGCATGATCGGCTCGGCGAAACGCACCGGCTTGTTGGTGACCACGCCCCAGATCAGGTTGGCTTTTTCGATGTCGACCAACAGTTCGGCCATGCCGTCGAACAGCTTGCTGTGCACTGCGCAGCCGACCAGATAACGCTCGAGAAATTCCTGACGCAACTCCTCGAAGCCCGGCGATTCCGGGTCCATCGAAAAGGTCACCGCGACCATGGCTTTGGCGCCACCGGAAATCTCGTCGCGGATGTGCTTGTCGTTGATCCGCGGCAAGCCGCGATCGGCGCGCATGGCCTGGCAGATGGCGATGAAGTCCGGCGCCGTGTCGAGCAGGGTACCGTCCATGTCGAAGAGAACCGCTCTGATAGCCATGCTTATTCCTCGCGCAGGGTCTGGATCATGTAGTTGACGTCAACGTCGTTGGACAGCTTGTAGTGCTTGGTCAGCGGGTTGTACGTCAGGCCGATGATGTCCTTGACGGTCAGGCCAGCCATGCGGCTCCACGCGCCCAGTTCGGAGGGGCGAATGAATTTCTTGAAGTCGTGGGTGCCGCGCGGCAGCAGCTTCATGATGTATTCGGCGCCGATGATCGCGAACAGGTACGCCTTCGGATTGCGGTTGATGGTCGAGAAGAACACCTGGCCGCCGGGTTTGACCATGCGGAAACAGGCGCGGATTACCGACGATGGGTCCGGAACGTGCTCAAGCATTTCCAGGCAGGTGACCACGTCGAACTGCTCGGGCATTTCTTCGGCCAGCGCTTCGGCCGTGATCTGCCGATATTCGACGCTGACGCCGGACTCCAGTTGATGCAGTTGCGCGACCGCCAGCGGCGCTTCGCCCATGTCGATGCCCATCACGGTCGCGCCGCGCTGGGCCATGGCTTCACTGAGGATGCCGCCGCCGCAACCGACGTCGAGGACTTTCTTGCCGGCCAGATTGACCCGCTCGTCGATCCAGTTGACGCGCAGCGGGTTGATGTCGTGCAGCGGTTTGAATTCGCTTTCACGATCCCACCAGCGATGGGCCAGGGCCTCGAATTTGGCGATTTCGGCGTGGTCGACGTTGCTCATGTTCAAATCCTCGAAAAACTTCAAAAAGGCTGTAGCCGCGGAGTCTGCTCCACGGTGTTTACGATTCGGTGTGGCCGCTGATGCGCTGGCCCCAATGGCGCGCGGTCGCGCCCAGTTGCAGTTCGTCCATGCGGGTCAGGCGCCGGTCGTCGAGCAGTGGCTTGCCAGCGACCCACAGGTGTTTCACGCAATCGCGGCCGGTGGCATAAATAAGCTGCGAAACCGGGTCATACACCGGCTGCTGCGCCAGACCGGACAGATCGAAAGCCACGATGTCTGCGGCTTTGCCTATTTCCAGCGAGCCGACTTGCGCGTCGATCCCCAGAGCCCGTGCTCCGTTGAGCGTGGCCATGCGCAGCGCACGGTGGGCGTCCAGCGCGGTGGCCGAACCGGCAACGGCTTTGGCCAGCAAGGCCGCGGTGCGGGTTTCACCGAGCAGGTCGAGATCGTTGTTGCTGGCGGCGCCATCGGTGCCGACCGCGACATTCACTCCAGCCTGCCACAAACGCTCGACCGGGCAAAAACCGCTGGCCAGTTTGAGGTTCGACTCCGGGCAGTGGATCACGCTGGTGTTGCTTTCTACCAACAGCGCGAGGTCGTCATCGCTGATCTGGGTCATGTGCACGGCCTGGAAACGCGGGCCGAGCAGGCCGAGGCGGCCCAGGCGCGCCAGTGGTCGCTCGCCGGTCTGCTCGACGGCCTGCTGGACCTCGAAGGCGGTTTCGTGGACGTGCATGTGAATGGCGGCGTCCAGCTCCTCGGCGATCACGCGGATTTTTTCCAGATTGTCGTCGCCGACGGTGTAGGGTGCGTGAGGGCCGAAAGTGATCTTGATGCGGTCGTGATGCTTCAGATCGCCAAACAGCTCGACGCCCTGACGGATGGCTTCAGCGGCGCTGCTGGCACCCGGGATCGGGAAATCGAGGATCGGAATGGCGATCTGCGCGCGAATACCGCTGTTGTGCACGCGCTCGCTGGCGACCTTGGGGTAGAAATACATGTCGGAAAAACAGCTGATGCCGCCCTTGATCTGCTCGGCAATGGCCAGATCGGTGCCGTCACGGACGAAATCTTCATCGACCCATTTGGCCTCGGCCGGCCAGATGTGATTTTCCAGCCAGGTCATCAGCGGCAGGTCGTCCGCCAGGCCGCGGAACAATGTCATCGCGGCGTGACCGTGAGCATTGATCAGGCCGGGGGCGAGCAGCACATCCGGCAATTCACGGATTTCAGTGGCGTTACACTTCAGCGCTTCGGCGCGCGGGCCGATAAACACGATGCAACCGTCGCGGATGCCCAGGCCGTGCTCCTTGAGCACGACGCCAGCGGGTTCGACGGGGACCAGCCAGGTCGGCAGCAATAAAAGGTCGAGCGCAATGGCAGGTTTGGGCATCGGGAGTCGGTTCCAGTGCTTTTGTAAAGGATGGCGAAGTATACCCGAGCGTCTTCGCGGGGGGATCGCTATAATCGGCGGCTTTTGTTCATGAGTGCGGGGTGTGGGATGCGCGATCGACTGTTGGCTGCGGAGAAAGTGAAGGCCATCGATTGGCGAGACGGCGCGCTGCACCTGCTGGATCAGCGTATTTTGCCGTTCGAGGAAACCTGGATCGCCTACAGCAGCGCCGCCGGCGTGGCCGAGGCGATCCGCTCGATGGTCGTGCGTGGCGCACCGGCCATCGGCATCAGCGCGGCCTATGGCATTGTGCTCGCGGCCCGCGCGCGGATCGCCGAGGGTGGTGACTGGTACGCGGCGCTGGAGGAAGACTTTGCGCTGTTGGCCGATTCCCGTCCGACCGCAGTCAATCTGTTCTGGGCGCTGGGGCGCATGCACGATCGCCTCGACCGCGTCAAAGGCAACGCCGATCCACTGGTGGCGCTGGAGGCCGAAGCCATCGCCATTCACGAGAGCGATCGCGAAGCCAATCTGACCATGGCGCAGTTGGGCGTCGACCTGATCCGCAAACATCAGGGCAATGCTCAAGCAATTCTCACCCATTGCAACACCGGCGCCCTGGCAACCGGCGGTTTCGGCACGGCGCTGGGGGTGATTCGCGCGGCTTATATTGAAGGCATGGTCGAACGCGTTTACGCCGACGAAACCCGTCCGTGGCTACAGGGTTCGCGCCTGACTGCGTGGGAGCTGGCCAACGAAGGCATTCCGGTGACCCTCAACGCTGACTCCGCCGCCGCGCACATCATGAAAACCAAAGGCGTGACCTGGGTCATCGTTGGCGCCGACCGCATCACCGCCAATGGCGATGTGGCGAACAAGATCGGCACCTATCAACTGGCGGTCAACGCCATGCACCACGGCGTGCGCTTCATGGTCGTGGCGCCGAGCTCGACCATCGACATGAACCTGGCCAGCGGTGACGACATCCCGATCGAAGAGCGCGCCGGCGCCGAATTGCTCGAAGTCGGCGGCAAGCGCGTCGGTGCGGATGTTGAGGCGTTCAACCCGGTGTTTGACGTCACCCCGGCGGACCTGATCGACGCGATCGTCACCGAAAAAGGCATCGTTGAGCGCCCGGACACCGCCAAGATGGCCCAGTTGATGTGCCGCAAGCGCCTGCATTGAAGGGCTGTGGCGTCTGCAAGGACGCCATCGCGAGCAGGCTCACTCGTGTCCGGCGCAAACCCTGTAGGAGTGAGCCTGCTCGCGATGAGGCCAAAAAAGTCAATAAACAACTCAAAATCTGCCCCGGATTTCACATTCAAAGAAGCTCTGAGCCTCTCTCGTCCCCCTCAAGCCTGTCACCGGTCAACTAACTATGCTCCATGCGCATCTGGGGGATAGGTGCGTGGCGGCTCTTGTGATAACATCCGGCGTTTTCCGAGGCAGCTCCACGGAGCTGTCTTTACTGCGCAAATCCGCGATCCGAATGTTGATTTGTCGTAAGTCGGCGCATGGCACCCGGCCTGCCCCGACGAGCTTCGTTGCTCCCACATGGATATGACGAAGTTTCACCAGAAAAAGGAATCAGGCTTCTCATGGGCGAACTGGCCAAAGAAATCCTCCCGGTCAATATCGAAGACGAGCTGAAACAGTCCTACCTCGACTACGCAATGAGCGTAATCGTCGGCCGAGCACTGCCGGACGCGCGCGATGGCCTCAAGCCCGTGCACCGTCGCGTGCTGTTCGCGATGAGCGAGCTGGGCAACGACTTCAACAAGCCGTACAAGAAATCTGCCCGTGTCGTCGGCGACGTGATCGGTAAGTATCACCCGCACGGTGACACTGCCGTGTACGACACCATCGTTCGTATGGCCCAGCCGTTCTCCCTGCGTTACCTGCTGGTCGACGGCCAGGGCAACTTCGGTTCTGTCGACGGCGACAATGCCGCGGCCATGCGATACACCGAAGTGCGCATGACCAAGCTGGCGCACGAGCTGCTGGCCGACCTGCACAAGGAAACCGTGGACTGGGTGCCGAACTACGACGGCACCGAACTGATCCCGGCGGTCATGCCGACCCGCGTACCGAACCTGCTGGTCAACGGTTCCAGCGGTATCGCCGTGGGCATGGCGACCAACATCCCGCCGCACAACCTCGGTGAAGTCATCGACGGTTGCCTGGCGCTCATCGACAACCCCGAGCTGACCGTCGACGAGCTGATGCAATACATTCCCGGTCCGGACTTCCCGACCGCGGCGATCATCAACGGTCGCGCCGGCATCATCGAAGCCTACCGTACCGGTCGTGGGCGCATTTACATGCGCGCCCGCTCGATCATCGAAGACATCGACAAGGTCGGTGGCCGTCAGCAGATCGTCATCACCGAACTCCCTTACCAGCTGAACAAGGCGCGCTTGATCGAGAAGATCGCCGAGCTGGTCAAAGAGAAGAAGCTCGAAGGCATCACCGAACTGCGGGACGAGTCCGACAAGGACGGTATGCGCGTGGTAATCGAGCTGCGTCGCGGTGAAGTGCCTGAGGTGATCCTCAACAACCTCTACGCCCAGACCCAGCTGCAGTCGGTATTCGGCATCAACATTGTGGCGCTGATCGACGGCCGCCCGCGCATCCTTAATCTCAAGGATCTGCTCGAAGCGTTCGTTCGTCATCGTCGCGAAGTCGTCACCCGCCGTACGGTGTTCGAACTGCGCAAGGCCCGCGAGCGTGGTCACATTCTCGAAGGCCAGGCCGTTGCCCTGTCGAACATCGACCCGGTCATCGCCCTGATCAAGGCTTCGCCGACGCCGTCGGAAGCCAAGGAAGCGCTGGTCAGCACACCGTGGGAATCCTCGGCAGTGGTGGCCATGGTCGAGCGTGCCGGTGCCGATTCGTGCCGTCCGGAAAACCTCGATCCGCAATACGGTCTGCGCGAAGGCAAGTACTTCCTGTCGCCGGAACAGGCGCAAGCCATTCTCGAACTGCGTCTGCACCGTCTGACCGGTCTGGAGCACGAAAAGCTGCTGGCCGAGTATCAAGAGATCCTCAACCAGATCGGCGAGCTGATTCGTATCCTCAACAGCGCCGTGCGCCTGATGGAAGTGATCCGCGAAGAGCTGGAAGTGATCCGCGCCGAATACGGCGATCAGCGCCGCACCGAAATCCTCGATGCGCGTCTCGACCTGACCCTGGGCGACATGATCCCGGAAGAAGAGCGCGTGGTGACCATCTCCCACGGCGGCTACGCCAAGACCCAGCCATTGGCGGCGTATCAGGCGCAGCGTCGTGGCGGCAAAGGCAAATCGGCCACCGGCGTCAAGGATGAGGACTACATCGCTCACCTGCTGGTTGCCAACAGCCACACCACGCTGCTGCTGTTCTCCAGCAAGGGCAAGGTGTACTGGCTCAAGACCTACGAGATCCCGGAAGCGTCCCGCGCCGCCCGTGGTCGTCCGCTGGTCAACCTGCTGCCGCTGAGTGAAGGCGAGTACATCACCACCATGCTGCCGGTCGATCTCGAAGCCATGAAGCGTCAGGCTGATGAAGAAGAAGCCGAAGGCGTCGAGGCTGATGTAGAAGAGATCGAAAACAGCAACGAAACCGACGAAGAGCGCCGCGCACGCATCAAGGCTGCCGATCGCAAGAAAGCGCCGTTCATCTTCATGTCGACTGCCAACGGTACCGTGAAGAAGACCCCGCTGGTGGCCTTCAGCCGTCAGCGCAGCGTCGGTCTGATCGCGCTGGAGCTGGACGAAGGCGACATCCTGATCTCCGCCGCCATTACCGATGGCGAGCAGGAAATCATGCTGTTCTCCGACGGCGGCAAGGTCACCCGCTTCAAGGAATCCGAAGTCCGCGCCATGGGCCGTACCGCTCGCGGTGTTCGCGGCATGCGTCTGCCGGAAGGGCAAAAGCTGATTTCCATGCTGATTCCGGAAGAAGGCAGCCAGATTCTCACCGCTTCCGAGCGCGGTTATGGCAAGCGCACGGCGATCACCGAGTTCCCTGAGTACAAGCGTGGCGGTCAGGGCGTTATCGCCATGGTCAGCAACGAGCGTAACGGCCGACTGGTCGGCGCGGTGCAGGTGCAGGACGGTGAAGAAATCATGCTGATCTCCGATCAGGGCACCCTGGTGCGCACCCGTGTCGACGAAGTGTCGAGCCTGGGTCGTAACACTCAAGGTGTAACGCTGATCAAACTGGCCAAGGATGAAACCCTGGTCGGCCTTGAGCGGGTTCAGGAGCCTTCGGAAATCGAAGGTGAAGAGCTTGAAGGTGAAGAGGGCGAGGAATTCGAGGGCACCGTCGGTATCGACGAGGCCGCAGATGACCAGCAACTCGACGCCGCAGCTGACGAAGAGCCGCAAGAATAAGCGGACAAACGAGGGGGCGGATGAAAATTCGCCCCCTCGTTATTTGTCCGGTATGAAATATCGTCAGGCAAGGAGATCCCCTGTAGGAGTGAGCCTGCTCGCGATAGCGGTGTGTCAGATAAGCATTCGTTGACTGACGCACCGCTATCGCGAGCAGGCTCACTCCTGCACTGGAAAGCGTTTCATCGCCCTTCCAGTGTCGACGATCGATACGATTTAATGCGTGATATCAAATCAGAGCGAGATTGGATGTGAGCAAGCGAGCCTATAACTTCTGCGCCGGTCCTGCGGCGTTGCCTGAAGCTGTTCTGCAGCGCGCCCAGGGTGAACTCCTTGATTGGCATGGCAAGGGTCTGTCGGTCATGGAAATGAGCCATCGCAGCGATGAGTTCGTGTCCATCGCGACCCAGGCCGAGCAGGATCTGCGTGACCTGCTGAATATCCCGTCGAACTACAAAGTGCTGTTCCTGCAGGGCGGCGCCAGCCAGCAATTCGCCCAGATTCCGTTGAATCTGCTGCCTGAAGGCGGCTCGGCCGACTACATCGACACCGGTATCTGGTCGCAGAAAGCCATCGAAGAAGCTTCGCGCTACGGTCATGTCAACGTCGCCGCGACCGCCAAGCCTTACGACTATTTCGCCATTCCCGGCCAGAACGAGTGGAACCTGTCGAAAGACGCCGCTTACGTTCACTACGCGCCGAACGAAACCATCGGCGGTCTGGAATTCCAGTGGATCCCGGAAACCGGCGACGTGCCGCTGGTGGCCGACATGTCTTCGGACATCCTCTCGCGCCCGGTCGACATCTCGCGTTTCGGCATGATCTACGCCGGCGCGCAGAAGAACATCGGCCCGAGCGGCATCGTCGTCAACATCATTCGTGAAGACCTGCTCGGCAAGGCCCGCGCGCTGTGCCCGACCATGCTCAACTACAAGGTCGCGGCCGATAACGGCTCGATGTACAACACGCCGCCGACCCTCGCCTGGTACCTCTCCGGTCTGGTGTTCCAGTGGCTGAAGGAGCAGGGCGGCGTCGACGCGATCGCTAAACTGAACGACGTCAAGCAGCGCACCCTGTACGATTTCATCGACGCCAGCGGCCTCTACAGCAACCCGATCAACAAGTCGGATCGCTCGTGGATGAACGTGCCGTTCCGTCTGGCCGATGATCGTCTGGACAAGCCGTTCCTCGCCGGCGCCGACGAGCGCGGTCTGCTCAACCTCAAGGGCCACCGCTCGGTGGGCGGCATGCGCGCCTCCATCTACAACGCCGTCGACCTCAACGCGGTCAACGCGCTGGTGGCCTACATGGCTGAATTCGAGAAGGAACACGGCTGATGTCCGAGCAAGAACTCAAGGCACTGCGCGTTCGCATCGACGCTCTGGACACCAAGGTCCTGGAGCTGATCAGTGAGCGTGCGCGTTGCGCCCAGGAAGTTGCGCGCGTGAAGATGGCCTCGCTGGCCGAAGGCGAAGTGCCGGTGTTCTATCGTCCCGAGCGCGAAGCTCAGGTGCTCAAGCGGGTGATGGAGCGCAATCAGGGGCCGCTGGGCAACGAAGAGATGGCGCGGCTGTTCCGCGAAATCATGTCGTCGTGCCTGGCGCTGGAGCAGCCACTTAAAGTGGCGTACCTCGGCCCTGAAGGCACCTTCACCCAAGCGGCGGCGATGAAGCATTTCGGCCACGCGGTGATCAGCAAACCGATGGCGGCAATCGATGAAGTGTTCCGCGAAGTGGCGGCCGGTGCGGTGAATTTTGGCGTGGTCCCGGTGGAAAACTCTACCGAAGGTGCGGTCAATCACACCCTCGACAGTTTTCTCGAGCACGACATGGTGATCTGCGGCGAAGTCGAGCTGCGCATTCACCATCATTTGTTGGTCGGTGAGAACACCAAGACCGACAGCATCAGCCGAATCTATTCCCACGCGCAGTCGCTGGCCCAGTGCCGCAAGTGGCTGGATGCGCATTACCCGAATGTCGAGCGCGTCGCGGTGTCGAGCAACGCCGAAGCGGCCAAGCGGGTCAAGGGCGAGTGGAATTCGGCGGCGATTGCCGGCGACATGGCGGCGGGCCTGTATGGCCTGACGCGTCTGGCCGAGAAGATCGAGGATCGCCCGGACAACTCCACGCGCTTCCTGATGATCGGTAACCAGGAAGTGCCGCCGACCGGCGACGACAAGACGTCGATCATTGTGTCCATGAGCAACAAGCCCGGCGCGCTGCACGAGCTGCTGGTGCCGTTCCATGACAACGGGATCGACCTGACCCGCATCGAAACCCGTCCGTCGCGCAGCGGCAAATGGACGTATGTGTTTTTCATCGACTTCGTCGGCCATCACCGCGATCCGTTGATCAAGGGTGTGCTGGAAAAGATCAGTCAGGAAGCGGTAGCACTCAAAGTGCTGGGTTCCTACCCGAAAGCAGTTCTCTAAGGGCGGTAGCAAATGAGTGGCAACTTCCTCGCTCTGGCACAGCCGGGCGTGCAACAACTTTCGCCGTACGTTCCGGGCAAGCCTGTGGACGAACTGGCGCGCGAGCTGGATCTGGATCCGGCAAAAATCGTCAAACTGGCGAGCAACGAAAACCCGCTGGGCGCCAGCCCGAAAGCTTTGGCGGCAATTCGCGAAGAGCTGACAGAACTGACCCGTTACCCGGACGGCAACGGTTTCGCGCTGAAATCTATGCTGGCCGAGCAATGCCGCGTCGAGCTGAATCAGGTCACCCTGGGCAACGGCTCCAACGACATTCTCGAGCTGGTTGCCCGCGCCTATCTGGCGCCGGGCCTGAATGCCGTGTTCAGCGAGCACGCTTTCGCTGTATATCCGATTGCTACCCAAGCCGTCGGTGCGCAAGCCAAAGTAGTACCCGCGAAGGATTGGGGGCATGACCTGCCCGCCATGCTCGCGGCCATCGACGCCAATACCCGCGTGGTGTTCATCGCCAACCCGAACAACCCGACCGGTACCTGGTTTGGCGCCGAGGCGCTGGACGAGTTTCTGCAGGACGTGCCGGAACATGTGCTGGTGGTGCTCGACGAGGCTTACATCGAATATGCCGAAGGCAGCGATCTGCCGGACGGCCTCGATTTTCTCGCGGCCTATCCGAATCTGCTGGTGTCGCGCACGTTCTCCAAGGCCTACGGTCTGGCGGCGCTGCGCGTTGGCTACGCACTGTCCACCCCGGTAGTGGCCGACGTGCTGAATCGTGTGCGCCAGCCGTTCAACGTCAACAGCCTCGCCCTGGCGGCCGCCTGTGCCGCGTTGAAGGACGAGGAATATCTGGCGCAAAGCCGTCAGCTCAACGAGGCAGGCATGCGGCAGTTGCAAGCTGGTTTGCGTGAGCTGGGGCTGGGCTGGATCGAATCCAAAGGCAACTTCATCTGCGTCGATCTCGCTCAGGTCGCGGCTCCGGTGTTTCAGGGCTTGCTGCGCGAAGGCGTGATCGTGCGTCCGGTGGCCAACTACGGCATGCCGAACCACCTGCGGGTGACCATCGGTCTGCCGGCGGAAAACAGCCGCTTCCTCGAAGCGCTGCGCAAGGTTCTGGCTCGTGGTTGATGTCACCGCACTGCAATCTGCTGCACCTATGATCGGGCGCCTTGTGGTGGTCGGTCTGGGGTTGATCGGTGGTTCGTTTGCCAAAGGCTTGCGTGAAAGCGGTGTCTGCCGCGAAGTGGTCGGGGTCGATCTCGACCCTCAATCGCGCAAGCTGGCGGTCGAGTTGGGTGTGGTTGATCGCTGCGAAGACGACTTGGCCGCTGCCTGCCAAGGCGCTGACGTGATTCAGTTGGCAGTGCCGATCCTGGCCATGGAAAAACTGCTCGCGCGTCTGGCGGGCATGGATCTGGGGCAGGCGATTCTCACTGATGTCGGCAGCGCCAAGGGCAATGTGGTGCGTGCGGCAAACGAAGCGTTCGGCGGCATGCCGGTGCGTTTCGTGCCGGGGCATCCGATCGCCGGGTCCGAGCAGAGCGGGGTAGAGGCGTCCAATGGCGAGTTGTTCCGTCGTCATAAGGTGATCCTCACGCCGCTTGAGCAGACGGATCCGGCCGCATTGGCTGTGGTCGATCGTCTGTGGCGCGAATTGGGTGCCGACGTCGAGCACATGCAGGTCGAACGGCACGATGAAGTGCTGGCAGCGACCAGCCATCTGCCGCACCTGCTGGCCTTCGGGCTGGTCGATTCATTGGCCAAGCGCAATGAAAATCTTGAGATCTTCCGTTACGCTGCGGGCGGTTTCCGCGATTTCACAAGAATCGCCGGAAGCGACCCGGTGATGTGGCACGACATCTTTCTCGCCAATCGCGAGGCTGTCCTGCGCACACTCGATACATTTCGCAGCGACCTCGACGCCTTGCGCGACGCGGTCGATGCAGGGGATGGGCACCAATTGTTGGGCGTCTTCACGCGCGCCCGGGTTGCCCGCGAGCATTTCAGTAAAATCCTGGCCCGCAGGGCCTATGTGGACGCTATGAATTCCAACGATCTGATCTTCCTGGCTCAACCTGGTGGCCGCCTGTCCGGTCGGATTCGCGTACCGGGTGACAAATCGATTTCCCACCGTTCGATCATGCTCGGCTCGCTGGCCGAAGGCGTCACCGAAGTCGAAGGGTTCCTTGAGGGCGAAGACGCCCTGGCGACCTTGCAGGCGTTCCGCGACATGGGCGTGGTCATCGAGGGCCCGCACCACGGCCGCGTGACCATTCACGGTGTCGGCCTGCACGGCCTGAAACCTGCGCCGGGGCCGATCTATCTGGGCAACTCCGGTACCTCGATGCGTCTGCTGTCCGGCCTGCTGGCGGCGCAGAACTTCGACAGCACCCTGACCGGCGATGCGTCGCTGTCCAAGCGCCCGATGAATCGGGTGGCCAATCCACTGCGTGAAATGGGCGCGGTGATTGAAACCGCAGCAGAAGGTCGTCCACCGATGACCATTCGCGGCGGCAACAAGCTCAAAGGTCTGACGTACACCATGCCGATGGCCAGTGCCCAGGTGAAATCCTGCCTGCTGCTTGCCGGTCTGTACGCCGAAGGCAAAACCACTGTGACCGAGCCGGCGCCAACCCGTGACCACACCGAGCGCATGTTGCGCGGTTTCGGTTACCCGGTGAGCGTCGAAGGTGCTACGGCTTCGGTTGAATCCGGTGGCAAGCTGACCGCGACTCATATCGAAGTGCCGGGCGATATTTCTTCGTCGGCGTTCTTCCTGGTGGCGGCATCGATTGCCGAAGGTTCCGAGCTGGTGCTTGAACACGTCGGCATCAACCCGACCCGCACCGGCGTCATCGACATCCTGCGTCTGATGGGCGCGGACATCACTCTGGAAAACCAGCGTGAAGTCGGCGGCGAGCCTGTGGCTGACCTGCGCGTGCGCGCGGCGAAACTCAAAGGCATCGAGATTCCTGAAGAGCTGGTGCCGTTGGCCATCGATGAGTTTCCGGTGCTGTTCGTGGCGGCTGCATGCGCTGAAGGGCGTACCGTGCTGACCGGTGCCGAAGAGTTGCGGGTCAAGGAATCGGATCGGATTCAGGTGATGGCTGACGGCCTGTTGGCGCTGGGCGTAAAATGCCAGCCAACCCCGGACGGCATCATCATCGACGGCGGTCAGATCGGTGGCGGTGAAGTGCACGGTCACGGTGATCACCGTATCGCCATGGCCTTCAGCGTTGCCTCCTTGCGCGCCACTGCACCGATCCGCATCCATGATTGCGCCAACGTCGCGACGTCGTTCCCCAACTTCCTCGCGCTGTGCGGGCAAGTCGGTATTCGTGTGGCACAAGAGGCTCAGTCGTGAAAAACATTGCACCGGTCATCACCATCGATGGGCCAAGCGGCTCGGGCAAAGGCACCGTCGCCGGGATTCTGGCCAAGCGTCTGGGCTGGAACCTGCTGGATTCCGGTGCGCTTTATCGTTTGCTTGCATTCGCTGCGCACAACCATGGCGTCGACCTGACCAATGAAGAGCTGCTGAAAACATTGGCCGCTCATCTGGATGTGCAGTTCATCGCCGCGACCGAAGGTCAGTTGCAGCGGATCATTCTGGAAGGCGACGAAGTCAGCGATGTCATTCGTACTGAAAGCGTCGGCTCCGGCGCTTCGCAAGTGGCTGCGCTGCCTGCCGTGCGCGAGGCGCTGCTGCAGCGCCAGCGCGCATTCCAGGAGGCGCCGGGTCTGGTGGCCGATGGTCGCGACATGGGCACAGTGGTTTTTCCTGATGCGCCGCTGAAGATTTTCCTCACCGCCAGCGCCGAGGAGCGGGCGCGCCGTCGATATTTGCAGTTGAAGGGCAAAGTCGAGGGTGTTAGTCTGTCGAGTCTGCTAGATGAGATCCGTGCACGCGATGAGCGTGACACCCAGCGCGCAGTAGCCCCGCTCAAGCCGGCGGCCGACGCGATTCAGCTGGATTCCACGGAGCTTTCCATCGATCAGGTGCTTGAACGCATCATGAGCGAGATCGCCATTCGCGATATCGCCGGGTGACCAAGAAGGGCGCAGGGGACCAGTCATAGTCCTGCGTTGCTTCTTTTAAATGAAACTAACCCACACCGTCTGGGGTGTGGAGATGGGCGTTTACTTCGCCCTCATCTACAGGAATTAAAATGAGCGAAAGCTTTGCGGAACTCTTTGAAGAAAGCCTGAAAACCCTGAACCTTCAGGCAGGCTCCATCATCACCGGTGTTATCGTTGATATCGATTACCAGGCTCGCTGGGTAACCGTTCACGCTGGTCTGAAGTCTGAAGCACTCATCCCGCTTGAGCAGTTCTACAACGATGCTGGCGAACTGAACATCAACGTTGGTGATGAAGTTCACGTTGCTCTGGATTCGGTTGAAGACGGCTTTGGCGAAACCAAGCTGTCCCGTGAAAAAGCCAAGCGCGCTGAATGCTGGATCGTTCTGGAAGCAGCCTTCGCAGCCGAGGAAGTGGTCAAGGGCGTTATCAACGGTAAGGTTAAAGGCGGCTTCACTGTCGACGTTAACGGCATCCGTGCGTTCCTGCCAGGTTCCCTGGTTGACGTCCGTCCAGTGCGCGACACCACGCACCTGGAAGGCAAAGAGCTGGAATTCAAGGTCATCAAGCTGGACCAGAAGCGCAACAACGTTGTCGTTTCCCGTCGCAGCGTCCTCGAAGCCGAGAACTCCGCCGAGCGTGAAGCTCTGCTGGAATCCCTGCAGGAAGGCCAGCAAGTCAAAGGTATCGTCAAAAACCTCACCGATTACGGCGCATTCGTCGATCTGGGTGGCGTGGACGGCCTGCTGCACATCACCGACATGGCCTGGAAGCGCATCAAGCATCCTTCCGAGATCGTCAACGTTGGTGACGAGATCGACGTCAAGGTTCTGAAATACGATCGCGAGCGCAATCGTGTTTCCCTGGGCCTGAAGCAACTGGGCGAAGATCCATGGGTTGCTATCAAAGCCCGTTACCCAGAAGGCACTCGCGTTACCGCTCGTGTAACCAACCTGACCGACTACGGCTGCTTCGCTGAGCTGGAAGAAGGCGTTGAAGGTCTGGTACACGTTTCGGAAATGGACTGGACCAACAAGAACATCCACCCTTCGAAAGTCGTACAAGTCGGCGACGAAGTGGAAGTCATGGTTCTGGACATCGACGAAGAGCGTCGTCGTATCTCCCTGGGCATCAAGCAGTGCAAGTCGAACCCATGGGAAGACTTCTCTGGCCAGTTCAACAAGGGCGACAAGATCTCCGGCACCATCAAGTCGATCACCGATTTCGGTATCTTCATTGGTCTGGACGGCGGCATCGACGGTCTGGTTCACCTGTCCGACATCTCCTGGAACGAAGTGGGCGAAGAAGCCGTACGTCGTTTCAAGAAGGGCGACGAGCTGGACACCGTCATCCTGTCGGTTGACCCAGAGCGCGAGCGCATCTCCCTGGGCATCAAGCAACTGGAAAGCGATCCGTTCTCCGAATACGTTTCGGTTAACGACAAGGGCGCTATCGTGACCGGTACCGTGAAAGAAGTTGACGCCAAAGGCGCCATCATCGTTCTGGCCGACGACATCGAAGCTACCCTGAAAGCCTCCGAAATCAGCCGTGACCGCGTTGAAGACGCGCGCAACGTTCTGAAAGAAGGCCAGGAAGTTGAAGCCAAGATCATCAGCGTTGATCGCAAGAGCCGCGTAATCCAGCTCTCGATCAAGTCGAAAGACGATGCTGAAGAGAAAGAAGCCATCCAGAGCCTGAAAGCAGCTCCGGAAGGCGAAGCAGCTGACACCACCATGGCGGCACTGCTGCGTCAAGCAATGGCCAAACAGAACTGAGTTCTGCTTGATCATTAAAAAGGGCGACTTCGGTCGCCCTTTTTTGTGCCTGCGATTTGGTCTTTGTACGTCCGTGCATGAAACCAATGCCTTCGCTTGCGGGTCTGTTTCTTTAATCGGATCAATCGCCTATTCGCGACTAAGCTTGGTCTTGAGCGTGCAGTCGTCGGGCACTGGCCTGGCATAAGGAAGTGGATGAACAAGATTATTGTATTGGCAGCAGTGCTGGCGCTGGCCGGTTGTACCACCAGTGCGAAGACTCACGCAGTACGTGGTGTCAGCGGGATTGAGGTCGACTGCTCCGGCTTGGGTTCCGGTTGGGAGAAGTGTCAGAAGCGCGCGGCGAAGGAGTGCAAGGGTGCCGGTTACAAAGTCGTTACGAGGTCCGACGATGCCAAAGAGGAAGATGAATATCCGTTTGGCTTCAACCCTGCCGGCTATCTGACTCGGACCATGCTGGTGATCTGTCGTTGACTGCGCTGAAGTCCGACTCGTCGATCAGGTGCCCTGAAAATGGGCATTTTTACGTTGGCAAAGATATGTCAATCCCTGGGCTGTTCAAATTCTTCCGGGCATGCTAAAACCTTTCAAGCGCTGATCTAGCTGCTTGAAAAAGAAGGGAAAAATATGACGAAGTCGGAGTTGATCGAACGAATTGTCACCCATCAAGGGCTACTCTCATCCAAGGATGTGGAGCTGGCCATCAAGACCATGCTTGAACAAATGTCCCAATGTCTGGCCACCGGTGATCGCATCGAGATCCGCGGGTTTGGCAGCTTCTCCCTGCACTACCGAGCGCCGCGCGTCGGCCGTAATCCGAAGACCGGCCAGTCGGTCAGTCTGGACGGTAAATTCGTTCCGCATTTCAAGCCGGGCAAGGAATTGCGCGATCGAGTGAACGAAGAAGAGGAGGAGGGGGTTTGACAGTCGCTGTATTTCGGAGGGTTACTTATGCGTAACCTCAAGCGCATACTTCTTGGCGTTTTTATCCTTTTGCTGGTTTTGGTCATTCTGGCATTTGTCCTGGAGAACCAGCAGTCGGTGGCGTTATTGTTTCTGGGTTTGTCCGGTCCGCAGTTGCCGGTATCGTTGATCGTCGTATTGGCATTGCTGATTGGCATGCTGATCGGCCCGGTTCTCGGTTGGTTTCTGGGACGTACGTCCAAAGCGTCGCGTAAGCGGCTTGTCTGATAGCGGAAGGTGCGGGGCAGCTGTCCCAAATTGCGTCGCGACCTGTCTTTATCCGTTAGTAAAACCCTCATTAAGCTGTAAAATGCACCCCTTGTTCGACAGTGCGACACTGCCTGTCGATTCAGACTGACTCTGACGGATGCCAATTGCTTATGGCATCAGCATTCATGGATTAGACAGCGCTCCTTTCGGGGGCTATGTCTGCAGCTCAAGGGTATCGTTTCGCGTGAAAATTCTAGTTACCGGCGGCGCCGGGTTTATCGGCTCGGCAGTCATCCGTCACATCATCTCGAACACGACCGATTCCGTCGTTAATGTCGATAAGCTGACGTACGCTGGCAATCTGGAGTCTCTGGCCGAGGTCAGCCAGAATTCGCGTTACGCATTCGAGCGTGTCGACATCTGTGATCGTGATCAGATCGACCGGGTTCTGCGTGAGCATCAACCGGATGCAATCATGCATCTGGCTGCCGAATCTCATGTCGATCGCTCGATTTCCGGCCCTTCGGAATTTATTCAGACCAATATTATCGGCACCTACACGCTGCTTGAAGCCGCTCGCCATTACTGGGCTGCGCTGGACGTTGCGCGCAAAGCCAACTTCCGCTTCCACCATATTTCGACTGATGAGGTTTACGGAGACCTCGAGGGGCCCGAAGATCTTTTCACTGAAACCACGCCTTACCAGCCAAGCTCGCCTTATTCGGCAAGCAAGGCCAGTTCCGATCATCTGGTACGTGCCTGGGCTCGTACTTATGGCCTGCCGACACTGGTTACCAACTGCTCGAACAACTATGGCCCATGCCACTTCCCGGAGAAGTTGATCCCGCTGATCATTCTCAATGCACTGGAAGGCAAGCCGCTGCCCGTCTACGGCAAAGGCGACCAAGTGCGTGACTGGCTGTATGTGGAAGACCACGCTCGCGCCCTTTACAAAGTAGTCACCGAAGGCGTTATCGGTGAGACCTACAACATCGGCGGGCATAATGAAAAGCAGAATATCGAAGTGGTGCATACCTTGTGTGCATTGCTTGATGAGCTGCGGCCGGAATCCGCCCACCGCCCCCATGCCAGTTTGATCACCTACGTGCAAGACCGCCCAGGTCATGACCAGCGCTACGCGATCGATGCGGGCAAAATCCAGCGGGAACTTGGCTGGGCGCCTGAAGAAACGTTCGAAACCGGTATCCGCAAGACGGTCGAGTGGTACCTGAACAATGCCGAATGGGTAGAGCACGTGAAGAGCGGCAGCTATCAGCAGTGGATCGATCAAAACTACGCAGATCGTTCGAATAAAGCATGAAAATCCTTCTGTTGGGAAAGAATGGCCAGGTGGGCTGGGAATTGCAGCGCTCTCTGGCGCCACTCGGTGAGTTGGTCGCACTTGATCGTCAACCGCTGGGAGGGCTGAGCGGAGATCTTGCGAGCCTTGAATCCTTGCGCTCGACAATCCGGCAGATAGCGCCTGACGTCATTGTCAATGCCGCTGCCTATACTGCCGTCGACAAGGCTGAATCAGAAACCGAGCTGGCCAGTCGCATCAACGGCCTGGCGACTGGCGTCATGGCTGAAGAAGCCGCCGCGTCTGGCGCCTGGCTGGTCCATTACTCAACGGATTATGTTTTCAATGGACAGGGTGTGACGCCATGGCTGGAGACGGATCCTGTTGCACCGGTCAATCATTACGGCGCCAGCAAGCTCGCCGGCGAGCAGGCAATCATTGCATCAGGGTGCAAACACTTGGTCTTTCGTACCAGTTGGGTATACGGAGCCCGCGGGAATAACTTTGCCAAGACCATGCTGCGCCTGGCGAAGGACCGTGAAACCCTGAGCGTGATCGCCGATCAGATCGGCGCGCCGACTGGCGCAGATCTGATCGCCGACGTCACGGCTGTGGCGCTCCGCCAGGTTATGGATCAGCAACATCTGTCGGGTTTGTATCACCTGGCTGCTGCCGGTGAGGTGTCCTGGCATGGTTACGCCACGCATGTGATCGAATTCGCTCAGGCCAACGGAGAGCAGCTCACCGTGAAAGCCGTTGATCCGATCGAAACCACAGCCTATCCGACACCTGCACGCCGCCCCTTGAATTCACGCTTGAATACTCAGAAGCTGCGCGACAATTTTTCTCTGCACTTGCCGGATTGGCAAAGTGGTGTAACCCGAATGCTTATGGAAGTTCTGAACAAATGACCACGACAAATCGTAAAGGCATCATCCTCGCCGGCGGCTCGGGCACGCGCCTGCATCCGCTGACTCTCGGCGTTTCGAAACAGATGCTGCCGATCTACGACAAGCCGATGATCTTTTATCCGCTGTCTGTGCTGATGCTCGCAGGCATGCGCGAAATTCTGATTATTTCCACGCCTGAAGATTTGCCCTGCTTTCGCAAGTTGCTCGGCGATGGCAGTACCTACGGTATCAAGCTCACCTATGCCGAACAGCCAAGTCCGGACGGCCTGGCTCAGGCGTTCATCATTGGCGAGGAGTTCATCGGCGAGGATCCTTGCTGCCTGATACTCGGCGACAACATCTTTTACGGTCAGCACTTTTCCGACAATTTGCGCGCCGCGACCGATCAAACACACGGTGCGACGGTGTTCGGTTATCACGTTTCCGATCCCGAGCGTTTTGGTGTGGTGGAGTTTGACGCAACGGGGCGTGCGCTGAGTATCGAAGAGAAACCCGTCAAGCCAAAATCCAACTACGCGGTGACCGGTCTGTACTTCTACGACAATCAGGTTGTCGAGATCGCCAAGAGCATCAAGCCTTCGCCGCGTGGCGAGCTGGAAATTACCGATATCAACCAGGCCTACCTCGAGCGCAAATCGTTGAAGGTCGAGATGCTGGGCCGTGGATTTGCCTGGCTGGACACAGGCACACACGACTCCTTGCTGGAAGCCAGTCACTTCGTCCACACCATTGAGCAGCGCCAGGGCTTGAAGGTCGCCTGTCTCGAAGAGATCGCGTTCAACAACGGCTGGATTGAAGCGCAGCAGTTGGCAAAACAGGCGGACAGTCTGAAGAAAACCGGCTACGGCCAGTACTTGCAGAAATTGCTGGACTCCAGCACTCGCTGAGTCTTTGCGATCTCGCCCATGTTGTCAAAATCGTGCAAGCAGGAATGGAATGCCAGTAAGAACTCCCCGGGTTGCGGTTTTGCTGGCCGCTTACAATGGAATGCAATGGATCGAAGAGCAGATAGCTTCGATCCTGGGCCAGGTTGCGGTGCAGGTCAGTATTTACATCAGCGTCGATGCGTCCACTGACGGCACGGAGTCCTGGTGCGAAGAATTTGCGGCCAGGCACGCAAATGTAAACCTTCTGCCATGCGGCGAGCGTTTTGGAGGCGCGTCACGCAATTTCTTTCGACTGCTGCGTGATGTCGATTTGCGCGATTACGACTATATCTCCTTTGCTGATCAAGACGATATCTGGCATGACGACAAGCTGGAGCGGGCTATCGCCTCGTTGCGCGACACGGGTGCCGATGCCTGTTCCAGTAACGTCACGGCGTTCTGGGAAAACGGCAGCAGGCGTCTGATCCACAAGGCACAACCGCAAACGCGTTGGGATTTCCTTTTCGAAGCGGCCGGCCCCGGGTGCACTTATGTGCTGAGCGCGACGTTGGCTCATGCGATGAAGCAATCGATGCTGACACACTGGCAAGAACTGCAAGATGTCACCCTGCATGACTGGTATTGCTATGCCTTCGCTCGCAGTCATGGCTTTCGCTGGTACATTGATCCACGTCCTTCAATGGAATATCGGCAGCATGAAAACAATCAGGTCGGCGCCAACACCGGCCTGGGCACGATGATTGCGCGTTACAAGTCGGTTCATGACGGCTGGTGGTTTACCCAGGTTGCCTTGATCGCAAGACTGACAGACCGCACGACCGATCCGTTCGTCAGCAGCTGGCTGCAATTGCGCCGCTGGCAATTGATACGCCTTTCGTTTGCGTCGTGGCACTGCCGTCGGCGAATCAGGGATCGCATACTGTTTTTTCTGATTTGCTGGGGCACAGCGCTTGCAGGGAAGGCTGTCGGGTGAGTCCTTGTAAAGTACTGGTTACCGGTGCGAGGGGGTTCGTCGGTGAAGCGCTGGTGTTCCATCTACTGCTCGATCGCCGGTTCGCGCCCGTGGCAGCGGTGCGTGGCCCCACGCGTCTGCAAGGCCTGTGTCCGCTTGTACAACTTGAGCTTGGCTCAAGTTCTGCGGCGCAGCTGGCGGGTATCGACGTAGTCGTGCACGCAGCGGCGCGCGTGCATGTCATGCGCGAGACAGCGGATGATGCGCTCGCCGAATTTCGTCGCGTCAATGTCGATGCAACCCTGCAGCTGGCCCGATCGGCGGCGCAGGCCGGGGTCAAGCGGTTTGTTTACATCAGCTCGATCAAGGTCAACGGCGAACGTACCGCTTGCGGTCGCCCCTTTACGGCTGACGATGTGCCGGCTCCCGAGGACCCTTATGGCTTGAGCAAGCACGAAGCGGAGCAGGCTTTGCGTTCGTTTGGCCAGCAAACGGGCATGGAAATCGTGATCATCCGTCCACCGCTGGTTTACGGGCCGGGTGTGAAAGCCAACTTTCTCAGTCTGCTCAAAGTGCTTAACAAAGGCATTGTTTTGCCCTTGGGCGGCATCCGCAATCAGCGCAGTCTGGTGGCGATCGGTAATCTGGTGAGTCTGATCACCGCTTGCATCAATCACCCGGCCGCTGCCGGACAAACCTTTCTCGTCGGCGACGGCGACGATTTATCGACTCCGGTTTTGCTCAGGCGAATGGCATCGGCATTGCGGAAAAAGGTTCGCTTGTTACCCGTTCCGGCGAAATGGCTGCTGTTCTTCGCGGCAGTCGTTGGCCGGCGCAATGTTGCGCAGCGAATCTGTGAATCACTGCAAGTCGATATCAGCAAAAACGCTGCCTTGCTGGGCTGGGTGCCGCCGATTGACGTCGACACTGCTTTGCGGCGCACCGCGGACCATTTTCAGGGAACTCGAAAGAGATGATTTTTGCCGGCTTACTCACTTTGGTTTTTCTGCTGTCCTGGGCATTGACCCTGGGTTTGAGGCACTACGCGCTTTCCAAACGCTTGATGGATATCCCTAACGAGCGCAGCTCGCACACGGTGGCCACGCCGCGTGGCGGTGGTGTGGCAATCGTTGCCGCATTTCTGCTGGCGTTGCCTGTGCTGTATGGGCTGGAGCGGCTGGACCTGGCGACTTTTTGCGCGCTGTCGGGCAGCGGCTTGTTGGTGGCGATCATCGGATTCGCCGACGATCACGGGCATATTGCTGCCAGGTGGCGCCTGCTGGGGCATTTTTGCGCCGCCATCTGGGCATTGTTCTGGCTTGATGGACTGGCTCCGGTAGCCGTTTTCGGTTCGGTCGTCGATTTCGGATGGATCGGGAACCTGCTTGCCGTGGTGTATCTGGTGTGGATGCTCAATCTCTACAATTTCATGGATGGCATCGACGGGCTGGCAAGCGCCGAGGCGCTATGTGCTTGTCTGGGCAGTGCTTTGATCTACGTGGTTAGCGGGCATGCGGAACCGCTCTGGGGCGCGCTTTTATTGAGCGGTGCCGTGGCCGGGTTTCTCTGCTGGAACTATCCGCCGGCGCGCATCTTCATGGGCGACGCCGGCAGCGGATTTCTTGGCATGGCGCTGGGAATATTGTCCCTTGGCGCGGCCATCGTCGCCCCGGACTTGCTCTGGAGCTGGGTCATCCTGTTAGGCGTTTTCGTGGTGGACTCGACCTGGACGCTGTGCAGGCGCCTGCTCAATGGTGACAAGGTTTATCAAGCCCATCGCAGCCATGCGTATCAATATGCATCCCGACATTTCCAGAGCCACAAGACGGTCACCCTCGCTGTCGTTGCGATAAACCTGTTGTGGTTACTGCCTTGCGCGCTGTTGGTGGCGCTGGGTGTGGTCTCCGGTATCACCGGGTTGATCATCGCGTATGCACCATTGCTGTGGCTGGCGGCGAAATTTGGCGCAGGTACTCGGGAAACCGTTTGATTGAAGGGTGCGTGCCAGCGTGCTGCTTCGCTAGAGGCCTTGGCGGGCGTGGACCTTGATTAGGATAGTGGTATGATCGCCCCCCCGCGCAGGCCGAGCGGATGAGGCTGTCGCCAGTGGAGGTCAGACGGATCTGGCCTGGTAGGCATAGCCGGGAAATCTCTTAAAACATGTCAGTCAATTTGAGCAGTTCACAGTAGTGGAGCGGTAATAAATGCAGCATAAGGATAATAATTTAAACTTGCTTCGGCTGATTGCTGCGCTACTGGTCCTTTACGCCCACTCCTTCGCCTTTTACGGCAACCCGCCGGCCGGCTTTCTGGGGCTTGCCTCCTACGGCGGTCTGGGCATCGAAATTTTCTTCATCATCAGTGGTTATCTGATCGTCAAGAGTTGGGATTCCACACCTTCGGTGGGCAATTTCCTGATCAAGCGATCGTTGCGCATTTTTCCGGCATTGATCGTGGTCGTGCTGATCAGCATGTTCATTCTGGGGCCACTGTTTACCACCCTGACGATCAGTGAGTATTTTGCGCATCCGCAATTCTGGGGTTATCTGTCGAATATCATCCTGAGTCCGGTGTTCTACCTGCCCGGTGTCCTGGAGCATGCGCGCGTCCCCAATGCCGTCAACGGTTCGTTGTGGAGTCTGCCGGTAGAATTCTTCATGTACCTGGTCGTCGTCGCGCTCGGGCTGATCTTCAAGAGCGGTCGCTGGGTATATGCAGCAGCAACCGCAGGGTTCGCGCTGACCGTAATTTTCTGGTGCTGGCGTGGCGCGGAACTGGTGGTGGTCTATGGCACTGATGTCCGTAATATTTTCCTGACCGGCATCTATTTCATGATTGGTGCCTGTTACGCGAAGTGGCGGCTCGAGCGCTGGTTCAGTCTATCGGGTGTTTGCGTGCTGATCATGGCGACCATTCTGCTGGCGCCGTATGCCCCGGTCTCGAAGATCCTGCTCTGGATCAGCCTGCCTTACGTTGTCCTGGCTTATGGCTTGTCCAGCAGCCGTTTGGGCAGTTGGATCAATCGCGTGGGTGACTGCTCCTACGGTGTGTACATCTACGCTTTCCCGGTCCAGCAGTTTGTATTGCTGAAATTTCCCGAAATCTCCTATCCGCTTTACCTGTTTGTCACGATTGCCATCACGTTGGTGCTTGGTTATGCGTCCTGGCATCTGGTGGAAAAACGTGTGTTGAAATTCAAGCCCAGGGACAAGTCCAGGGCAGAGGTCGGCGCGCAGACAAAACCGGTTTTTGTGCCAGAGGCTGAAAGCCTGAAGCCGATGACCCCGGATCGTTAAATGGAAGCCATGATGTCGTGCGGTAGTTGTGAAACGGTGATGAACGAGATGGAAACGTCCGGAGATTTTCAATGAGTTGGCTCAGGGCAATGCTGGCGGACCGCAGGATTCTGGTTAGCCTGATTTCAAATGATCTTCGGGCTCGCTACCTGACTAACTATCTCGGATTTTTGTGGGTATTCATTCAACCCTGCGCGACCACATTGATTCTGTGGTTCGTGTTTCAGTTCGGGTTCAAGGCGGCTCCCCACGGAGATTTCCCTTTTGTCTTGTGGCTGGTGTGTGGCCTGGTTCCGTGGTTTTTCACCGTCGAAGCACTGAATTCCGGATGCACTGCGGTCAAGGAAAACAGTTTTCTGGTGAAGAAAATCGTTTTCAAGGTATCGCTGCTGCCGTTGGTCAAGCTTAGCTCGGCAGTGCTGGTACACGTGTTCTTCGTGTTCATCCTGTTGCTGCTCTTCGTTATCTACGGCTATGAGCCGAACCTTTACTGGTTGCAAGTCGCGTATTACATCGCCTGTCTGTTCATGCTGCTTCTGGCAATCGCCTGGATTACCAGCTCGGTGGTTATTTTCTTTCCCGACCTGAGCCAGTTGGTGGCGATGGCTACGCAGTTCGGGTTCTGGTTGACGCCTGTGTTCTGGGATATCGATGCGATTCAGGGCAGGGCAGCGTCGTATCTGCGGTTGAACCCGTTTGCGTACATTGTCGAAGGATTCAGAGACTCGCTCATACGTGATGTCTGGTTTTGGCAACGTCCGACCCAGACCCTGTTTTTCTGGGGCGTCATGATTGTCCTGATGTTCGTGGGCTGGCATACGTTCAGAAAGTTAAGACCTCATTTTGCGGATGTTTTGTGATGAATGCAGTGAACGAGAGCGCAATCAGCGTCCGAAACGTCAGTAAGGTCTACAGGCTTTACAACAAGCCGGTCGACAGGCTGGTCGAAGCTCTTTCGCTCTTTGGCAAGCATCGGCATCATGATTTTCATGCGCTGACCGATGTCTCTTTTACCGTCGAAAAAGGCCAGACAGTCGGTATTCTGGGAAAAAACGGCGCAGGTAAAAGTACCTTGCTGAAAATCCTCACCGGCGTGCTGACGCCCTCCAGCGGCGAGGTCACGGTTGTCGGTCGGGTAGCTTCCCTGCTGGAGTTGGGTGCAGGCTTCAATCCCGATTACACCGGCGTTGAGAACATTTATTTCCAGGGCTCCCTTATGGGTTACTCCCGTGAGGAAATGCAGACGCGGATCGCGGCGATTCTCGAGTTCGCCGATATTGGCGATTTCGTCAATCAGCCCGTTCGCATGTACAGCAGTGGCATGTTTGCGCGTCTGGCCTTTTCCGTGGCGATCAACGTCGAGCCGGATGTGCTGATCGTTGACGAAGCGCTAAGCGTCGGAGATGCGGGATTCCAGCTCAAATGCATGCTCAAGATGAAGCATATGCAAGAGCGTGGCACGACCATCCTGTTCGTTTCGCACGATACCCAGTCGGTCATTCGTTTCTGCCAGGCCGTCATTGTCATGCAGAACGGGCAGATCATCGACCACAGCACCGATGTGCTGACCGCGACCAAAAACTACGAAAAGAAAGTTCGCAACAGCAGTTCGGTGTCTGTCCCGGTGGTCGAAGAACAGCATGTCGATGTTTCCTACGACACCGAGTTGGGGGATATCTCGGAGGTCCGGTTCGGTTCCGGCGCGGCAAAGATCAATGCCGTCGACTTTTTCAGTGCCGATGGAACGCAGACCAGCCACTTCGAACCCACCGAAGATGTCACGATGCATTGCTATGTGCAGTCGTACGCACAACTCAAGGAAGTGGTCATGGGTTATTCCCTGCGCGATGCCAAAGGCGTCGATGTTGCCGGGGACAATACGTTGCTGGCCGGGTGTAAATTCGATCTGGATGCAGGCGCTTACAAGATCAGTTTTACCTTCCCGTTGAATGTTGCCCCGGGAGAATATTTTCTGTTTATCGGTATGGCGAGTCTGGACGGAGAACGCGTTGAGCTTGATCAACGTTGGCCGATGCGCAAAGTCAGCGTGTCCGGTGGACGTCAGATCGTGGGCGTTGCCTATTGCCCGTCAACTGTCAACGTAGTGAAGGTTGCTTGAATCATGCTTAAGATCGGTAATGCTGATATCGCTGACACAGTCAGGTTTCATGTCGACGAAGCGGCTGAGTGCATCATCGAGGACGGTGTGCAGTTGCGCGATAACGTCGTCATCGAATGCGGGGCGCAAGGCTACTTGCGTATCGGTTCGGGTACTGTCATCAATTGCGGTACCTGGATCAACGGCAGTGGCAAGGTGACCATCGGCAAGGATGTGTTGGTTGCGCCCAACGTTTCCATCACTTCGTCGGCCCATCGCTATGATTTGCACGCGCCCATCAAGAATCAGGGCCTGCGACTGGCTGAAGTCAGCATCGGCGATGATGTATGGATCGGTGCCAGCGCTTCGGTACTGGCCGGTGCCGTGATCGGCAACGGCTCCATCATCGCAGCCAACTCGGTGGTGAAATTCAATATCGAGCCTGAAAGCATCGCGGCGGGTGATCCCGCAGCCAAAGTCGCTTCGCGCAAATACAAACGCGTGGTTTTCTACACCTTGCCACTGGTGTTGAGAGAGCGCGCAACATTATTCAGCAGTATCGTTGACGTCTATCTGCCACTGGCCAACAAGTTCAGCGATGAAGGCTGGGAGTGCATCTTCGTTGGTTCTGATGAGCTCAAGGCTCAATACCCGGATTTCCGCCACGCGTGGATCAGTCCGTCTTCTTACGGGTGTGAGTACCCGGTGTCAGGTAATGCCCAGTGGCTGGAAGACTGGCGCTGCCTCCTCAATAAGCAGCCACTGAAATTCCATGATCATTTTGTCACTGCCTTGATCGACAACGTGGACCCGGATCTGGTGTTCTGCTGGAACTACGACGGTAGCCTCGAAACCGTGTGTGCGGCCAATGATGTGCCTTTGCTTTTCAATGAGCTGGGTATGTTGCGCGCGCCAAATCCAATGGCTTATTACTCGGACACCCGTGGGGTCAATGTACGCAGTGGATTTGCCGTCGAGCTTGCCGAGTATCGGCAGCAGACCGGCGCCCAACCGACCGAGGAGGCGCTGGAACGACTCGCGCAGATGGAAGAGAGTTATCGTCTGGAGGGAAATCAACAGCTGCCGACGGCTCTGATTCTGCTGCAGGTGCAGGATGACTCGAACATCATCATGGGCTCGCCTTTCGCAAGCATGGCCGAATACGTCGATCATGTGCTGACTGTCATCGGAAACAAGGATTACCGGGTGATTGTCAAACCGCATCCATTGGATGAGGTGCCTGAGTTGCCCGAACATGTCGAGGTGGCTGACAGGGAACACAGCATCACGCAATTGATTGCCAGCGCCGATGTGGTGTTCACGATCAACTCTTCGGCGGGTTTTGAAGCCGCCCTGGCTGGAAAGACTGTCTACGCGTTGGGTAAGGCGCCGTACAGCGGCACCGGTTTGACCATCGATGTGAAACAACCGCAGGATCTGGCATCCCACTGGCAAGCGAACGGTGCTGTCGCACCGTGCAGCCGGGAATTCCGGGCGTTGCTTCTGGACTTTGCGCAGTCCCGCTACTTTTTGAGCGAGGCGCAATTCATCGAGCCATCGGCGCACCTTTCGCGCTTGACCCGGACATCGGTCAGCGGTCAGACGAGGAATGCATTCGACGCGGAACTGGAAGTTTACCGTCAGCAGTCTTACATCACCTGGCTTGAAGACAAGGCGCTGGAGGTGCAGGCGGATCTGGCTGCGCTCAATCATACGTATCTGGACATGCAGGCCGAGCTGTCGGGTGTTCGCCACCAATTACATGAAACAAAAGAGCAACTTTCGGCGACGGATGACAGGCTCAGTCTGGTCCTGAGCGACAGGTATATGAATGACAACGACGAACTCATTCAGATGCAAAACCAGCTGCTCCTCGAGCAGGAACGACTGACGCAGCTTTTGCAGGCGCGTGAAGAGCAATTGCAGGCGCGCGAAGAGCAGATAGAGGTGCTCAAGTACGATCTCTGGAAGATTTATATCTCCAGATCGTGGCAAATCACCCGGCCGTTGCGCGGCGTTAGCCGTCTGGTTCTGCGCGGCTGGGGGAAAATTCAGCGCGTGGTCAGGAATCCGCGTGCCGTACTGCGCCCGGTTTACCAGAAATTCCCGGCGCTGATTGGCGTGCGCATGCGTGTGCGGCACCTGATCAAAAACGTGCAAGCGAAAATGATGCGGGCGATCAACTCCCGAAACAATCTCGCCGCCGTGCAAGCTATCGCGGATCGGCGTTTTGTCTACGCACCGACGTTGCCGGCGCTCGACGCGCAGCCCGTCATTGACGTCTCGATCGTGACCTATAACAGCAGCAAGTGGGTCGATGGATTCTTTGCATCGCTGACCGCGCAGGAATATCCGCTGCAAAAACTCAACCTGTGTTTTGTCGATAACGGCTCCAGCGACAATACGGTGGCCGAGCTGCAACGCTGGAAATCCACACTCGCGTCGCAAGTGGCGGGTTTTGAAGTGGTTCAGGGCAAAAACGTCGGCTTCGGTCTGGGACATGATCGGGCGATCAAGACCGGTCAATCCGAATGGATTCTGATCAGCAACATCGACATCGTGTTCGCGCCGCGATCCATCGCCAATGCGGTAGCGGCGGCAGGCAGCGATACCTCTGGAGCCGTTGCGTCATGGGAGTTGCGTCAGGCGCCCTACGAACATCCGAAATATTATGACCCGGTCACTCTGGAAACCAACTGGTCTTCCCATGCCTGCATCCTGGTCCGGCGCTCCGCTTACTTCAAGGTGGGCGGTTATGAGCATGAAATTTTCATGTATGGCGAAGATGTCGAATTGTCCTATCGATTCCGGTCTTTCGGTTACCAGTTGAAATACTGCCCGTCGGCAGTGGTTTACCACTACACCTACGAGCACGAGAACCATGTCAAGCCGATTCAGTTCACCGGCAGTACGTTGGCGAACGCTTATCTGCGCCTGCGTTATGGCGATATGAGCGACAAGTTCGGCGCGCTGGTCCTGCAAAGTGCTCTGTTGTTCCGCCCGGAAGTTTATGCTGGCGTTCGGCGTGATTTGATTGGCAACATCGGCAAAATCGTTCGCAAAGCGCCGCACTTTCTGTCGGGCAAGGGTTCCAGCAAGGAATCGTACTTCCCCTTCCGCGGGTTCGACTACGAAATGATTCGGGACGGCGCCTTCTGGACAATCGGTGAGCAACTCGACGAGATGCCGCTTGTCACGATCGTCACCCGAACTTATCGCAACCGCACCGAGTTTCTGCGTCAGGCGATCATCTCCGTACGCAATCAGACTTATCCGAACGTCGAGCTGGTGGTGGTTGAAGACGGCGGTGAGACGATGAAAGAGCTGGTGGCTGAGTTCCAGCAACAGCCGGGTCACCCGATCCGCTTCTACGGGATGGACAAAGTCGGTCGGTCCGTCACCGGCAACCATGGCCTCGAAATGGCCAAGGGTACTTACTGCATGTTCCTGGATGATGATGATCTGCTGTTCTCCGATCACGTCGAAGTGTTGATCGGAGCGCTGGCAAAAGATCACGAATCGGTGGCGGCCTATTCACTGGCCATGGAAGTCGGCACCATTACTGGCGTGGATGGACGTTACACCGAGACGAGTCATGAAACACCTTCCTACTTCAAACAGGAATACGACTACAACGTCCTGCTGGACCACAATTTCATTCCGATTCAGTCGCTACTCTTCAAGCGTGAGCTTTACTTGCAACGTGGCGGATTTGAGACCGATATGAGCAATCTTGAAGACTGGAACCTGTGGCTCAGATACGGTTTTGGCAACAAGTTTACTTACGTCGCGAAAACCACTTCCTTGTTCCGTACTCCGGCAGACCCGAATATCCGTCTGGAGCGGCACAAGTTGTTGCACGATGCTTACAACATAGCCAAGGGACGGGCAGCGAAATCCTGTGAGGGTTACACCGCGTCTGCATGATGCATCGCCTGATTAGTCAACTGGACAGCGCGAGCGATGACGCTGTTCAGTTGACGAAGTGTCGAGACGCGCCGGGATTTCAGGGATGGCGTGCATTGATGCTCAGCGTCATCGGATTGTGTTTTGTCGGAACCCGGGCTTCATTTCGAAATCCACAGCAAAACTGCGCTGCATGGGTTTACAGTGTCGGGCGGCGGTAGATTTTCGGGTTCTGTTGCCCGCTGAAAGGAGTTCTCGTAGGTGCCAGAGATCAATATGGACAAGATGAGGCAGTTCCTGCTGGGCCTGCCGCGTAGAAACAAGAGGATGCTGCAAGTTGTCACGGACATCGTCCTGGTCTGGGTAGCGCTGTGGATGGCGTTCATCGTCAGGCTGGGCATCGACGAGATGGTTAATCCGTTCAAGGTCCACCTGTGGTTGTTCATCTGTGCACCGCTTGTCGCCATTCCTCTGTTCGTTCGGTTCGGAATGTATCGCGCCGTGATGCGCTATTTCGGCAATGACGCGCTTATCGCGATCATCAAGGCTGTCAGTCTGTCCTCGCTGGTTCTGGCGCTCGTCGTCTACTGGTACAGCAATCACCAGGTCGTTGTGCCACGTTCGATCATTTTCAATTACTGGTGGTTGAGCCTTGTCATCATTGGCGGCCTGCGCTTGTGCATGCGCCAGTATTTCATGGGGGACTGGTTCACCGCGGCGCAACATGTGCCCTTTACCAACCGCGATGACGGTCTGACCAAAGTGGCTGTTTACGGAGCCGGCGTGGCGGGCAATCAGTTGGTCGCGGCACTGCGCATGGGGCGGGTCTTGCGCCCCGTGGCTTTCATTGACGATGATCCTGGCATTTCCGATAGATCGATCTCAGGCCTGCAGGTCTATAAACCCAAACATATCCAGCAAATGATCGACGTGACCGGCGCTCAGGAAATCCTGCTCGCACTGCCGTCGTCGACCCGCGCGCGCCGGCGAGAGATACTCGATCTGCTGGAAGGTTTTCCTCTGCATGTACGCAGTGTGCCCAACTTCACGGATCTGGCCAGCGGGCGGGTAAGAGTCGAAGACATTCAGGAAGTCGACATCGCCGACCTGCTGGGGCGAGACGCGGTGCCTGCGCAGCCCGATCTGCTGGAACGCTGTATCACCGGCAAAACGGTGATGGTGACCGGAGCGGGTGGCTCCATCGGTTCGGAGCTCTGCCGGCAGATTTTTTTACTGCAGCCGACCACACTTATCCTGTTCGAACACAGTGAGTTCAATCTGTACAGCATCTTGCGTGAACTGGAAGAGCGCGGGTGTCGTGAATCGGTCCAGGTCAGGTTGTTGCCTATCCTCGGTTCGATACGTCATCAGGACAAGCTGCTGGATGTGATGAAAACCTGGAAAGTTGATACGGTTTACCACGCGGCGGCTTATAAGCACGTGCCGATGGTTGAACACAATATCGCCGAAGGCGTGCTCAACAATGTGATCGGCACGCTCAACACTGCACAGGCGGCCTTGCAGTCGGGCGTGTCAAACTTCGTGCTTATTTCCACCGATAAGGCGGTGCGTCCGACCAATGTCATGGGCAGTACCAAGCGGTTGGCCGAATTGACCTTGCAGGCACTGAGTCGGGAGGTCGCGCCGGTCTTGTTTGGCGACAAGTCCAATGTTTCCAGGGTCAACAAGACGCGTTTTACCATGGTGCGCTTTGGCAATGTGCTGGGCTCCTCCGGATCGGTCATTCCGCTGTTTCACAGCCAGATAAAGTCTGGCGGCCCACTCACGGTGACCCATCCGAAAATCACACGTTATTTCATGACCATTCCAGAAGCTGCTCAACTGGTGATCCAGGCAGGTTCGATGGGGCAGGGCGGCGACGTGTTCGTGCTGGACATGGGGGAGCCGGTAAAAATAGTGGAACTGGCGGAGAAAATGATTCATCTGTCCGGTTTGAGCATTCGTTCCGAACGAAATCCGCAGGGCGATATTTCCATCGAGTTCACGGGTTTGCGCCCTGGTGAAAAGCTGTACGAGGAGCTGCTGATCGGCGATAACGTCGCGTCCACGCCGCATCCGATGATCATGACAGCCAATGAAGACCATTTGCCGTGGGATGTGTTGAAGGTCAGGCTAAGCGAGCTGCTCGCCGCCGTTGAAAGTGACGACTACGCCCGCGTTCGTCAGCTCCTGCGCGAGACTGTCAGCGGCTACACACCTGACGGCGAAATAGTCGACTGGATCTATCAGCAGCGCCGCCTGGAAACCTGATTGTTTCACATCCTGTAACGCTCGCATTTTTGACATCCCCCCGCCATGACCTACGTTTGAAGAGCAGCTTCGGAAAAGCTGCTTTCTCAAACGATGATGGAGCGTCACTTATGCGTACCGGTTATTTCTATTCCTTGATTTTCGCTTTCCTGACCAGCGCCTCGATTGCCGCGATTGCGGCACCTGTCTCGCCCTCGGAGGGCGCCACTGCGCCTGTGGTGATGGATGCCGCGAAGTCTGCGCAAAGTGCGAAGATTGACCTCAATGACGCCGATGCGGCAACACTGCAGAAAGAACTGGCAGGCGTCGGCGAAGCCAAAGCACAGGCAATTGTTGCGTATCGTGAAACAAACGGACCGTTCTCCTCGGTTGACGAGTTGCTCGAGGTCAAGGGGATTGGCAAGGCGATTCTGGATCGCAACCGCGACAGGCTGGAAGTCAACTAAGCTGAATGTTCAACGCCAGGAGGCCGGTCATTGACCGGCCTTTTTTGATTTTGTGCGATGACGAGCTGATGGGCTCAACAGGACGGCAATTCATCGCCAAGTTAAAATTACGGCTATCATATGCCGGTAAGATTATGCCTATAATAATCTACCGTTCGGTCATGCCGGCGCGATCTACAGCCTTCCCGCCCAGTCCTGTTGGAGCACTCTCATGAATTTTGCAACGTCTCAAGGTACAGCGCTCGTGACCGGCGCCTCGTCGGGTATCGGTGCCATCTACGCCCAACGACTGGCAGCACGCGGATTCGATCTGCTGTTGGTCGCCCGTGATCAGGAGCGTCTGGAAAATGCCGCGAGCCGCTTGCGTGATGCACACGGTGTTCAGGTAGAGGTGTTGAAAGCGGATCTGACGCAAAGGGACGATGTGCTCAAACTCGAGCAACGACTGCGCAGTGATTCAAGCATCAGCCTGCTGGTCAATAATGCCGGTGTTGCGGCAAACGGCTTGTTGGCCAACGCTGATATGGAGCAATTGGAGCAACTGATCCAGCTGAATATCACCGCCGTCACTCGCTTGGCATCGGCCGCCGCTGCCAGTTTCGCCAAGGCCGGCCGTGGGACGATTATCAACATCGCCTCGGTGGTGGCGCTGTTTCCTGAACGGTTCAACGCCACCTACAGCGCGAGCAAGGCCTATGTGCTGAGCCTGACACAGTCGCTGCATACCGAGCTCGATGGCACCGGCGTGCAGGTTCAGGCCGTATTGCCCGGCGTGACGCGCACTGAAATCTGGGCGCGCTCGGGTACCGATGCCAGTGGCATCCCGGCGGAGATGATCATGGAGGCGGAAGAAATGGTCGATGCGGCGCTGGCCGGGCTGGATCAGGGCGAGTTGATCACTATTCCTTCGTTGCCTGATGCGGGTGAATGGCAGGCATTCGTCGCCGCACGCCACGTCATGGTGCCGAACTTGTCGCGCAGTTCCGCGGCACAACGCTACAAATCTTGATCGGAGGTCAGCAGGGTATGGATTCGCGTCGAATTGTGGTTACAGGCATGGGTCTGGTTTCGCCGTTGGGCAGTGGTGTCGAAGTGGTCTGGCAGCGTTTGCTGGCCGGACGCTCGGGACTTCGCAACCTGCCGGACGCGGTGGTTGCTGACTTGCCTGCGCGTGTTGGCGGTCGTGTGCCAACCCAGGAGGAGGATGCCGAAGCCGGTTTCGATCCGGATCGCGCCACTGCGCCGAAAGAGCAGAAGAAGATGGACCGCTTCATCCTGTTCGCCATGGAGGCGGCAAGACAAGCGCTGGAGCAGGCCGGCTGGCATCCGCAAGAAGACAAGGACCGAGAGCGCACGGCGACGATCATCGGCTCCGGTGTCGGTGGCTTCGGTGCGATCGCCGATGCGGTGCGCACCACTGACAGCCGCGGCCCTCGGCGTTTGTCGCCATTCACCATTCCGTCGTTTCTGGTTAATCTTGCCGCCGGTCATGTCTCGATCCAGCATGGCCTGAAAGGACCTCTGGGCGCGCCGGTCACAGCATGTGCGGCGGGCGTCCAGGCGATCGGCGATGCGGCACGGTTGATCCGTTCCGGTGAAGCAGACATTGCGGTGTGCGGCGGGGCAGAAGCCTGCATTGACCGTGTCAGTCTTGCTGGCTTCGCCGCAGCGCGGGCGCTGTCGAGCGGTTACAACGACACGCCTGAGCGCGCATCGCGACCGTTCGACAGCGGTCGTGACGGATTCGTGATGGGCGAGGGCGCCGGTCTGCTGGTCATCGAATCACTCGAACATGCCTTGGCACGTGGCGCACAACCGTTAGCCGAACTGGTCGGCTACGGCACCAGTGCCGACGCTTACCACCTGACCGCCGGGCCGGAAGATGGCAGCGGGGCACGCCGTGCGATGGAGCTGGCGTTGGCGCAGGCCGCTATCGAGCCGGCTCAGGTCCAGCATCTCAATGCTCATGCGACGTCGACGCCTGTAGGCGATCTTGGCGAACTGGCGGCGATCAAGGCGGTGTTCGGTGCCGAAAACAAAATCGCTGTCACTTCGACCAAATCCGCTACCGGCCACTTGCTCGGTGCTGCAGGCGGTCTTGAAGCGATTTTCACGCTATTGGCGATTCGTGATCAGGTGGTATCGCCGACGCTGAACTTCGACAACCCGGACCCGGCGAGTGCAGGGGTGGACATTGTTCATGGCCAGGCGCGTTCCATGCCGATCGAGTATGCGTTGTCCAATGGCTTCGGTTTTGGCGGGGTCAATGCAAGCGTATTGTTCAAGCGCTGGCAGGCTTAGTCGCGGTTCTTCAGGTGGTCGCGGGTGACGTCGAGAATGCGTTGCGCAAACCCGGCATCCGCGACGCTGCGTGACAGCAGCAACGCGCCGACCAGGGTCGACATGATGACGATGGCGCGTTCTGCATTGTTTTCGCCGTCGAGACTGTTCTCGATTTGCGTCAGCCGTGCGTTGAGCACTTCATCACTGGTGGGGCTCGGTTGCCCGCGCAGGCCCAGTTCGGAGGAAATGGTCAGCAGCGGGCAGCCTTCATCGGGTGATGTTTGATGCCACTCCGATAGATAGGTCTCGATGAACAGATCCAGTGCATTGTCCTGAGCGAAAATCTCTGCGCACAAGCCGTCGACCTGATTACCGGCCTCCTGCAGGGCCTTCTCCACCAGATCGTCCTTGGATTTGAAATGTGAATAGAAACCGCCATGGGTCAGCCCCAGCGCTTTCATCAGAGGTTGCAGGCCGGTGGCGCCGATGCCGTCCTTGCGAAAGCGCGCCGAGGCTTCCTTGATGATGCGCTGATGGGTCTGGGCTTTATGGTCCTGCGAATAACGCATCGGGAACTCTCCGCAACAATGCACGCATCTTAACCAAGGAAAATTAGATGGTGACTGTACTTCTACTTCTTAAAAGCGTGCGGTCAGATCCAATGGCTATATGAATGCAAACCCCGCCGATCGGGCGGGGTTGATGTCAGCGATCCTGTGCGTCCTTGGCGTCGGCTTCGGCATTGCGCTGTGCGACGCGCTTGCGTTCTTCATCGGTCAGTTCGACCTTGTTGGCGGTGTCACGCAACATCATCAATCCGCCAACAATCGAGCCGATCGCAACGACCAGAATCAACCAGGCATACCAGGGCATAACGGCTCTCCTCAAGGGCAGCTCGACGGGCGAGGATTTCGCCGTGCGACGCTGCATACCACGTTTGAGCGAAACGACTTCGCAGTGGTTCCATTCTAGGCCGCTTCTGCCCGGCACACCCGAGCGCGTTACAGACCGGTCAACATCGCATCCGCCGGCGCATCGGCGCGCAATTGACCCGTCATCATGAAATACCCGAATCCAACCGCCATGAAACCCAGGAAAATCAGGCCGATCAGCGTGTTGAACCACGCCATCGCCACCAGGCAGACCACTGCCAGTACCAACGCGATCATCGGTACCAGCGGATAGCACGGCGCACGGAATGTACGTTCCAGATTCGGTTCGGATTTACGCAGTTTGAACAGGCTAAGCATGCTCATGATGTACATCACGATGGCACCGAACACGGCCATGGTGATCATCGCTGCGGTCAGCGTCATGCCGCCGAGGTTGATCAGGCCATCGCTGTAGATCGCCGCGATGCCGATGATGCCGCCAACGATGATTGCGCGGTGCGGTGTCTGAAAGCGCGACAGTTTCGCCAGCGACGCCGGCAGATACCCGGCGCGGGCGAGGGCGAAGAACTGCCGAGAGTAGCCGAGGATGATGCCGTGGAAGCTGGCAACCAGGCCGAACAGGCCGATCCATACCAGCATGTGCAGCCAGCCGGAGTTGTCGCCGACTACGGTTTTCATCGCTTGCGGCAGCGGGTCGTTGATATTGGCCAGGGTGCGCCAGTCACCGACGCCGCCAGCGAAGAACATCACCCCCATCGCCAGCAATACCAGGGTCAGGATGCCGCTGATGTACGCCTTGGGAATCGTGCGTTTCGGGTCTTTGGCTTCTTCCGCCGCCATCGCCGCGCCTTCGATGGCGAGGAAGAACCAGATGGCGAACGGAATCGCCGCGAACATGCCGGCAATCGCCGGTGCGCCGAAAACATCCGAGCCTGCCCAGCCGTTGAGGGCGAAGTTGCCGAAGCTGAACGCCGGGGCGACCACACCCATGAACACCAGCAGTTCAGCCACCGCCAGCACGCAGACGATCAGTTCGAAGGTCGCCGCCAGTTTCACGCCAAGAATGTTCAGGCCCATGAACACGATATAGGCGCCGACAGCAGCGTGTTTCGGGTCGAGCGCTGGAAACTGCACATTCAGGTAAGCGCCGATCGCCAGCGCAATCGCTGGCGGCGCGAAGACGAATTCGATCAGCGTTGCCAGACCGGCGATCAATCCGCCTTTCTCGCCGAAGGCGCGGCGGCTATAGGCAAACGGCCCGCCGGCATGGGGAATCGCGGTGGTCAGTTCGGTGAAGCTGAAGATGAAGCAGGTGTACATGGTCGCGACCATGAACGAGGTGACCAGAAAGCCCAGTGTGCCGGCCACGCCCCAGCCGTAACTCCAACCGAAGTACTCCCCGGAAATCACCAGCCCCACGGCAATGCCCCACAGGTGCAGCGTGCCCAGCGTGGGTTTGAGTTGTGTGTTCATGCGCTTGCTCCCTGAAAGATTGGAAAGCTTCGGGGGAGGGCGTGTGCAGTGGGCGTGCCATTACTCTGAAACAAGTCGTAATGAGTTCAAAGCTGTCGCAGCGGGGATGATTTGCGCTGGATGTGCATGAACAGTGCGCCAGTTGGGTGCGATGTTGCCTGTTATGCCGCTATCGCGAGCAGGCTCACTCCTACAGGGGAACGCATTCCAACTGTAGGAGTGAGCCTGCTCGCGATGGGGCCAGTACAAACACCAGAAATCCCCCTGTAAACCCCGCATAAACCCACTCTTTACGCTTTCTTTATGCCCCGCGCTTACCCTCGCTCTCGTTCCTTTACAGCCTCCTTCCCGACAATCACCCCACACGCGGCAATACGCCGTTACACGGAGATCTTCCATGAGCGTTCTGGACGGGGTGTCACTGCTGTTGGCAGTGGGGCTGTTCATTTATCTGTTGGTTGCGCTGTTGCGCGCGGACCGGAACTAGGAGCGGCTATGCACAGTTATGACTATTGGCTGATCCTCGGCTTCTTTGCGCTGGTCTTGCTGCCTGCGCCTTTCCTGGGACGCTTTTACTACAAGGTGATGGAAGGCCAGCGCACCTGGCTGACGCCGATCCTCGGTCCGGTCGAGCGCGGTTGCTATCGCATTGCCGGTGTCGATCCAAAGGTGGAGCAAAGCTGGCAGAAATACACGCTGGCGCTGCTCGCGTTCAACCTCGCCGGTTTCCTGTTGCTGTTCGCGATTCTGCTGTTCCAGGATCACCTGCCGCTGAACCCGCAGAATCTTCCGGGCCAGGAGTGGACGCAGGCGTTCAACACTGCGGTCAGTTTCATGACCAACACCAACTGGCAGTCCTACAGCGGTGAGGCGACCCTCAGCTACCTGAGCCAGATGGTCGGCCTCACAGTGCAGAACTTCGTCAGCGCCGCCACCGGCCTCGCCGTGCTGGTCGCGCTGTGCCGTGGCATCGGCCGCAAATCGGCGCAGACCCTCGGCAACTTCTGGGTCGACATGACCCGCGCTACCCTCTACGGCCTGCTGCCGCTGTGCCTGTTGCTGGCGCTGTATCTGGTCTGGCAGGGTGTGCCGCAGACGTTTGCGCAGTACGTCAATGCGGTGACCATGCAGGGTGTCGATCAAGTGATCCCGCTCGGCCCGGCCGCCAGCCAGATTGCGATCAAGCAACTGGGCACCAACGGTGGCGGTTTCTTCGGCGTCAACTCGGCACATCCGTTCGAGAACCCGACCGCCTGGAGCAACCTGTTCGAAGTCGCGTCGATCATTCTGATTCCGGCGGCGCTGGTGTTCACCTTCGGCCACTACGTCAAGGACCTGCGCCAGAGCCGCGCGATCATCGCCTGCATGCTGGCGCTGTTCCTGATCGGCGGTGCGACCTCGCTGTGGGCCGAATATCAACCGAATCCGACCCTGAACAACGCCGCCGTCGAACAGACTGCGCCGCTGGAAGGCAAAGAGGCACGCTTCGGTACCACCGCCACGGTGCTGTGGTCGGTGACCACGACGGCGGCCTCGAACGGTTCGGTCAACGGCATGCACGACAGCCTCAATCCGCTGAGCGGCATGGTCGCGCTGGTCAACATGATGGTCGGCGAAGTGATCTTCGGCGGCGTCGGTGCCGGGCTCTACGGCATGTTGCTCAACGTGCTGATCGCGGTGTTCCTCGCCGGCCTGATGATCGGACGCACCCCTGAATACCTCGGCAAGAAACTCCAGGCGCGGGAAGTGCAATTGCTTGTGGTCACGCTGTTGGTGATGCCGGTCAGCGTGCTGGTTCTCGGTGCGATCGCCGCTGCCTTGCCTGGCCCGACGGCGACCATCAGCAACCCCGGCCCGCACGGTTTCAGCCAGTTGCTCTACGCCTACACCTCGGCGGGCGCCAACAACGGCTCGGCGTTCGGCGGCCTGAGCGCGAACACGCCGTTCCATAACCTGATGCTCGGCCTGGGCATGTTGATCGGGCGCTTCGGCTACATCCTCCCGGTACTGGCACTGGCCGGCAGCCTGGCGATGAAAAAAACCGCACCGATCGGCCAGAACAGCTTCCCGACTCACGGCCCGCTGTTCGTCACCCTGCTGACCGTGACCATTTTGCTGGTGGGCGGCCTGACCTTTCTGCCGACCCTGGCACTGGGCCCGATTGCCGAACATCTGAGCCTGGGCTTCTGAGGAGCTGACGATGAATATGCCCGCAATTAAACCCGTCGCTGCCAAAGCGCCGGAACAAGCGAAAACCGCGATCTCGTCCCTATGGCGCCCGGCACTGGTGCAAGCGTTCGTCAAGCTGGATCCACGGCAGCTGAAGCGTTCGCCGGTGATGCTGGTGGTCGAACTGACCGCCATTTTCACCACGGTGCTGTGCTTCATTCCCGATGCAAATGTGTCGACCCTGGTGGCTGCACAAATCGCCCTGTGGCTGTGGTTCACCGTGCTGTTCGCCAACTTCGCCGAAGCCTTGGCCGAAGGTCGTGGCAAGGCCCGCGCCGACAGTCTCAAGGCAGGCAGCGAAGGTCTCAGCGCCCGGCGCCGGCAGGCCGATGGCAGGTTCCAGGTGGTGCCCGCAGCCAACCTGCGCAAGGGTGACGTGGTGCGCGTCGAAGCGGGGGAGATGATCCCCGGCGACGGCGAAGTGATTGAAGGGATCGCGGCGGTCAACGAGGCGGCGATCACCGGTGAATCGGCGCCGGTGATCCGCGAGTCCGGCGGTGATCGCTCGGCGGTCACCGGCAATACGCGACTGGTGTCCGACTGGTTGCTGGTGCGGATCACCGCCAACCCCGGTGAATCGACCCTCGATCGCATGATCGCGCTGGTCGAAGGCGCGAAACGCCAGAAGACTCCCAACGAAGTGGCGCTGGATATCCTCCTGATCGGCCTGACCCTGATCTTCCTGTTGGTGGTGGTCACCCTGCAACCGTTCGCCCACTTCGCCAACGGCAGCCTGCCGCTGGTGTTTCTGGTGGCGTTACTGGTCACGCTGATTCCAACCACCATCGGCGGCCTGCTTTCGGCCATCGGCATTGCCGGGATGGACCGGCTGGTGCGCCTCAACGTGATCGCCAAATCCGGTCGTGCAGTGGAAGCAGCGGGTGACGTGCATGTGCTGCTGCTCGACAAGACCGGCACCATCACTTTCGGCAACCGTCGTTGCAGTGCGGTGTACGCCGCGCCGGGTGTGTCGGCACGTGATCTGGCCGAGGGCGCGTTGTTTGCCTCGCTGGGCGACGAAACTGCGGAAGGCAAATCCATCGTCGAGTACCTGCGCGGTCTGCATCCGCAGCCTGAGCCGGCGCTGGAAGTCCTCACGGTGGTGCCATTCAGTGCCGAAACGCGTTTGTCGGGTATCGATTATCAGGGCCGCGTCTATCGCAAGGGCGCGGTGGACTCGTTGCTGACCTTCCTCGGGCAGCAACGCGCCGATCTGGCCCCGGCGCTCGCGCGGGAAATCGACAAGATCGCCCAGAGCGGCGGTACGCCGTTGCTGGTCTGCGCCGACGGCAAACTGCTCGGTGCGATCCACCTCAAGGACGTGGTCAAACCGGGCATTCGCGAGCGTTTTGCCGAACTGCGCAAACTGGGGATCCGCACGGTGATGGTCACCGGCGACAACCCCCTGACCGCTGCGGCGATTGCGGCAGAGGCGGGCGTCGATGACGTGCTTGCCGAAGCCACACCAGAGAAGAAACTCGCACGAATCCGCCACGAGCAGAACGACGGTCGCCTGGTCGCGATGTGCGGCGACGGTGCCAACGACGCGCCAGCGCTGGCCCAGGCTGACGTCGGCATGGCGATGAATGACGGCACGCAGGCAGCGCGCGAAGCGGCGAACATGGTCGACCTCGACAGCGACCCGACCAAGCTGCTCGACGTGGTGCAGATCGGCAAGGAATTGCTGGTGACCCGTGGCGCGCTGACTACCTTTTCCATCGCCAACGACGTGGCCAAATACTTCGCCATCCTGCCGGCGCTGTTCGCTGCGATCTATCCGCAACTGGGCGTGCTGAACATCATGCAGCTGACCAGCCCGCAGAGCGCGATTCTGTCGGCGATTGTGTTCAACGCCTTGATCATTGTCGTGCTGATTCCGCTGGCACTGCGCGGCGTGCGGGTGCAGGCGGCGAGTGCGGCGGCGTTGCTGCGGCGCAATCTGTTGATCTATGGCGTGGGCGGGATTCTGGTGCCGTTCGTGGGGATCAAGGCGATCGACATGCTGCTCACGGCGTTGCATCTGGTGTGAGGCTGAAAAGAGCCCCTCACCCTGGCCCTCTCCCGGAGGGAGAGGGGACTGACCACGGTGTTTGTGAGAGGTACGTCGACTTGAGATACCGAGTCGAGTCCGGGTTTTGAAAAGCATGAAGATCGGCTCCCTTTCCCCCTCGCCCCCTTGGGGGAGAGGGCTGGGGTGAGGGGGGAAAGATCTCCCTGACACCCCACCAAAAGTTTGCCCAACGAATTCGAGGATCAATAAATGTCCACAATGCTACGTCCGTCCCTGAGCCTGTTGGTGCTGATGACCCTGGTCACCGGCATCGCCTATCCACTGGCGGTCACCGGCATTGCCCAGGTGGTCTTCCCTGAGCAAGCCAATGGCAGTCTGGTCCGTGACGCCGACGGTAAAGTCCGCGGCTCCTCACTGATCGCCCAGGATTTCAGCGGCGATGCGTGGTTCCACCCACGACCATCTGCCGGCGCCTTCGCCACCGTTTCCAGCAGCGCCAGCAACCTCGCCCCGAGCAATCCGGTGCTCGCCACGCGGGTGATCGACGACGCCCGGAAATTGCAGGTTCCCGGCCAGGGCCCGGTGCCGCTGGCGTTACTGACCACCTCGGCCAGCGGCCTCGATCCGCACTTGCCACCAGCGGCAATTGCCTATCAACTGGCGCGTGTCGCCCAGGCGCGCGATCTGCCGGTGTCGACGGTGCAGCAGTTGCTCGATGCGCACATCGAACAGCCGCTGGTGGGGCCGCCGGTGGTGAATGTGCTGGAGCTGAACATGGCGCTGCAACAACTCTGAATCGGCGGCGCCGCCATTCGCTAGCAGGGCTAGCTCCCACAGGAGACCACATTCCCCTGTAGGAGCCAGCCTGCTGGCGATGGCGCCATCATCGTCACCGCACCAATATCAGGAAAAGAGACCAGCATGAGCGACTCCGGCCGCGCCGACGCGCTGTTAGCAGACCTGCCCCGTGACGGCCGTGGCCGACTCAAGGTATTCCTCGGCGCCGCGCCCGGTGTCGGCAAGACCTACGCCATGCTCCAGGCCGCCCACAGCCAACTTCGCCAAGGCGTGAAAGTCCTTGCCGGGGTGGTCGAAACCCACGGCCGCGCCGAAACCGAAGCGCTGCTCGGCGGCCTGCCGCAGCAACCGCTGCTGCGCTCGGAATACCGTGGCGTGATGCTCGAAGAAATGGACCTCGACGGCATCCTCGCGGCGCGACCGAAGCTGGTGCTGGTCGACGAGCTGGCGCACAGCAACGCCCCCGGCAGCCGTCACGCCAAGCGCTGGCAGGACATTCAGGAATTGCTCGCCGCCGGCATCGACGTGTTCACCACGGTCAACGTCCAGCATCTGGAAAGCCTCAACGATCAGGTGCGCGGCATCACCGGTGTGCAGGTCCGCGAAACCCTGCCGGACTGGGTTCTGCAAGAAGCCTTCGAACTGCTGCTGATCGACCTGCCCCCGCGTGAATTGCTCGAGCGTCTGCGCGAAGGCAAGGTCTATGTCCCAGAGCAAGCCCGCGCCGCCATCGACGCCTTTTTTACCCAGACCAACCTCACCGCGTTGCGCGAACTGGCGATGCAAACCGCCGCCGCACAGGTCGATAACGATCTGGCGCAGGGTTATCGCCAGCTCGGTCAGGCCGCGCCGGCCGTGCGCGGGCGCTTGCTGGTCGGCGTCGATGGCGATGCGCAGGCTGAGCGTCTGGTGCGCCACGCCAGTCGCGTTGCTCAACGTCGGCATTTGCCGTGGAGCCTGGTGCACGTCGACAATGGCAGGGTGCGTGACGAGCAATCGCGCCTGCGTCTGCAAAGTGCCCAGCAACTGGCTGAACGCCTCGGTGGCGAAGTGGTGCTGCTGCGTGCCGGCGAGGTGGCGAAGACTTTGATCCAGCACGCCGTCGAACGTCGCGCCAGTCTGGTGCTGGTCGGCCAGTCGCGGCCGCGTCTGCGTCGACGCTTGTTGGGTGGGGGACTCGCTGCGCGGCTGTTGCGTCAGGCTCACGGGCTGGAAATCAATGTTCTCGACAGTGATGAACAACCCCAGCAACCGCAGGCCCGCAGTCCGCTGACGCTGGTGTGGTTCGACTACGCATTGGCACTGGTTGCGACGCTGTTGGCGACGGCGCTGGCGTGGGCGGTGTCCAGCGTATTACCGTTGCCGAACATTTCGCTGGTGTTCCTCGCCGCGGTGTTGCTGGTGGCGGTGCGCAGCAGTCTCGGCCCGGCGCTGGCGTGTGCCGCGCTGTCGTTTCTTACTTACGACTTTTTATTCATTCCGCCGAATTTTTCTTTCAGCATTCAGCGCGAAGAAGACGTCCTGACCTTGCTGTTTTTCCTGCTGATGGCGGCGCTCACCGGTAACCTCGCAGCGCGCCAGCGCCGACAGTTGCAGGCCTTGCGCGACACCCAGGAGGAAACCAGCGAACTGCTCGACCTGTCGCGCAAGCTCACCGCCGCCACCGATCGCCAGGCCGTGGTCAGCGCCGCCGCGCAGCACCTCAACGGCTGGAACGATCTGCAACTGTGCCTGCTCAATCGCGACGGTCAGGGCGGCTGGAAAGTCGAAACTGGCGGCCCGCTGCAATTCACCGAGGCGGAGCGCGCCGCCGCCGATTGGGCGTGGCAGCACGATCAACCGGCGGGCATGGGCACCGGCACGCTGCCGTTCGGGCGTTGGTGGTGGTGGCCGTTGTCGGTCGAGGACGGGCCGTTGGCGCTGCTCGGTGTGTGCGCAAAAGAGGGCCAGACCTTGAGCGGCCAGCGCCGTCGACTGCTCACCGCGTTGAGCCAGCCGCTGGCGCAAGCACTGGCGCGCGCGCAGTTGGCCGACGATCTGGAAGCCGCGCGCCTGCACGGCGAAACCGAACAGTTGCGCAGTGCCTTGCTGGCCTCGGTGTCTCACGATCTGCGCACGCCGCTGACCGCCATGCGCGGCAGCATCGACAGTCTGCTGGCGCTCGGCGAAGCGATCCCGCTGGAGGATCGCCGCGAGCTGCTCGAAGGTACCCGGGATGAAGCCGAGCGCCTCGACCGTTACATCCAGAACCTGCTCGACATGACCCGACTTGGCCACGGCGCACTGAAACTGGCGCGCGACTGGGTGTCGCCGGCAGACATCGTCGGCAGTTCGCTCAACCGCTTGCGCGCGGTGCTCGCGCCGTTGCAGGTCAGCACCGACGTGCCGGCCGAATTGCCGCTGCTGTACGTGCACGCGGCGCTGATCGAGCAAGCGCTGGTCAACGTGCTGGAAAACGCCGCGCGCTTTTCACCCGTTCACGGCCGCTTGCAACTCAACGCGGGCGCGGACGATCAGGAGATTTTTTTCTCGGTCAGCGACGAGGGGCCGGGGATTCCCGAAGACGAGCGGGCGAAGATTTTTGACATGTTCTACACCGCCGCGCGCGGTGATCGTGGCGGCCAGGGCACGGGTCTGGGGCTGGCGATCTGTCAGGGCATGGTCGGCGCGCACGGCGGGCGCATCAGCGTTGCCGACGGCATTGATGGCCGTGGCACATGCATCACCCTGCACCTGCCACTGCAGACGCAGCCGGGGATGGACGGTGAAGCCTGAATCCGACTGCGCTACTCTCTTGCCACTCTTTTCTGTTGATGTGAATTCATGAGCCAGACCGCGACCATTTTGGTCATCGATGACGAGCCGCAGATCCGCAAGTTCCTGCGCATCAGCCTGGCGTCCCAAGGCTACAAAGTACTCGAGGCCGGCAGCGGTGCCGAAGGCCTGGCCCAGGCGGCGCTGAATAAACCCGACCTGCTGGTGCTCGACCTCGGCCTGCCGGACATGGACGGCCAGCAAGTGCTGCGCGAATTTCGCGAATGGGCCACAGCGCCGGTGCTGGTGCTGTCGGTGCGCGCCAGCGAAGGGCAGAAAGTCGAGGCGCTGGATGGCGGCGCGAATGACTACGTGACCAAGCCGTTCGGCATCCAGGAATTCCTCGCCCGGGTTCGCGCCTTGTTGCGTCAGGCTCCGGCAGGAGAGGCGCAGCAGGCCGCATTGAAGTTCGGCCCGTTGACCGTGGATCTGGCGTATCGGCGGGTGCTGCTCGACGGCGTCGAAGTGGCGCTGACCCGCAAGGAATACGCGGTGCTGGCGCAACTGGCGCGGCATCCCGGGCGGGTGATCACCCAGCAGCAATTGCTCAAGGACATCTGGGGACCGACGCATACCGAGGACAGCCATTACTTGCGGATCGTGGTTGGGCATCTTCGGCAGAAACTGGCGGATGATCCGACGCGGCCGCGATTCATCGTCACCGAGGCCGGGGTGGGCTATCGCCTGTTGAATGAGGTTGGCTGACCCGGCGCCATCGCTAGCAGGCTAGCTCCCAAAGTGGATCGGTGTCATTCATAAATCTGCAGATTGAGCAGAACAGTGGATTTGTGGTGTTCACAGAACCCCTGTGGGAGCTAGCCTGCTAGCGATAGGGCCCGCACCAACAGCGAAGATTTCAACCCTGCTCCTGCTCATACCGATCCAGTGTATCGCTGGCAATCTCCCGCCCCAGCGCGATCAGTTCCGGCGCCTTGTAGAATTCGAAAAACCGGCACACGCGTTTCGGCACGTTGATCAGGATATCCGGCGGGTACCCGGCGATCTTGTACTGCGCCAGTGAGGTCTGCATCACCTCGAAACTCTGGTTGATCAGATCGAGCAGCGAGGCCGGCCCGACGTTGTCGATGATGAACGAACCCGTCGCCGATTTCGGCGCGCCCTCACGCTCGGGCGCGGCGGCCGGTTGCTGGCTTTCCGGTTCGGCGCCTTCGAGCCAGGGATTGATGGCGGCCGCTTCGGCGCGCAGCGCTTCCTGTTCGAGCTTCAATAATTGCTCGGCCTGTGTGCGGCGGAACGGCAGCTTCGAACCCAGCGAATTGATAAGGCTGTCAAAACGCGAGCGGAACGCTGGCGGGCGTTCAATGATCGGCAGTTTGTATTGGCGCTGGTTGGTTGCATTGAGATTGACCGCAATGATCAGGTCACAGTGGCTCGACACCACCGGCACGATCGGCAACGGATTGAGAATGCCGCCGTCGACCAGCATACGATTGCCTTGCATCACTGGAGTAAACAGGCTGGGAATCGCCGCCGAAGCGCGCATTGCCTGATGCAAACAGCCTTCCTGAAACCAGATCTCCTGTTGATTGGTGAGGTCGGCGGCGACGGCGGTATAGGGGATGCGCAAAGCTTCGATATTGATCTCGCCGACGATCTTGCGGATCTGCCCGAAGACTTTTTCGCCGCGAATCGCGCCGAGGCGAAAGCTCACGTCGACCAGCCGCAGCACATCGAGGTAGTCGAGGCGTTCGATCCAGTTGCGGTACTCGTCGAGCTTGCCCGCGGCGTAGATTCCGCCGACCACTGCACCCATCGAACAGCCGGCGATGCAGGCGATTTCGTAACCGCGTTTCTCGATTTCTTCGATGACGCCGATATGGGCATAGCCCCGGGCGCCACCGGAACCCAACACCAGTGCGACTCGTTTTTTCATCCAGCTTCCTCCCCGGCAAGCTTGCACAATGCACTGATCGCCGGGCTGGCTCAATCGTCGAGGTCGCAGAGCGTGGCAGTGACGTCGTTTTTTTGCCCTTGCGGCGCGCTTCAGCGCTATTCTTCAGCCGCTTGTTTCATGCGCCGGCAAGGCACTTTTTCCCCGCCTGACCGTCTTACCTGCACGACTGTTGACCTACTTTGAGGTGTGAGTGATGAAAGCCTGGATCTGTGTGCCGTTGTTGGCGTTGGCATTGGCCGGTTGCGCCGGTAAAACGGCTTACCGCGACAGCTGTGGCAGCCAGCTCGACGCCGCCTGGCATGAGTTGGATCTGGCCAAGGCCGAAGGCTTTGCCGGCACCGTCAGCTATTCCAAAGCCTTGTCGCTGCTGACCGCAGCCAAGACCCAGCAGCAATTCGAAGGCTTCGAGGGCTGCAGCAAGAAAGCCGAAAAGGCGCGTTTCTACATCCGCGAATCCCGCGCAGGACGTTAAAACAGCAGCTGCAAGTGTCGAGCTGCAAGCTGCAAGCTCAAGCCAGTACGCGCTCAGCTTGCAGCTTGCAGCTAGGAGCTTGCAGCTGTCTACGGAGTAGACCCCCATGATTGACCGGTTGGTGGCTCATATCCTGAGTCTGGAAGTGCGATTGCTGGCCTGCCAGGCGCGCATGACGGCGAGAACCGATCCTGAGGCGCTGCACGATTTGCGTACCACCGTGCGCCGGTTGCGCAGTCTGTTGCGGCCGCTACGCGGCTTGCCAGGTGTCGAGCAGCTTGAAAGCGCCGCGTCGGCCGTCGGTGAACTGACCACGCCGTGGCGCGATCGCGAAGTGCTGGCGGCGTATCTGCTCAAACATGATCAGCCGCAAGCCGCCGAGCGGCGCATGGCGCAAATGGCCGAGGCCTATCCGGCATTGGCGGCGAGCAATGAAGTTGCATCGTTGATGATGATCCTCGATGCCTTTCCGCGTTTCCTGCGCGCGTCTCAGCATCAGGGCCTGCTCAAGGGCCTGGATAAACGCATCGAAAAACGCTTGGGCAAGCAATGGCAGAAACTCGATGAAGCGCTGCACGATCCCGCCCATGACCGCCATCGCTTGCGTCTGTTGATCAAACGCGTGCGCTATGGCATCGAAGCTTATCCCGAACTGGACCGCTTGCCCGCGGCAGCCTACAAGCGCTTGAAGTCTGCCCAGGGTGCGCTGGGTGACTGGCACGATTGCTGGCAATGGCTGGCGAAGGCCGAGCTGGAAACGGACCTGCAACCGTGTGTCGCCACTTGGCAGGCGGGGCTGATCAAGGCAGAGCTGAAGGCTGATCAAGTGCTGGAAAAACTCGATACAGACTGCTTCAAACATTCCTGAAACAACACCGATCCCGTGTAGGAGTGAGCCTGCTCGCGATAGCAATCTGTCAGCCAACACATCGTTGAATGTCCGACCGCTATCGCGAGCAGGCTCACTCCTACAGAGGGCTTTGGGCTGTATATGGCGCCTAGGCCTTTCTGTCAGCCCATTTGACCGGAATAGACGCTGCGGCGCGCGGCGGGTCTGGTTAAGATCCGTGCATCCCTTTTCCGCTTGCCGAGGTTGCCATGCGCTTTTGCGATTTGCTCGATGCTGTCCGCCAACAACCTGAAGTGACGATTCCTGCCGAATGGGGTCAGGGCCGGGCCAGTTTTGGCGGGCTGGTGGCTGCGCTGCAATATGAAGCCATGCGCGGCAAAGTGCCGGCGGAGCGCCCGGTGCGTTCGCTGGCGATCACCTTCGTCGGCCCGGTTGAGCCGGGCGTGCCGGTGAGCTTCGAAGTGGAAGTGTTGCGTGAAGGCAAAGCCGTCAGCCAGATGTTGGGCCGGGCGTTGCAGAACGGTCAGGTGGTAACGATCGTGCAAGGCAGCTTCGGTGCCTCGCGGCCTTCGGAAGTAGCGGTTGAAGCGTATCCGGCGCCGTCGATGAAACACTGGGACGAATGCCAGGAGTTGCCGTACATCAAAAGCGTGACCCCGGAATTCATGCGGCACCTGGCGATGCGCTGGAGCGTCGGCGGCATGCCGTTCACCGGCATTGCGTCGCGCTTGATGGGCGGCTGGGTACGTTTGCGTGGGGATGTCAAAGAGGAGCCAGTCAACGAGGCGCATCTGCTGGCGCTGGTCGATGCCTGGCCGCCGGCGCTGTTGCCGTATCTGAAGAAACCTGCACCGGGCAGCACGCTGACCTGGACGATCGAGTTCGTGCAGCCGTTACACGATTTGAGCACGCTGGACTGGTGCCAGTACCTGGCCGATATCGAGTACGCCGCCGACGGTTATGGCCACGTTGCGGCCAAGCTGTGGAGCGCGAAAGGCGAGTTGATTGCCATGAGTCGGCAAACCGTAACGATCTTCGCCTGAGTCAATGCCGGCGGTGGCGCTCACGCCAGGCGCGCCACCAGCCACCACTTAAAAAGAATCGCGGAAAGGTCAGAAACTGCTCGACCAGCAAACGCGATACCGCATCTTTGCGATCACTGAACGGCTCGGAGGCTTGCGCCTCCAGGCTGTGGCCGTGGCGCTGAAGACCCAGCGCCGCGACAATCCCGATCACGCCGATGGCCACGCTCGCCAGACTCAGGCTGAACACCCCGGACACGATCAGCAGAAACGCCACGATGAACAGCGGTACCGCGATCAGGTGCAGCACCAGGTTGGTCGGGTGTTGGTGATTGCCGGGGTAGGCGCGCCATTGCCACGCGGGAAGGTTGGGGTGACGTTTGCCCATGTTGCTACTCCTCGATCCATGTTTGAACTCATGGTTGAAGAATAGGCCCGGGCGCGCAGGGCGGCGAATCAAGGTTGGCTATTGAAGTGATAGGCGTCATCGCCGGATTTGATGTTGTCTTGGCTGGCGCCATCGCTAGCAGGGCTAGCTCCCACAGGTCATTCGTTCACACCAAAAATCCCATGTGGGAGCCAGCCCTGCTGGCGATAGGGCCTTCAGAGTTTCAACTGCCCGATCGCCTTGTTGAGTTCCCCGGCCAACGTCGCCAACTCATTACTGGTGGTCGCCGAGTCCACCGTCTGCTGCACGGTGTTTTCGGTTACATCGCGGATGCTCACCACCGCCCGGTTCATTTCCTCGGCCACCTGGCTCTGCTGTTCCGCCGCCACGGCTATCTGCGTGTTGCTCTCGCGCATCTGCGCCACTGCCCCGGTAATTTCCGCCAGCGCCTCGCCAGCCTCTTGCGCCTGCTGCACGCAATCGTCGGCCTTGTATGAACTCTCCTGCATGAAATCCACCGCATCACGGGTACCGGCCTGCAATGCGGAAACCATGGTGGTGATCTCGTCGGTTGAGGCCTGCACTCGTTTGGCGAGGTTGCGCACCTCATCGGCGACCACCGCAAACCCCCGGCCCATCTCACCGGCGCGCGCGGCTTCGATGGCCGCGTTCAGGGCGAGCAGGTTGGTCTGTTCGGCGATGCTGTGAATCACGCTGACCACACCGTTGATCTTCTGACTGTCTTCGGCCAGGCGTTGAATCATTTGCGCGGTCTGCTGCACGCCGCTGGATAAACCGGCGATCGAATGCTGCACCCGGGCGACCACTTGCTGGCCGCTGCCGGCCAGGCCGTCGGCGGACTTGGACAGGTCGCGGGTGGCGCCAGCGTGTTGGGCGATGTGGTAAACCGTGGCGGTCATTTCGTTGATCGCGGTGGCTGCCTGATCGGTCTCGCTCTGCTGGCCGAGCATGCCGTGGCGCACCTCGTTCATGCTCGACGCCAGTCGCGCGGCGCCGACATCCAGCTGCCGCGCCGTATTGGCGACGGTGCTGACCACGCGCTGGTAGCCGGCCTGCATGGCGTTGAACGCATTGGCCATTTGTCCGACTTCATCTTTGCCGGCCAGCGGCACCCGCGCGCTGAGATCGCCACTTTTCTCGACATGCAGCATGACGTCTTTGAGGGTGTTGAGCTGGCTGAGCAAAAAGCGGATCAGCAATTGCGAGGCGCCGAGCATTGCCAGCATCAGGATGAACACCGCTACCGCGTAATGGGTAAAACGCTCGCGGAACACTTGGCTCAGGCTCGGTCCATAGGCGATCACCGCAACCTGTTCGCCATCAGCGCGACTGAACACCTCGGCGCCCAGCAACGGGTTCTCGCCGAACAAGGGCAGGGCGTTGATCTCGTTCCAGCCGTTGCTGCCGGTGATCTCCAGCAGCGGCTGACCGTTGAGCCGCGGTGCTTCGCCGCGTTTGAAGGTCAGCACCTGCTCGACCTGGGGCAGCGGCTGGCCCGGCGGCCAGGCCTTGAGTAACTGCGCTTGCGCCTGCGCGGACGCTTGAGCGGCATGATTGCGAGCTTGTTGTTCGAGCTGCACGGCATACAACACCAGCAGCAGGGTGGTGACAAAGGCGACCGCATTGACCGCCCAGAATTTGTATTTCAGCGAGATATTGCTAAGCCAGGCACCCATGGAGGTCTTCTCTGATAGCGGAAACAGTTTTGGCAAGGTGCCACTATTGTGCCGCTACGCAGGTGCGAGACCTTGATATGAATCAACAGACGACGCGGTCCCGCTTTTATGTAGGAGTGAGCCTGCTCGCGATAGCGGAATATCAGGCAAAAAATTTGTTGACTGACCCACCGCTATCGCGAGCAGGCTCACTCCTACATTGGGCTTGCGGTGTATCAGGGAAGGGTGGGCAGGTTGAAAAACACCCGCGCACAGGCGGTGGTATGCGCCGCCAGATCCTCTTCGCTTTCACCACGATGCAGCGCCACTTCGCGCAGCACTTCGGTCAGATAGGCCGGTTCATTGCGGCCGTTTTTCGGCTTCGGTCGCAACGTGCGTGGCAGCAGATAGGGCGCATCGCTTTCCAGCATCAAGCGCCCGCGTTTGATCTCTTTCACTAGCGGATGCAGGTGCGTGCCGCGGCGCTCGTCGCAGATCCAGCCGGTAATGCCAATGTGCAGATCGAGGTCGAGGTAACTGAACAAAGCTCTCTGCTCGCCGGTGAAGCAATGCACCACGGCAGCGGGCAGATGATCGCGAAAATCCTTGAGGATATCGAGCAGACGCTGGCTGGCATCGCGCTCATGCAGGAACACCGGCAATTGCAGCTCGACGGCCAGTGCCAGATGCTCTTCGAGGACTTTTTCCTGCTGCGGGCGCGGCGAGAAATCACGGTTGAAGTCCAGCCCGCATTCGCCCACCGCGACCACATTGGCTTCGTTGAGCAGACTGCGCAGGCGTCGCGCGCTGTCGGCATTCCAGTCGCTGGCCGAATGCGGATGAATGCCGGCGGTGGCGAACAGCCGCTGGGCGCTGGCGTCCAGTTGCTGACACAGCTCCAGCGCCTGTTCGCTGCCTTCGACGCTGGTGCCGGTCAGCACCAGTTGGCAGACGCCGGCCGCGTAGGCGCGCTCGAGCACCGCCGCGTGTTTGTCGGCGAAACTGGGGTTGGTCAGGTTGACGCCGATATCGATGAGTTGCATGGTGCTACCTCGGGCCGAAGGCCGGAAAGCATACCAGAGCTGTAGATTCATAAGAAAAGCCAAGAACTACAACGACTTATGGCTGTCTGTTGAGGCCGCGAGAGTTCCGGGGTGGCGACAATGCCATCACTGTGCCAGTCTCTCGCACTTTACCAGCGCTCCAGGCGCTCTGTTTTCGTCGGTGATTTCAAAAGAAATCACCCCGTATTCTTTTCGGAGAGTGGATGCATCGTCCCTCGGTTTTGCTGCTCTTGTGCGCCTCGCTGCTGCTGCCGCTGACGGCGGCCGCGCGCTTGCCCGGGCCGTTGCAGGCAGTGCCGGCAGCCAAGGTCCGTGACTTGTCGGAGATCCGCAGCAGCCGCGTCCTGCGCGTGCTGGTCAATCAGAGCCGCAACAGCTCCGGTGAGGTTCAAGGCCAGGCCATCGGCGTCGAATACCATCGCCTGCGCGCCTTCGAGCAATACCTCAATGGCCATGCTCGCGATGGCCAGGAAGTCACCCTGAAGATCATTCCCAAGGCCAAGGACCAGTTGCTCGGCGCGTTGCAGCGTGGCGAAGGCGATATGGTCGCGCCTGGTGAATTGATGGACTTGCCGGGTGGTTATGCAGTTTCCAGCAGCGAGCCGATCGCCCGCGACGTGCCGTTGGTACTGGTCGGCATCAAGGGCCAGCGGCGCTACACCAAGGTCGAACAACTGTCCGGCAAGACCCTGGCGTTGCCCACCGGCAGCGCGGCGGGGGAGGCGGTCAGTCAGCTCAATCAGAAACTGGCGCTGCACAAACTGGCGCCGATCAACATCGAATGGGTCGATCCGACGCTGGCCGTGGAAGACGTGCTGGAAATGGTTCAGGGCGGAATCTTTCACCTGACTATCGTCGAACAGCCGATTGCCGAACGCTGGGGCAAGATTCTGCCGAAACTGCGTCTTGACCGGCAACTGGTCATCAGCGAGCCGGGGGAGGAGCACTGGTTCGTGCGCCGCGATGCCTCGATGTTGCGCGCCAGCATCGACCGCTTTCTGAGCAGCTACAAGAAGCCCTCCAACGAAGACGCCGCGTTTCTGCGCATCTATCGACGCCTGTACCAGGTCCACTATCCGTTGGCCAAGGCTGACCGTCAGCGTCTGGAAAAACTGCGCCCGACCCTGCAGAAACACGCCCAGGCGCAGAACATGGACTGGCTCAATCTGGCAGCGCTGGCGTTCAAGGAATCGCGTCTGCAACCCAATGCCCGCAGCGGCAGCGGCCCGACCGGGTTGATGCAGATCACGCCGTCGGCAGCCCAGCGCGTCGGCGTCAGCAATATCCAGAATCTCGATGCCAATGTGCAGGCCGGGGCCAAGTACCTGGCAATGATCCGCCGCAAGTTTTTCAACAGCCCCAAGCTCAACGAGCGTGAACGCATGGCCTTCACCCTCGCGGCGTACAACATCCGCCCGGAACGTGTGCAGGGCATGCGCGCCGAAGCCCGGCGCCGCGGGCTCAACCCCAATCAATGGTTCTTTCAAGTCGAGCGCATTGCCATGGAGCAAGTGGGGATGGGCGCCGTCAGCTATGTTAATAGTGTGAACAAATACTACTTGGCGTACGACCGGGAGCGGGAGTCGTTGGAGCCCGGGTCGCAAAAAGTCGTCAGTCGAAAATGATCTAATAAATCGATTGTTATGGCGGATTTTTTGCGCTTTTAACATGAAATTTATTGATTAATATAGCGGCCAACCAACACATACAACTTGTCGCAACAACAAGGAACGCCCCATGAGCTCTCTGATCAACAAAGTACTGTTTACCCGCGCTGGCTACGGCCTGACTGTTCTGCGCATCGTTGTCGGCGTGATCTTCGCCGCCCACGGTTCGCAGAAATTGTTCGGCCTGTTCGGTGGCTACGGTCTGGCGGGCACTGCCCAATGGATGGAAAGCATCGGCCTGACGCCAGGCTACCTGATGGCGACACTGGCTGGCGGTACCGAATTCTTCGCCGGTCTGGCGCTGATCATCGGCCTGCTGACCCGTCCGGCAGCGCTGGGTCTGGCGTTCCTTTCGCTGGTCGCGATCTTCTCGGTGCACATCGGCAACGGTCTGTTCATGGCCAACAACGGTTACGAGTTCGCCCTGGCCTTGCTGGCCGGCAGCATCGCGGTGCTGATCGAAGGCGCCGGCAGACTCTCGGCGGATCGTGCCATCGCCGGTTGAGCGCTCTAACTCAAGGCAAAGGCCCGCATTGTGCGGGCCTTTTTTGTTGCGGGCGATTCTTGACACTGGTCGGTCACGTTATCTAGGATGTTGCCCATGCGCCGATTTAAACAGCTACTTGCGGGGCGCCAGGTGACTCAGACAGTTGCCGTCAGAAGCCGGAACAGGGCTTCGAAATACCGCTAAAGCGCTGGTTCGGTGTTGCCTCTCACCTGCCATGCAGACTTTTGAGGCAGAGACACGACACGATGAATGCACTACGCCCTCCAGCACGTCCCGCACCGATCACGGCGCATATCACCCAGCGCAATCCAAAAATTCTGCTTGGCGGCAAACACCAGCCGACGCTGTTGCGCTATCTCGATGGCTGGCCACGTCGCAGCGGCGGTCCTGCCGCCTTCCTGATCCAGTTTGTTGACGACGGCGAGTCGCTGGCGCGGTTTGCCAGTGACAGTTTCGATCTGGCGGTGATTCAGGCGCCCAGCGCAGAACAGGCGCCGGAAATGATCAAGCAACTGACCCGCGTCGCGCGGCAGGGTCTGATCACTCGGCGCTGAAGCACTTTACGGATATTCAATCGCAACGATGTAAACCAACTGCTCGCCTGTCGGCGTCTGTACCCGGACTTCCGCGTCCAGCGCCTTGCCTATCAAGGCGCGGGCCAGCGGCGAATCGATGCTGATCAGTCCGAGTTTCAGGTCCAGTTCATCCGGGCCGACGATGCGGTAGCGCGACTGCTTGCCGTCTTCGTCCTCGATGGTCACCCAGGCGCCGAAGTAAACCTTGTTCGGATCGCTGGGTTTTTCGCTGACGACTTTCAGCGCTTCCAGGCGTTTGGTGAGGAAGCGCACGCGGCTGTCGATCTCGCGGAGCATTTTTTTGCCGTAGGTGTATTCGGCGTTTTCCGACCGATCACCTTGCGCCGCCGCCTCACTGACCGCTTGCGTCACTTGGGGGCGGCGCACATGCCACAACTCATGGAATTCGGCGCGCATCCGCGCTTCACCTTCTGGGGTGATCAGCGCGGTGCCGGCGGTGCGGGGAGGGCGATAACGGCTCATGGCAACTTCTTGTGATTGAGACCGCCGGAGTCTATCAACCCTCGCGCAACACTGTCAGTGGGCTGGCGTTCAATGCGCGACGCGTGCCGAATACGCCGGCGCCGCCGATCAGCACTGCGCCTATCAGTGGCAGCACCAGCAACCACGGATGCGGGTGCCACGGCAGGTCGAAGGCAAAGCGATACAGCACCAGACTCACCACTTCCGAACCGATGGCCGCGAGCAAACCGCTCACCGCACCGAGCAGGCCGAATTCGATGCGCCGCGCCTTGATCAACAATTGCCGCTCAGCCCCCAGCGCACGCAACAGCGCGCCCTGGCGAATGCGTTCATCCAGCGTCGCCTGCAAGCCGGAAAACAACACCGCCATCCCCGCCGCCAGAACGAACAACAACACGTATTCCACCGCCAGAGTGACCTGAGCGAGGATGCTGCGCAGTTGCTCGAGCAACGCCTCGACCTGAAGAATGGTGACCGCCGGGAAGGTCCGCGACAGTTCGACGATCTGCTGATCATGACCCGGCGCCAGATAGAAACTGGTCAGGTACGTCGCCGGCAGATCCTTCAAGGTGCCGGGCTGGAAGATCATGAAGAAGTTTGGCTGGAAGTTGTCCCAGTTGATCTCGCGCAGGCTGGTCACCCGCGCTTCACGGTTGACCCCGCCAACGCTGAACACCATGTGATCGCCGAGTTTGAGCTTGAGGCTTTCGGCGACTTTGCCTTCGACCGAGACACCCGGCACGTCGTCGTCTGGCTGATCCTTCCACCATTCACCGGCGGTGAGCTTGTTGCCGGCCGGCAAATCCGCCGCCCAGGTCAGGCTCAAATCCCGTTGAATCGCGCGATCGCCCGCCGAATCCTTGCTGACGATTTGTTGTACCGCCTCGCCATTGATGCTGATCAATCGCCCCGGCACGACCGGATAGAGTGGCGCGGCTTGCGCAGAGACTTTGATCAGGTGATCGGTAAAGGCTTGTTTGTCGCCCGGCAGGATATTCAGTGCGAAATAGTTTGGCGCGTTTTTGGGCAACTGGTTCTGCCAGGTATCGAGCAGCTCGCCGCGCAGCAGGGCGATCAGGGCCATCGACAGCAGAATCAGACCGAATGCCAGTGACTGACCCGCCGCTGCCAAAGGATGACGCAGCAATTGGCCAAGGCCCAGGCGCCACGGCAACGAGGCACGGGCAAGCATGCGCCGCAGGCTTTGCAGCAGCAACAGCAGCAAGCCACCCAAGACCAGCGCCGCCACCACGCCACCACCGAGCAGGGCGAACGTCAGCAACAGATCCAGGCTCAGTCGCCACATGATCAAGCCCAGTGCGCCCAAGGCGGCGCCGTAGACCATCCAGGTGCTCGACGGAATCGGCAGCATGTCGCGGCGCAACACCCGCAGCGGTGGTACGCGACCCAATGCGGCCAGCGGCGGCAGGGCGAAGCCGGCCAATGCCACCAGTCCGGTGCCGATTCCGGCAAGCGCCGGAAACAGCCCGCCCGGTGGAACATCGGTCGGCAGCAAATCATGCAGCAATGCGAACAGGCCCAGTTGCGCCAGCCAACCCAGCAGCGCACCGCTGAGGGCGGCGAGCAGGCCGAGGACCGTCAGTTGAATACTGAACAACAGCATGGTTTCGCGCCGCGACAGACCGAGACAGCGCAGCAGCGCGCTGGCATCGAAACGGCGACTGGCGAAACGATTGGCCGACAGTGCCACCGCCACCCCGGCCAGCAACACCGCGACCAGACTGGCCATGTTCAGATAACGCTCGGCTTTGCCCAGGGCGCCGCCGATCTGCCGGTTGCCGTCGCGGGCATCCTGAATCCGCTGATTGGCGGCGAGCCCGGGTTTGATCAGTTGCCGATAGGTTTCCAGCGCCTGCGGTTCACCGCGCCACAGTTCGCGGTAACTGACCCGGCTGCCGGGTTGCACCACACCGGTGGCGGAGAGGTCGTCGAGGTTGATCATCACCCGCGGCGTCAGGCTGTAGAAGTTGCCGGCGCGATCCGGCTCGTAGGTCAGCACCCGCGCCAGCTTCAGGGATTTCATGCCGACGTCGATGCTGTCGCCGATTTTCAAATCCAGTGCGGTCAGCAGACGTGCCTCGACCCAGGCTTCGCCGGGTTGCGGTTCGCCGCCCACTTCTTCGGGCGCGAAGGGTGCGGCAGCGCTTTTCAATTCGCCGCGCAACGGATAGGCGCGGTCGACGGCCTTGATGCTCGACAACTGAATGCCGTTGTCGGTCGCGACAACACTGGAGAACTCCACCACCTGCGCATGCCGCAGGCGCAGTTCAGTGCCGCTCCTGATCTGTTCTTCGTGGGCCGGTGAGCTGCCCTCCAGGACCAGATCGGCGCCTAGAAATTCGGTGGCGCGCAGGGTCATGGCGCCATTCAGGCGGGCACCGAAGTAGCCGATGGCGGTACTTGCCGCCACGGCCACTACCAACGCAAAAAACAACACACGCAACTCGCCTGCGCGTGCATCGCGCAACAGTTGGCGTATCGCGAGACTGCACAGACGCAACAGCGGCAGGCGCACCATCAAGGCTCCAGAGGGGCGACCAGTCGCCCGGCTTCAAGACGGATCAGGCGCCGGCAACGATGGGCCAGGCGTTCGTCGTGGGTCACCAGCACCAGGGTCGTGCCGCGTTCCTTGTTCAGCTCGAACAGCAGATCGCTGATGCGCTCGCCGGTGTGGCTGTCAAGATTGCCGGTCGGTTCGTCGGCGAACAGCACGTCGGGTTCGGCGGCGAAGGCGCGGGCGATGGCTACGCGTTGCTGCTCACCACCTGAGAGCTGGCGCGGCGAGTGGGTCAGGCGCTGGCCGAGACCGACACGCTCAAGCAATTGCGTCGCGCGCTCGCGGGCATCTTTGCGGCCGTCGAGCTCCAGCGGCAGCATGACGTTTTCCAGCGCATTGAGGCTGTCGAGCAGTTGAAACGATTGGAAGACGAAACCGACGTGTTCGGCACGGATGCGCGCACGCTGGTCTTCGTCGAGATTGCTCAGGCCCTGGCCGGCGAGCACCACTTCGCCGCTGCTCGGCAGATCGAGACCGGCCAGCAGGCCGAGGAGGGTGGATTTGCCCGAACCGGAGGCGCCGACGATGGCCAGGCTGTCGCCCTTGTTCAGTTCCAGGCTGAGTTCGTGCAGGATAGTCAGTTCACCTTCCGCGCTGGCTACCACTTTGCTGAGGTCCTTCGCGGTGAGAATGCTTGCGCCCATGGAGAATCCGATGCGAGTGTGGTTTTTGAGTGCTGGCCTGGCCTTGATGTGCATGGCCCAGAACGCAGCGGCGGGTACGGTCCTGATCGTTGGCGATAGTATCAGCGCCGGTTTCGGACTGGATACCCGCCTGGGGTGGGTATCGTTGCTCGAGCAACGGCTCAAACAGGAGGGTTTCGACGACAAAGTGGTCAATGCCTCCATCAGCGGCGACACCAGCGCCGGAGGCCAGGCGCGGCTGCCGGCGCTGCTTGTAGAGCATAAGCCGGAGCTGGTGATCCTCGAGCTGGGTGGCAATGACGGCCTGCGCGGAATGCCGCCAACGCAATTGCAACAAAATCTTGCCTCGATGATCGACAGCTCGCGCCAGGTGGGTGCCAAGGTGCTGTTGCTCGGCATGCAATTGCCGCCCAATTACGGCAAGCGTTACACCGATGCGTTTGCCGAGGTCTACGGCAAGCTCGCCGAGGAGAAAAACATCCCGCTGGTACCGTTTTTCCTCGAAGGCGTCGGCGGCCATCCGGACCTGATGCAGGCCGACGGTCTGCACCCGGCAGCCGGGGCCCAGGGCAAGTTGCTGGAAAATGTCTGGCCGACGCTAAAACCGCTGTTATGAGGCTTTTCTAGCGGCAGGCTTTCGGCTAATGTGGCGCCCCCTTATTCGGAGGCCCCGATGCCGCGTCCTGCCTGGTCCCTGTTCGCCTACCAACTGATCGAGCCTGACGAACAGCTGGATCTGTTCGCCTGCCAGGAAGTGCGGGTGCATCTGGTGACCCGTCAGCTCGAACTCGGCGGTTCAGCCGATCGCACGTTGTGCGGCAGTCTGTTGCCGGCGCAACCGCGCTGGTCGAGCGTGGATCGCCGGGTGTTCCAGGATCAGCGCCTGTGTTCGCTGTGCCGGGCCATTCTGGAATCGCAGAAGCGCGGCACCTCGCCGATCTGGCCGGAGCTGCGTTTCGAGCTCTGAACGCTGAAAATCAAAACGAGCGAGCGTCAGCAGCTGACATTTTCGTTGCTGACACACGGCTTTCGCCAGCAGGCTCGCTCCCACCCTGAACGCACCCTGTCGCCTATAGCGGCGCTACCTCCCCGAATTCCCGTGCCGCGGTGTACAATCGCGCGCTTATACCCTTGATGATCATGCGAAGGATTTTCCGGATGTTGCCGCGCTTTCCTGCCGTCACCCGCTGCCTGTCACTTGCCGCCCTGTGTGTGGCCGGTCCCGTTGCTGCATTGGAGCTTCCCCTGCCACCGCCCGGCGAAGACATCGTCGGCCAGGTGCAGGTGATCAAGGCCAAGTACGAAGATACGTTTGCCGATCTGGGCACCACCTACGATCTGGGCTATTCGGAAATGGTCGCGGCCAACCCGGGCATCGACGCCTGGCTGCCGGGCGCCGGCACCGAGATCGTTTTGCCAACGCGTTTCATCCTGCCCCCGGGCCCGCGCGAAGGCATCGTCATCAACCTCGCCGAATACCGTCTCTATTACTACCCGAAAGGTCGCGACGTGGTTTACACGTTCCCGCTGGGTATCGGCCGGGAAGGCTGGGGCTCGCCGATCGCGCATACTTCAATCATCGCCAAGACGCCGAATCCGACCTGGACGCCGCCGGCTTCGATCAAGGCCGAGCACGCTGCTGATGGTGATCCGCTGCCCAACGTAGTGCCGGCCGGCCCGGACAACCCGCTGGGGCCGTTCAAGTTCACCCTCGGCACGCCGGGTTATCTGATTCACGGTTCCAACAAGAAATTCGGTATCGGCATGCGCACCAGCCACGGCTGCTTCCGCATGTTCAACAACAACGTGCTGGAAATGGCTGGCATGGTGCCGGTCGGTACGTCGGTACGCATCATCAACGACCCGTACAAATTCGGCCGCAGTGGCGGCAAGGTCTATCTGGAGGCACACACGCCACTGGACGACAAGGGCAACCCGTCGGTGGTCGACAAGCACACCGCGGTGATCAACGCGATGCTCAAGCGTGAAGACATCACCAGCAACCTTCGCATGGACTGGGATGTGGTGCGTGACGTAGTCGCGGCAGAAGATGGCCTGCCGGTGGAAATCGCTACGCCGACCAACGCCCCGGCGCCGATGGTTACCAGCACACCGATCGACCTGCAATAAGTTCTGCTCGGCAACCCGCCGATGCGTACCGCGTCGGCGGGTTTTTTATTGCCCGGACAAAAGCACCGGGCACAAAAAAGCCGACCCAAAAAATGGGTCGGCTCGATAACAATCCCGAGGGATTATTACTTGCGGCTAGCTTTTTCCAGCATGCGCAGAGCACGCTCGTTAGCTTCGTCAGCAGTCTGTTGTGCTTTTTGAGCAGCAGCCAGAGCTTCATCAGCTTTACGGTAAGCTTCGTCTGCACGAGCCTGGGAGCGAGCAGCTGCGTCTTCAGTAGCGGTCAGACGTGCTTCGGTTTCTTTCGATGCGCTGCTGCAACCGGTAGCCAGAACTGCGGCCAGAGCCAGAGCAGAGAATTTCAGAACGTTGTTCATCGTGTTCCCCTTCAAGGACTTTCAAATTAAGTAGCTGTCTCCTCACGATTGAGGAAATAGCCGGCGTACATACTACCCATTACTTGTAGTAAGTAAACTGACGTAGCGCAAGAAGCAAAAAAAATTGTAGGCGTTGATTCTTTTTCGAGCAACTTTTAACTGCGCTGTATAAAAAACATCCAGCTACAAGCCCCGCCCCGAGCGACTTGATCGCGAAAAGTTCCCTGCCCGTGATGCTCTTTTCGCGTCTTCGGCTAAAGTCTGCCTAAATGAATTCGTCCATACTTTTGTTCCGTTTCTGTGAGCCGCCTGGCGTATCTTTTTGATGTTCAGGTGACTTTATAAAAGGTTGCACGTCTCAAGTCTCAACAACCGGCAATGTTCAGCTGAGCGGCCCGCGAAGATCTTCTTCCGAGACTGTCCTGCGTCCTCCGGGAGCCACCCCGCGCAACGCGCTCATTGACGAGCGCATCTTGAGCATTCCCACCAATGGTGCCTACTATTTATCAGGTGTCAGGGTGCGCGAGATCGGTGTGGCTCTTCTCGGTGTCCGTCAGGCACGGGGTGGCGTAGATGTTCCTTCGCCGGAAAAACATCGGTAAGGTAGGGGTCACAATCCAAGACCCGCGAGGAGTAGTGATGAGCGAGGCGTTGTCCATCCACCATGACCAGGCTGGTCATCAGTTCGAGACCAATGTGGACGGTCATCGTGCCTACCTGACCTATATGGATCTGGGGAAACAGACCCTGGATATCTACCGCACGTTCGTGCCCAACGCCCTGCGTGGCCGTGGCATTGCTGCCGCGCTGACCGAAAGTGCGTTGAAGTACGCTGAAGAAATGGGCTACACGGTGATCCCGTCGTGCTCGTACGTCGAGCGCTACATGGAACGTCACCAGCGCCGCGCCGCGAAGATCTGAATCGCACACACACAAAAACGCCGGGCAATGCCCGGCGTTTTTTTATGCCTGCAAAACGTCGATCAGGTGCGCTGACGTTTCGGCAACACGTCCTTGAGCTTGGCGTGCATGCTGCGCAGGGTAGTCTCGGTGGCGGACCAATCGATGCACGCGTCGGTGATCGACACGCCGTATTGCAGATCGGCGAGGTCTTTCGGGATCGCCTGGCAGCCCCAGTTCAGATGGCTCTCGACCATCAGACCGATGATCGACTGGTTGCCTTCGAGGATCTGGTTGGCGACGTTTTCCATCACCAGCGGTTGCAGGGCCGGGTCCTTGTTGGAGTTGGCGTGGCTGCAATCGACCATGATGTTCGGCTTGATCTTCGCCTTGTTCAGCGCCTGCTCGCACAGGGCGACGCTGACCGAGTCGTAGTTCGGCTTGCCGTTACCGCCGCGCAGCACCACGTGACCGTAGGCGTTGCCTTTGGTGGTGACGATCGACACGCCGCCTTCCTGGTTGATACCGAGGAAGCGGTGCGGGCTCGACACTGACTGCAGGGCGTTGATCGCCACGGTCAGGCCGCCATCGGTGCCGTTCTTGAAACCGACGGCCGAAGACAGGCCGGAAGCCATTTCCCGGTGGGTCTGCGATTCGGTGGTACGTGCACCGATCGCCGACCAGCTGATCAGGTCCTGCAAGTACTGCGGCGAGATCGGGTCGAGGGCTTCGGTGGCGGTCGGCAGGCCTTTCTCGGCCAGGTCGAGCAGCAACTGGCGCCCGATGTGCAGACCGTCCTGGATCTTGAACGAGTCATCCAGATAGGGATCGTTGATCAGGCCTTTCCAGCCCACGGTGGTGCGCGGCTTTTCGAAGTACACGCGCATGACCAGATACAGGGTGTCGGACACTTCTTCGGCCAGCACCTTGAGGCGATCGGCGTATTCGTGGGCAGCCTTGATGTCGTGGATCGAGCACGGGCCGATCACGACGAACAGGCGGTGGTCGGTGCCGTCAAGAATGTTGCGAATGACTTCGCGGCCCTTGGTGACGGTGCGCAGGGCGGCATCGCTCAGAGGGATATCACGCTTGAGCTGATCGGGAGTGATCAGGGTCTCGTTAGAGGCGACGTTCAGGTCGTTGATCGGTAAATCAGCCATCGTTTACTCGTCAGGTCACGGGTGCCGGCCGCCAGCGATCCCCGCGCGGCGGGGCACAGCAGATTTAGCGCGTCGGGGGAGCCGAACCTTAGCGCGTCGGACGCTGCTCGACAATGGGCAAACGGCGCTTTAGTCCAATGTCGGCGGCATAAAAGCCTTGCGCACGGTGTCGTGGGAGAACTCGTCGGCGTGCTGCTCGACCCATTGCAGGGCCAGCGCCTGAATATCCTGCAGATCGTCGTGACTGTTTTTCATGCGGTAGAAGCGCTCGATCTGACACACTTGCTCACCCATTCGCGCGCTGAACAGCGTCTGCTCGTCGGTGAAGGCGATGCCCACCAGATAACCTTTCTTGCGCCGCAGACACCACGCCACATAGCCCGGGTAACACAGCTCGGCATTCACGCTTGGCATGCGCACCTGCAGGGCCGTGCCATGGCGCCACGCGCGGTGGTAATTGCAAGCGATGCCGCCGAGGCTGATAGTGTGCAGCCGTTGTCTGGAAATGCATTCAGGCTTGAGCAACGTCAATTCAACCGGCACTTCGTCCGGATGAGGAATGAAACGTCCCATGAGCACAGACTCCCTGTGTCGGCCATCTGACATTGTTTCCCCCAGTATAGTGGTCGAATCCGAACTGACCGATTTCGACGCCGACCAGCGCCTGTTGGCGATGAGCGGCGTTTCCCTGGTGATGTTCACCAGTGTCGGTTGCGCCAGTTGCCGCTTTGCCCGCGAAGTGTTGCCGGGGCTGCCACTGGCAGTGGATCGGCTGTGCTGGATCGATGCCGGCGACAACGGCGGACTGGTCGAGCGTTATCAGGTGTTTCATTTGCCGGCACTCTTTGTGGTGCGCGACGGCGAGTTCTTTGGCGCGTTGCACACGCGCCTGACTGCCGATGCGCTCAACGCCGCACTGGCGCAGGCGCTGAATCGAACTGCAGAGGAGTTGCCGTGATGGGGGCAGTGCACAAACCCGTGGTGGGGATTATCGGCACCGGGGCGATTGGTGGTTTTTATGGGGTGATGCTGGCGCGCGCCGGTTTCGATGTGCATTTTTTGCTGCGCAGCGAGTTTTCGGTGGTGGCCGAACGCGGCTTGCAGGTCAACAGCGCCGTGCATGGCCCGCTGACGCTGAACCCGGCGCAGGCCTACTGCGCGGCCGCCGACATGCCCAAGTGCGACTGGCTGCTGGTCGGCGCCAAAACCACCAGCAACGCCGACCTGGCGCCGGCGATTATCGAGGCGGCCAAGCCCGACGCAAAAGTGCTGTTGCTGCAGAACGGCCTCGACGTCGAAGACAGCTTGCGCCCATTGCTTCCCGATTCCCTGCATCTGCTGGGCGGCTTGTGCCTGATCTGCGTCCATCGCGAAGGCCCCGGCGTGGTCACTCATCAAGCTTTGGGCGCGGTGAACATCGGTTATCACAGCGGCCCGGCCATCGATGAGCTGGCGCGCATGGCGATTGTCGAAGAGGGGGCCGGGCTGTTTCGCGCTGCCGGGATCGATTCCCAGGCGATGCCCAATCTGCATCAGGCGCGCTGGCAGAAACTGGTGTGGAACATTCCCTACAACGGGCTCTCGGTGTTGCTCGGCGCCGGTACCAGCGCGCTGATGGCCGATGCCGACAGCCGCGCGTTGATCCAGACGCTGATGGCCGAGGTGGTGCAGGGCGCCAAGTCCTGCGGCCACGACGTGCCGCCGGGCTACGCTGATTACCTGTTTACGATGACCGAGAAAATGCCCGACTACTGGCCGAGCATGTATCACGACTTTTTGCACAAGCGGCCGCTGGAGCTGGAAGCGATCTATGCTCGGCCATTGGCAGCCGCGAAAGCGGCAGGCTGCGAACTTCCACGCATCGAATCGCTGTACCGCACTTTAGGATTTATCGACCGACGCAACCTTTAACCGGTCGCTCTGGGGGAAAACATGGCCAACAATATCGATGACAAACTGGTGCTGGCGATTTCGTCGCGCGCCTTGTTCGACCTGAGCGAAAGCCACAAGGTCTACCTGTCGAGTGGCGTCGAGGCCTATCGGCAATACCAGATCGAACACGAAGACGAGATTCTTGCGCCCGGCGATGCCTTCCCGCTGGTAGAAAAACTGCTGAGCCTGAACAGCCGACTCGGTCGCGCCCGGGTCGAAGTGATTCTGGTCTCGCGAAACAGCGCCGACACCGGGCTGCGTGTGTTCAATTCGATCCATCATTACGGTCTGGCGATTTCCCGCGCGGCGTTCGTTGGTGGGCGCAGTCCTTATCCTTACTTGAAAGCCTTTGGCTGCGACCTGTTTCTGTCCACCCATGCCGAGGATGTGCGCGCGGCGCTGGACGCCGGGTTTGCCGCGGCAACGATTCTGTCCGGTGGCGCCAGCCGTGCTGCCAGCGACGAATTGCGCATCGCCTTCGACGGTGATGCGGTGATTTTTTCTGACGAGTCGGAGCGCATTTATCAGTCCGGCGGCCTCGCAGCGTTTCAGGCCAAGGAACGCGAGTCGGCGCGCGAGCCGTTGCGCGGCGGTCCGTTCAAGGGCTTTCTCGCGGCACTCAATCTGCTCCAGCGCGAGTTTCCCGACGATGACTGCCCGATCCGTACCGCGCTGGTCACCGCGCGATCGGCACCGGCTCACGAGCGGGTGATCCGCACCTTGCGCGAGTGGGACATCCGTCTCGATGAATCGCTGTTTCTCGGCGGTCTGACCAAGTCGGCATTCCTCGAAGCCTTCGCCGCCGATGTGTTCTTCGACGATCAGACCGGGCATTGCGAGCTGGCCCGTGAGGTGGTCGCCACCGGTCACGTGCCCCACGGCATCAGCAACGAACCGTCGATTTAAAGCCCTTTGACTCAAGACGTTGCCTCGCCCGTCGTACTCGTCAAGGCACTGCTAAGCTGAATCAATCTCCGCCATGTTGGCTTGCGAGGAGGTCATATGATTCGTTCGATGCTGTATGCCACTGACCTCGGTCTGTACGCCCCGTTCGTGATGCAGCATGCCTTGGCGTTGGCGCGCACCTTCAATGCCGATCTGTACGTGGTGCACGCGGTGGAGCCGATGGGGCTGTTCGCTGAATCGGTGTTGCAGAGTTATCTCGACGAGCAGGCATTGAACGAATTCCACAGCCAGGGTCTGAAAACAGTCATCGCCAATATCGAGCAGCGCGTGCTGGAGAGCTTTCGCGAAGAACTCGGCGACGATGGCGAACTGGACTTGCAGCGCATACGTGCTGTGCGTGTACTGCAGGGCGATCCGTCGCAGGTGATTCTCGACCAGGTGCAGAAACTCTCTGTCGATCTGCTGATCGTAGGCAGTCACAGCCACGGGGTCGGCGCGGAAACACCGTTGGGGCGGACGGCTGCGCGAGTCCTGCAATTGGCCAAGGTGCCGGTTTATCTGGTGCCGTTGGTCGAGCGTCGGCGGCGCGAGGATCGCTGAGGCAAAATAATGGCGCTTCGATGAAAAAGTTCTAGATTTATTCTTCAAACCATTAATATAGTTATATACCGTCGCTGATGCCCGTGGCGTCTTTCTGCTTTGAGGGATTGATATGAAGCTTCAACAACTGCGCTACATCTGGGAAGTGGCGCACCACGACCTCAACGTTTCCGCTACAGCCCAAAGCCTTTACACCTCGCAACCGGGCATCAGTAAGCAAATCCGTCTGCTGGAAGACGAACTGGGCGTCGAAGTGTTTGCCCGCAGCGGCAAACACCTGACCCGCGTCACCCCGGCTGGCGAGCGCATCATCACCACCGCTGGCGAGATTCTGCGCAAGGTCGAGAGCATCAAGCAGATCGCCCAGGAATTCTCCAACGAGAAGAAGGGCACGCTGTCGATCGCCACCACGCACACCCAGGCCCGTTATGCGCTGCCACCGGTGATCAGCAATTTCATCAAGCAGTATCCCGACGTGGCCCTGCACATGCATCAGGGCTCGCCGATGCAGATCGCTGAAATGGCCGCTGATGGCACCGTCGATTTCGCCATTGCCACCGAAGCGCTGGAGCTGTTCGGCGATCTGGTGATGATGCCGTGCTACCGCTGGAACCGTTGCGTGGTCGTGCCCCACGGCCACCCGCTGACCAAGCTGCCGAAGCTGACGCTGGAAGCCCTCGCCGAATACCCGATCGTGACGTACGTGTTCGGTTTCACCGGCCGTTCGAAACTCGACGAAGCCTTCAGCCATCGCGGGCTGACGCCGAAAGTGGTGTTCACCGCGGCCGACGCCGACGTGATCAAGACCTACGTGCGTCTGGGTCTGGGCGTGGGCATCGTGGCGAAAATGGCGGTCGACACCAAACTCGACAACGATCTGGTGGTGCTGGACGCCAGCGAGCTGTTCGAATCGAGCGTGACCAAGATCGGTTTCCGTCGCGGCACGTTCCTGCGGGGTTTCATGTGCGACTTCATCGAGAAGTTCGCCCCGCACCTGACCCGCGAAGTCATGGCCAAGGCCATTCAGTGCCACAACAAACAGGAACTGGAAGAACTGTTCGACGGCGTCGAATTGCCGGTGCACTGATCCGCTGTTTCAAAGCACCTCGGTGACAGCGAACTGTTGCCGGGTGCCCGCCACCAGAATCTCCACCTCATCACCCTCGAACTTGCCCAGCAGGCTTTTGCCCAGCGGTGAGCGCGGGGTGATGACGGTGATCGGCTGACCGACCACGTCGACTTTCAGACCGGCTGCATCCGGGGCGAGAAACAGCCATTGCTCGCGGCCCTTTTCGTCTTCCAGACCGAGCAGGGCGCCGATCTCGATGCCACGCTGTTCATCGTAGGGACGCAGCGTGAGGTTCTGGCACAGCGCCAGCGACTGCCGAATCTCCTCGACCCGTTTCGCCTGACCGGCCGCCAGATACGACGCCTCAAGGCCCAGGGTGTCGTATTTGTTCTCGGCGATATTCTCTTCGTGGGTCGCGGTTTCGTACGCCGTTTGCGCAGCGCGTTCGGCGATGTCGAGGTCGATGCGCAGTTTGTCGAGAATCAATTGATGGACAGTGTGTTTATTCATGATCAATCGCAGAACTGCAAAACGTTGGCGCGGCTTTTTTCGCTGGGTGCGGTCTGGTCTTGCTGCAGCCAGAACTGGCATTTGGGGTTGGACGCGTTGCGCGAACTGGCGCGCGCCTGATCCAGTCGAGCCTGCTGTTCGTTCTTGCGCAGGTTTTCTTCGTACTGCTCGAACAGTGGGCTCTGCGATGGGATGTCCGGCTGGGCTTGCACGGGCGCAGGCGGGGGCGGGTTGGCGATCTGCTGCACCGCTTGGGCGACGGGCGCCAGTTGCTCGGCAAAGATGAACCGCGACAGCAGCCAGCAGGTCAGAGCGATGGCGAGAAAGCCCAGCCACATGCCCAGGGCGATGCTGCCGATCAGGTGCAGGGCGCTAAGCTGAACAGGCAAGGGGCGACGCGAACGGGGACGGTAGGGCATGGCTGCCTCCTGGCGGATGAATGCGGGCAAGTGGCGATTGTCGCACGAAGATTAATCGGCGTCGGCTCTTCTGCGTGAGGGCATTTATGCGGACAATCGGCGCTTTTGCCAACGGGAGCCTTGAATGACTGAAACGAATACCCGCTGGGATATTTTTTGCACCGTCGTCGACAACTTCGGCGACATTGGCGTGACCTGGCGTCTGGCCCGGCAACTGGTTGCCGAGCATTCACTGACAGTGCGCCTATGGGTCGACGATCTGCGCGCTTTCGAACGTATCTGCCCAGCGATCGATATCGACGCTGCGCAGCAATATCAGCAGGGCGTCGAGGTGCGGCACTGGCCCGCCGAGTGGGTTCACACGGACGCCGCTGACGTCGTGATCGCCGCGTTCGCCTGCAATTTGCCCAGCGATTACATGGACGCCATGGCCGCGCGTGAACGCCCGCCGCTGTGGATGAACCTCGATTATCTCAGCGCCGAAGACTGGGTCGTCGGCTGTCATGGATTGCCCTCGGTCAAATACAAATCGGTGCAGAAGATATTCTTCTTTCCCGGTTTTCAGCCAGGCACCGGCGGACTGTTGCGCGAGCGCGGCTTGCTTGAGCAGCGTCGGCAGTTTCAGCAGGATGCCGCAGCGCAGCGACAATTTCTGCAAGGGCTGGGCATCGAGCGCGCACCTGATGCGCAACTGATTTCGCTGTTTGCCTACGAGAACGCCGGGCTGGCCAGTTGGCTCGACGTACTGGCTGCGGCGAATACGCCGACCCATCTGCTGGTGCCGGAAGGGCGGATTCTCGGCGATGTTGCGCGTTGGCTGGAGGTGGAGACGCTGATGGTCGGCGCCATTCATCAACGTCAGTCGCTTACCGTGCAGGTGCTGCCGTTCGTCCGTCAGGATCAATACGACCATTTGCTCTGGTGCTGCGATTTCAACGCGGTGCGCGGTGAGGACTCGTTCGTGCGTGCGCAATGGGCGGGGCGACCGATGCTCTGGCACATCTATCAACAGGACGAAGACATCCATCTGGACAAGCTCGACGCCTTTCTCGCGCTTTACACCAAACGCCTTTCGCCAGCGGCTGCCGAGGCGATGAACGGTCTGTGGCGCGCCTGGAGTGCCGGCCAGCCGATCGGCGAGCACTGGCTCGCGGCCCGCAAACACTGGCCAGAACTGCAGGAAAATGCCGAGGCATGGTGTCTGGAACAGGGCTTGCAGGCGGATCTCGCCACGGCGCTGGTACAGTTTTACCTAAATTGGATATGATACGCGGCCTAGATTTTTGTAAATCCCATCCAAATTCGGATATTCGCAATGAAAACTGGTAAAGAACTCAAACCCGGTACCGTGATCCGTATCGACAACGATCCTTGGCTGGTTCAGAAAGCTGAATTCACCAAGTCGGGCCGTAACAGCGCGATCATGAAGACCAAGCTGAAGAACCTGCTGACCGGTTACAAGACCGAAACCGTTTACGGTGCGGACGACAAGCTGGACGACGTGATCCTGGATCGTAAAGAAGCCACCCTGTCGTTCATCAGCGGTGACACTTACACGTTCATGGACACCACTGACTACACCATGTACGAGCTGAACGCCGAAGACATCGAAAGCGTTCTGCCTTTCGTTGAAGAAGGCATGACCGACGTGTGCGAAGCCGTGTTCTTCGAAGAGCGTCTGGTTTCCGTAGAACTGCCGACCACCATCGTGCGTCAGGTTGACTACACCGAAGGCTCCGCTCGCGGTGACACTTCCGGCAAGGTGATGAAGCCTGCCAAACTGAAGAACGGTACCGAGCTGTCGGTTGCTGACTTCATCGAAATCGGCGACATGATCGAGATCGATACCCGCGAAGGCGGTTCCTACAAAGGCCGTGCGAAATAAGCACTGCTTTTTACGGAAAGAAAAAACCCGACCATTGAGTCGGGTTTTTTTATGCCTGTAATTCAGCCATCACCACAAATCCCCTGTAGGAGTGAGCCTGCTCGCGATTGCGGTCTACCAGCCGATGAATATGTCGACTGGTATGACGCAATCGCGAGCAGGCTCACTCCTACATGTGGGGATGGGTTTATTTCAGATGTTCTTTCAGCTCTTGCGAAGCCTGCAACATCGCCGAACGCACCGCCGGCACCTGGCTGACCACGTTGAGCAAACCGTAGTCGTGGATCATGCCGTTGTAACGCACCGACGTCACCGGCACACCGGCTTCGTCGAGTTTGCGCGCATACGCTTCGCCTTCGTCGCGCAGGACATCGGCGCTGGCGGTTTGCACCAGTGCTGGCGGCAGGCCTTTGAGTTGTGCGCTGGTGGCGCGCAGCGGTGAGGCGTAGATCTCGTTACGCTGCTTGGCGTCAGTGGTGTAGTTGTCCCAGAACCACTTCATCATGTTGCGGGTGAGGAAATGCCCCTCGGCATACTGGTTGTAAGACCCGGTATCGAAGTTGGCATCAGTCACCGGCCACAGCAGCGCCTGGAATCTGATCGCCGGGGTGCCCTTGTCTTTGGCCATCAGCGCAACCACTGCGGCCATGTTGCCGCCGACGCTGTTGCCGGCCACGGCCAGACGTTTGCCATCGACGTTGATCTCCTTGCCGTGTTCCGCCACCCATTTGGTCGCAGCGTAGGCCTGGTTGATCGCCACCGGGTAATGCGCTTCCGGCGAAGGGGTGTAGTTGACGAATACCGCCGCCGCACCCGAACCGGCCACCAGATCGCGGACCAGCCGTTCGTGGGTCGGGAAATCCCCGAGCACCCAGCCGCCACCGTGGAAGAACATGAACACTGGCAGCTCGCCCTTGACCCCGGCCGGCCGGACGATGGTCAGGCTCAACGGTTGGCCATCGACCTGGATGGTCTTCTCGCTGACATCGGCTTTTGGCAGTGTCAGTTTGACCCCGGACTGCGCGCCGACCAGCACGGCGCGAGCATCCTTGGGCGACAGCTGCTCGATCGGCTTGCCGCTGCCGGCATTCAGCACATCGAGAAACGCCTGGGTGTTGTGCTCGACATCACCGGCGAAGGCGCTGTGCACGGACAGGGCGAGAAGGGTACCGGTCAAGACTTTGCTGAAAGTGTTCATATTCAATTTCCTTGTTCGGGCCGGGGCTCAGTGATTACACGGTCACGTGCAGACGGACGTCGACGTTGCCGCGGGTGGCGTTGGAGTACGGGCAGACCTGGTGAGCGGCGTCGACCAGGCTTTGCGCATCGGCTTGTTCCAGACCTGGCAGGCTGATGTGCAGGTCAATGTCCAGACCGAAGCCACCGGGGATCTGACCGATACCGACGTGGGCGGTGATCGAGGCGTCATCGGGGATCTTGCGTTTGGTCTGGCTGGCAACGAATTTCAGCGCGCCGATGAAGCAGGCCGAGTAGCCGGCAGCGAACAGTTGCTCAGGGTTGGTCGCCGCACCGCCAGCACCGCCGAGTTCTTTTGGCGTGGCCAGTTTGACGTCGAGGATGTTGTCGCTGGAGATCGCACGACCGTCACGGCCGCCAGTGGAGGTTGCGATTGCGGTGTAGAGAGTTTGCATGGTGTGAGCCTCGTTGGGTTGTGGTTTTGTGCGCTAATTGTTTGCGCGCTAAGTAGGTGTGAAGCGAATGTATAGCGCTAATGTTTAGCGCGCAAGATAAATTTTCAAAAAAGTTTTGCCGAACGTGCTCTTCGAACGATCAATCAGCTGGAGAGCATTGAAATAGAAGGGACAGCGGGGTCTTGAAAGCTGAGAATATTTTTCAGGCGAAGGAGATCAAGTGTAGGAGTGAGCCTGCTCGCGATAGCGCTGGGTCAGTCAGCACATGTGTTTCTGACTCACCGCTATCGCGAGCAGGCTCACTCCTACAGGGGGACGGGTGGGGCTTAAATCAGGCTGTCTTGCAAATGCCCGCGCAGCGCTTGCAATTCCGCTTGCAGCTTCTGCAGGCGCTCAAGGGTAAAGCCGCTGGCGCCAAGAATGCACTGGGGAATGCTTTGCGCCTTATCGCGCAGGGCGCGACCTTGTTCGGTCAATTCGACGATGACCACCCGCTCATCCTCGCGACTGCGTGTGCGGCTAAGCAAGCCTTCTGCCTCCAGACGCTTGAGCAGTGGCGTCAGCGAGCCCGGATCGGTGAGCAGGCGAGTGCTGATTTCTCCGACCGTCAAACCATCCTGTTCCCACAACACCATCATCGCCAGGTATTGCGGGTAGGTCAGGTTCAGCGCTTGCAGGAGCGGCTTGTAGACCTTGGTCATCATCAGCGAAGTGGAATGCAGGGCGAAGCAGGCCTGGTTAGCCAGCAGCAGGTCGTCGCAGGTGTCGCGTTCGGAAGTCATGGTGCAAGCCTTGTTCAGTAATGCCATGAATCTAGCGCTCGAATCTTTCATGCGCCAGATAATTTTCCCTGTAGCTTGAGCCTAGTGCCGGCCCAGATCCCGTTGCAACGCCAGATCCCACGGAGGAACAGGGCTGAAGCGGCTTTTCAGATATTCCAGTAGCAAGCGGCTGCGCGAATGGGTCTGTTGGCCCATGCGCAAGGCGTAAATGCCCGCGGATTCTGCTTCGGGCAAGCCGTTGTCGCAGAACAGCGGCAGCAGTTCGCCGCGCAGCAGGTATTCGCTGGCCAGCCAGGTCGGCAAGTGAGCGATACCCAATCCAGCCAGAGCGCCGCAGACCAAGGCCTCGGCGTTGTTGGCGCTCAGACGGATGCGCGCCGGACGGTGCAACTGCAATTGCCCGTCGAGTTGAAAGCGCCAGGCGAAGGGCGGGGCGAGGCCGTCCCAGTCGAGCCCGTCGTGTTCATTCAGTTGTGCGGGATGGCTCGGCACGCCACGCCGTTTCAGGTAATCGGGGCTGGCGCAGGCGATGCGCACGATGCTCGCCAGTGGCGTGGCGACCAGACGCGTGTCAGCCAGTTGCCCGGCGCGCAGGACCAGATCGACTTTGCCCAGGTTCGAGCCGTCCATGTCGATGAAGCTGTCGATCAAATGCAACTGCACATCCAAGCCCGGGTATAGCAACAAAAAGTCAGCGAGCACCGGCGCCAGATGTCGGCGTCCGAACGCGGCGGGCGCGTCGATGCGGATCAAGCCTTCCGGCGCACTGCTCAGAGACACCGCTTCGGCGCGGGCCAGTTGTAGCTCGGCGACAATTCGCCGTGCACGCTCGGCAAAGGCTAGCCCGGCTGGCGTCGCGCGCACGGCGTGGGTGCTGCGCACAAACAGCTGGCTGCCCACCGCGCTTTCGAGATTGTCGATACGCCGGGCGACCGCCGAGGGTGTTAGCGGATGGCGGCGTGCGGCGGCGGAAAAACTGCCGCTTTCCAGCACGTCGAGGAACAGTCCGAGCTGATCGGTTAATTGATTGGGGTTCATGGATCGGGCGCTTATGCGAAATCGGCACAGCCATTGTGCGCTGCTGTGCGTTTCCCCGCCAGCCGCGACTGCGTAGCATGGCAAGCCTGACGAAGAGGAATGCGCTGTGATGGATTTTCTGATTTACCTGCTGTTCGGCGCTGCGCTTGGCACGCTCGGCGGCATTTTCGGTATCGGCGGCGGCTTGATCGCCATTCCGTTGCTCGGTGTGTGGTTCGGGCTCGATCAGCAGATCGCCCAAGGCACGGCACTGGTAATGGTGGTGCCCAACGTAATGCTGGCGCTGTGGCGATATCACCAGCGCAATCGCATCGAGCTACGCCATGCGCTGCCATTGGCACTGATGGGTTTTTGTTTTGCCTGGCTCGGTTCGATCTGGGCGGTAGGCATTGACGCGCAAACCATGCGCATCGGTTTCGTGGCTTTTCTGGTGGCGCTGTCGGCGTACAACCTGTTGAAAATGTTCGGTCCCAAACCCGCAGTGAGCGCAGAAATGCGCTACTCGTGGCCGTGGCTCGGTGTGCTCGGCGCCGCGTCGGGGACCATGGGCGGTTTGTTCGGTGTCGGCGGGGCGGTGGTGGCAACGCCAGTGCTGACCAGTCTGTTCGGCACCTCGCAAGTGGTCGCTCAGGGTTTGTCCCTGGCACTGGCCCTGCCCAGCACCGGCGTAACCCTGGTGACCTACGCGGTACACCACGAAGTCGACTGGATGATCGGCTTGCCACTGGCGCTTGGCGGTCTGGCCAGCATCAGTTGGGGCGTAAAAGTCGCCCACGCGATGCCGGAAAAACTTCTGCGCGGGCTGTTCTGCGGTTTCCTGGTGCTGTGTGCGGTGATGCTCGCGTTTAAAGTTTGAAGCCTTCGACGATGTGCTCGGCCAGGCATTCAGTGATCGGCGATGGGTTGTTCAGATTGCGGATCAGCATGATGCTGGCCTCGGGCAGTAGTGGCAGGTCTTCGGCGGCGCCGAGAATGCGCATGTCCGGGGTAATCAGGCTTTCCAGTTGCGCGGTGATCGCCAGGCCCGCGCTGACAACGGCCATCAACGCCGACAGGCTGGTGCTGTTATAGGCGATGCGGTATTCGCGGCCCATCGCGTCCAGCGCATTGCACGCCCATAAGCGGCAGAAACAATCACTGTTGAACATCGCCAGCGGCAGCGGCGTCTGTTCGTGGGCGCTGAAATTCTGCGCCTCGGCCCAGACAAAACGCTCCTTGCGCAACAGTTGGCCGATCTCGTTACCCGGCTCGCGGGTGACGATCGACAAGTCCAGATCGGTGCGCTGCAGCAACTGTTTGGTCGACTCGCAATGCACCTCGATCTGGATCAGCGGATAGAACTGCGCAAACCGCGAGAGAATCCCCGGCAGAAAACGCATCACGTAATCATCCGGCGTGCCGATGCGCACGGTGCCGACCATGTGCGGCTCGCGCAAAGTGTTGAACACTTCGCTGTGCAACTTGAGGATGCGCCGCGCATAGCCGAGCAATACCTGGCCTTCAGCGGTGAGGCGCACCTGACGGCCATCGCGCTCGAACAACTGGCGCTGCAGCACGTCTTCTTCCAGACGCTTCATCTGCATGCTCACGGCCGATTGCGTGCGGTTGACCATCTCGCCGGCGCGGGTGAACCCGCCCTGATCGGCAATCGCCACAAAGGTACGCAAGACATCGGTATCGATACTGGGGTAGGCGGACAATTGATGAATCTCCGTGATGCATGCCATCAGAAACATTCGTTGGATTGATCTTAGCGCCGGGACGAGACTTGAGCCATCCACAAAGGGAGGCAAGACGATGAAAGGTCAAAGAGAGTATGTGAACCAAGAGCAGCTGTCCGGCCACGGCCATATCGTGTCCGATCTGCTGCACAAGTTTAGCCGCTGGTACGAACTGCACCGTGAACGAGAGTTGCTCGCCAGTCTGAGTGACGAAGCGTTGAAGGACATCGGTGTCAGTCGTGCCGACGTTGAACACGAAGCGGTGCGGCCGTTCTGGGATGATCCGATGCATAAATGATCAACCCGGTGCTACACAAACCCACTTTCGGTGAGGTAGGTTGCGAGCAGACAAGGAGATGTTCATGCCCGCGACTCTGGCCTTTTCCCTCAAACAGGCGCGACGTCTGGCGCTGGCTGCCCAAGGGTTCAACGGGCGCCAGCCGCCGACCGTCAAGGCGCCGCACCTCAACCGGCTGATCGAACGGCTGGGCCTGCTGCAAATCGACTCCGTCAACGCCGTGGTGCGCTCGCACTACCTGCCGTTGTTTTCCCGTCTCGGTGCCTATTCCTTTGATTTGCTCGACCAGGCTGCCTGGAGTTCGGGGCGTCGGCGCACGTTGTTTGAATACTGGGGGCATGAAGCGTCGCTGCTGCCGCTGTCGATGTACCCGTTGCTGGACTGGCGCATGCAGCGGGCCCGGCGCGGCGAGGACATTTATCAACAACTGGCGAAATTCGGTCGCGAACAGCAAGAGACCATTCGCCGCGTGCTGGCATCGGTAGAAGAGCAGGGCGCCTTGGGCGCTGGCAGTTTGTCAACTCGCGAAGACAAGGCCGGCCCGTGGTGGGACTGGAGCGCTGAAAAACTTGCGCTGGAATGGTTGTTCGCCGCCGGTGAGGTGACCGTGGCCGGGCGACGCGGTTTCGAGCGTTTATACGATTTGCCCGAGCGAGTGATTCCTGCGGCAATCCTGCAGCAGCCGATGCCTGATGAGGCCGAAGCGCAACGCGGTCTGTTGCTGCATGCGGCGGGGGCGTTGGGCGTCGGCACGGAGAAAGACTTGCGTGATTATTTCCGCTTGAGCCCGACGGATGCGCGGCCGCGTCTGGCCGAACTGGTCGAGGCGGGGCAATTGCGGATGTGCGAGGTGGTCGATTGGCGGCAGATCGCCTATTGCCTGCCGGAGCCCACAGTGCCGCGTAAAGTCATCGCCAGTGCGCTGTTATCACCGTTCGATTCGCTGATCTGGGAACGCAGCCGCACCGAGCGCTTGTTCGATTTCCGCTATCGACTGGAAATTTATACGCCGCAGCCGAAGCGGGTCTATGGCTATTACGTGCTGCCGTTTTTGCACAATGAGCGGATCGCTGCACGGGTCGATCTGCGCGCCGAGCGAGCGGCGGGGCAGTTGGCGGTGCATGCGGTGCACGAGGAAAAAGCCGGGCTGGACGAGGAGGGGATGCTGGCGCTGGCGGCGAATTTGCGCAGGATGGCAAGTTGGCTGGGACTGGCGCGGGTGCAGCTCAATTGTCAGCGGGAGAGTGCGGCGCGGCTTAGGGTGGAATTGGCACAGATTGATAGCGCCTGAGCTGGCCTCATCGCCAGCAGGCTGGCTCCCACATTGGTTCTGTGCCGAACACAAAACCCCGGTGGGAGCTAGCCTGCTAGCGATTGGGGGCGACGCGGTTTAGCGCCGGACTTGCTTCAAGGTCTCGGCAATCAGAAACGCCAGCTCCAGCGACTGATCGGCATTCATCCGCGGATCACAATGGGTGTGATAACGGTCCGACAAGCCATCTTCAGTAATCGGCCGTGCACCACCGATGCATTCGGTAACGTTCTGCCCGGTCATCTCGATATGAATGCCGCCGGCGTAGCTGCCCTCGGCTTCGTGCACCTGGAAGAACTGCTTCACTTCACCAAGGATCTGCGCAAAGTCGCGGGTCTTGTAGCCGCTGCTGGCCTTGATGGTGTTGCCGTGCATCGGGTCGGAGCTCCACAGCACTTGCTTGCCTTCACGCTGCACCGCGCGAATCAGTGCCGGCAAATGATCGCCGACCTTGTTCGCGCCCATCCGCGCGATCAGGTTTAGACGGCCGGGATCGTTGTCCGGGTTGAGCACATCGATCAGGCGGATCAGGTCGTCGGGGTTCATGCTCGGGCCGACTTTCACGCCAATCGGGTTGTTCACCCCGCGCAGAAATTCCACATGTGCGCCGTCGAGCTGGCGGGTGCGGTCGCCGATCCACAGCATGTGCGCCGAGCAATCGTAGTAATCGTTGGTCAGGCTGTCGCGGCGCACGAAAGCTTCTTCGTAGTTAAGCAGCAGTGCCTCGTGGGCGGTGAAGAAACTGGTTTCGCGCAGTTGCGGCGAGCTGTCCATGCCGCAGGCGCGCATGAACGCCAGGGTTTCATCGATACGGTCAGCGAGGTGGCTGTACTTCTCGGCCAGCGCCGAGTTGGCGATGAAGTCCAGGTTCCACTTGTGCACTTGATGCAGGTCGGCAAAACCGCCCTGAGCAAAGGCGCGCAGCAGATTCAACGTCGCGGTGGACTGGTGATAGGACTGCAGCAGGCGCTCCGGATCGGGCACGCGGCTCTTTTCGTCGAAACCGATGCCGTTGACGATATCGCCACGATAGGCAGGCAGCGTCACGCCTTCGATGGTTTCATCGTTGGCCGAACGCGGTTTGGCGAACTGACCGGCCATGCGCCCGACTTTGACCACCGGGCAACCGGCGGCGAAGGTCATGACGATCGCCATTTGCAGCAACACTTTAAAGGTGTCGCGAATCTTGGCAGCGGAGAATTCCGCAAAGCTTTCTGCGCAATCGCCGCCCTGGAGGAGGAAGGCCCGACCTTGGGTGACTTCGGCAAACTGACGGCGCAGCTCGCGTGCTTCGCCGGCGAATACCAATGGCGGATAACTGGCCAGGGTTTGCTCGACCTGGCGCAGGTGCGCGGCGTCGGGGTATTGCGGTTGTTGCTGGATCGGCAGGGCGCGCCAGCTGTCAGGGCTCCACGGTTGGCTCATCACGGTCTCGAAGTTTCATACGCAGGGAAACGCCATGGTAGCAGCAATTAGTGCGTGACCTGTTCCCGCCCCATCACCGACAATTGCCGCTTTGCCACGGCACCACAGCGGTGCCATCGCGTCACCGCGCCCGGTGACCATCAGGAGACGAAATGACTGAGGAGCGCGTCGAGCATCTGCTCGCCGAAGTACAGGATGAGTTCGGCGTGATTCGCGTGCTGGAAGTGGCCGATTACCGCTTTCTCGAATTCGGCGATGCCATCGAGCAGAGCTGCGTCTTCACCGCCGATCCAAGCTGGCTCGAATATGACTACACCCGCGCCATGCTGATTGGCGCGCTATGTCATGAACACCCGGAAAGCGCGCTGTTTCTCGGCCTCGGCGCCGGCACGCTGACCCAGGCCTGCCTTAAATTCCTGCCGCTGGAAGACGTCGAAGCCATCGAACTGCGCCCGGACGTGCCGCGCCTGGCGATTGAATACCTGGGGCTGGATGACGATCCGCGTTTGTACATTCGGGTCGGCGATGCCCTCGAATTGCTGCCGAGCGCCGAACCGGCGGATCTGATTTTCGTCGACCTGTACACCGATGTCGGGCCGGGCGTCGGGCATCTGGCCTGGAGCTTTCTCGGTGACTGCCAGAAACGCCTGAACCCCGGCGGCTGGCTGGTGATCAATCAATGGGCGACGGATGACGGCAAACCGCTGGGCGCGGCGTTGCTGCGCGGACTCTATCATCGGCATTACTGGGAGCTGCCGGTGAAGGAGGGCAATGTGATACTGATTGTCCCGGCGGACCTTGATCAGGTGCTCGACGTGCAGGCGCTGACGGCAAGGTCTGAAGCGCTGGCGCCGCGGTTGGGGTATTCGTTGCAATCGTTGATCAACAGTATTCGACCGGCCACCTGATTTGTCAGTGCCGGCCTCATCGCCAGCAGGCTGGCTCCCACAGGGGTTCTTCGTCGTACACAAAACCCCTGTGGGAGCTAGCCTGCTAGCGATGGCGGCCTGTGAACAACCCATATTCAGGCCCCTTTGAACACCCCAGGCCGCCGCTCCACCAGCGACCTCACCCCCTCCCTGGCATCTTCAGTGGCCAGCAATTTCTTCACCAATGCAGGCAATCCCTGCGCCGCCGCCGTCTCGCCCTCATATCGCGCCTGCCGCGCCGACATCAATGTTGCCTGCACCCCCAACGGCGCCTGGCGGGCAATCCGTTCTGCCAGCTCGATCGCGCGCGGCATCAGGTCTTCGCTGGCCATCACTTCCTGCACCAGGCCCAGATGCAACGCGTCATGCGCATCGAATTCATCCCCGGTCAGCAGCCAGCGCATCGCATTGCCCCAACCGGCGATCTGCTGAAAGCGTAAAGTCGCGCCACCAAAAGGAAAGATCCCACGCTGAACCTCCATTTGCGCGAAGCGGGTATTGCTCGCGCAAAGGTTGATGTCGGCGGCCAGCATCAGCTCGATACCGATGGTCAGGCAGTAACCCTGGGCGGCGACGATCACCGGTTTGCTCACCCGCGGCCCGACGAACACGCCCCACGGATCGCAACCACCGGCTGGAACCCGCCAGCCCTCGGCGAGGGTTGCGCTGGCATTGAGCAGATCCAGACCGGCGGTAAAATGCTCGCCATGGCCGAACACCACCGCCACGCGCGCGTCGCCGTCGGCTTCGAACTCGCCGTAGGCCAGGCTTAGATCGTTGAGCAGGTCGATGTCGAAGGCGTTGCGCTTGGCGGCCCGGTCAAGTCCGATCAAGTGGACATGACCGCGACGTTCGCGGCTGACGCGGCCGGGGCAGGGCTGGTTCATGGCTGAATCCTCGGGCGGCAAGAGCAGCGCCGCGACGGTATGTCGCAGCTCGGTGAATCGTTTAAGCGCCATCGCACGCCAGGGCGGGCCTTTGCAAAATAGACCCTGGCGCGATTATCTGCAAAACCCTATTACACAGCGCTGACACAGCGATCTGGCCGATAAAAAAAGCTCCCTTTTCGGGCAAAATCCGGTATAGTGCGCGCCGGCCTTTAACCGGGCCGCGTTTAGGTAGCGCAATTCCCCGAAGTCAGCTTCGGCTGCACGTCCGCACTGCGGGCTCTTCCTTGACGACTCATCTTCATTCATTCGTTTTCGCAAATCCCCGCCGACAAAGCTGCCAGGGCGACTCTTGAGTCTCAACACGGCATGCGCAGCTTTGGAGCATGGGTCTTTGCGGATGCACTTAGAGGCAGACCCATGACCCAGGAAACCGGCGGATTCGCCGCTTTTAATCTCAACCCGAATATTCTTGCAGCCGTCGCAGCGACTGGCTACGAAGAGCCTTCGGCGATTCAGCAGCAATCGATCCCGATCATCATGGCCGGCCAGGACATGATTGGCCAGGCGCAAACCGGTACCGGTAAAACCGCCGCGTTCGCACTGCCTATTCTGCACCGCATCGATCCTGCCAAGCGCGAACCGCAAGCCCTGATCCTGGCGCCGACCCGAGAGTTGGCGCTGCAAGTAGCAACCGCTTTTGAAACCTACGCCAAGCAAATGCCAGGCGTCACTGTCGTGGCCGTTTACGGCGGCGCGCCGATGGGCCCGCAACTCAAGGCTATCCGTAATGGCGCACAGATCGTTGTCGCTACCCCGGGTCGTCTGTGTGACCACCTGCGTCGCGACGAGAAAGTCCTGTCGACCGTGAACCATCTGGTTCTCGACGAAGCTGACGAAATGCTGAAGCTGGGCTTCATGGATGACCTGGAAGTCATCTTCAAGGCTCTGCCAGCGACCCGTCAGACCGTTCTGTTCTCGGCGACCCTGCCGCAGTCGATCCGCGCCATTGCCGAACGCCACCTGCGCGATCCGCAACACGTCAAGATCCAGACCAAGACCCAGACCGTTACCGCGATCGAACAGGCTCACCTGTTGGTTCACGCTGACCAGAAGACCTCGGCCGTGCTCAGCCTGCTGGAAGTCGAAGACTTCGACGCACTGATCATGTTCGTGCGCACCAAGCAAGCGACCCTGGATCTGGCCAGCGCCCTCGACGCCAAAGGCTACAAAGCCGCGGCGCTGAACGGTGACATCGCCCAGAACCAGCGTGAGCGCGTCATCGACTCGCTCAAGGATGGCCGTCTGGACATCGTTGTCGCCACCGACGTTGCTGCCCGTGGTCTGGACGTTCCGCGCATCACTCACGTATTCAACGTTGACATGCCGTACGATCCGGAATCCTACGTGCACCGTATCGGCCGTACCGGCCGTGCCGGTCGCGAAGGTCGTGCGCTGCTGCTGGTGACTCCGCGTGAGCGCCGCATGCTGCAAGTGATCGAGCGCGTCACCGGTCAGAAGGTTGCTGAAGTCCGCCTGCCGGACGCTCAGGCCGTTCTCGATGCACGCATCAAGAAACTGACCAACAGCCTGTCGCCGCTGGTTGGCGATGCCGAGTCGACTCACGGTGATCTGCTCGATCGCCTGACCGCCGACATCGGTTGCACTCCACGTGCACTGGCAGCAGCGCTGCTGCGCAAAGCCACCAACGGTCAAGCGCTGAACCTGGCGGCGATCGAGAAGGAGCGTCCACTGGTGCCGAACAACGCACCGCGTGGCGACCGTCCTGAGCGTTCCGGTGATCGTCCTGATCGTGGTGACCGCGAGCGTCGCGCGCCAATGCCTCTGGGCGAAGGCCGTGCTCGTTGCCGTACCGCGCTGGGCGCGCGTGACGGTATCGCAGCGAAAAACCTGCTGGGCGCGATCCTCAACGAAGGTGGCCTGGCCCGCGAAGCGATCGGTCGCATCCAGGTGCGTGACAGCTTCAGCCTCGTCGAGCTGCCGGAAGATGGTCTGGACAAACTCCTGACCAAACTGAAGGACACTCGCGTTGCTGGCAAGCAGCTCAAGCTGCGTCGCTACCGCGAAGATTGATCCGCTCTCGGGCTGATTGATCGCACATAAAAAATCCCCGACTGGTTCGGGGATTTTTTTTGCCTGTCTTTCGGGTTCACACAAAACCCTGTGGGAGCCAGCCTGCTGGCGATGGCGTCAGCCAAAACGATAGATATCCATTCCCAACGCCCCCATCGTGAACCCCTTGTGCGCCACGCTGAACTCACCGCCGGCACCCCGCGCAAAATACAACGGCAGCAAATGCTCATCACTCGGATGACTGCGCACTGCATGCGGCGCCTGCTGGCGGTAATCATGCAGCGCTGCCTCATCATCGGCTGTCAGCCTGTCGATTATCCAATCACGGAACTCCCGTGCCCACGGCTCGACGCTTTCCGGGCCGGCATGCCAGTCGAGTTCGCGCAGGTTGTGGGTGATGCTGCCGGAGCCGATCAACAGAATGCCCTGATCGCGCAGGCTCGCCAGGGCTCGGCCAACCCGCGTTTGCAGCGCCGGTCCCGCGTGGCTCGGCAAAGACACCTGTACCACCGGAATGTCCGCTTGCGGATACATCAGCGACAGCGGCACCCAGACGCCATGATCGAACGGGCGTTGCGAGTCGAGGCGCGCCGGCAGGTGGTTGGCAGTCAACAGGGCGGCGACCTCAGCGGCCAGTTGCGGATTGCCTGGTGCCGGGTATTGCACCTCGAACAATGCGCGGGGAAAACCGCCGAAGTCGTGCCAGGTTTCCGGTTGCGGATGACTGCTGACCAACAATTCCTGGCTTTCCCAGTGCGCGGAAACCATGACGATGGCTTTGGGCTTAGGCAGTTCGGCCGCCAGTCGCGCCAATGCAGGGCCGCTGGCGCCGGGTTCCAGGGCCAGCATCGGGGAGCCATGGGAAATGAACAGGCTGGGCAACATGGTTGATTCCTGAGGGTTAAGATGGCTCATCTTCGGTCAGTTGACCGATTTGAATCTAATATAAGTTTTCGCGGTTTTTCATCGATTTTTCGGGAGTGATGCATGCAGCCTGAGTTTTGGTACAAGAAATGGGATTCGAACCAGATCGGCTTTCATCAGCCCGAGGCCAATCCGTATTTGCGACGCTATTGGCCCGACCTGTCGATTGAGCCCTCGGCGCGCGTGCTGGTGCCGCTGTGCGGAAAAAGCCTGGATTTGCTATGGCTTGCCGAGCGCGGTCATCAAGTGCTCGGAGTTGAATTGTCGGAAAAAGCGATCGAGGATTTTTTCAGCGAGCATCAGGTTGAACCGCAGATCAGCCAAGAGGGCGCTTTCAAGGTTTACCGCAGTGATGCCATCGAGTTGTGGTGCGGGGACTTCTTTGCGCTGACGGCGCAGGACGTTGCCGGTTGCACGGCGTTGTACGACCGCGCCGCGCTGATCGCCTTGCCGGCGCCGATGCGTGAACGTTATGCGGCGCATCTCCAGCAAATCCTTGCGCCCGGTGTGCAGGGGTTGTTGATCACCCTCGATTACCCTCAGGCGCAAATGCCCGGGCCACCGTTTGCGGTGGATAATCAAGAGGTGCATCGGTTGTTCAGTCAAGGCTGGCAGGTGCAGAGGCTTGAAGAGCAGGATGTGTTGGCCGAGAGTCCGAGGTTTTCCGATGCGGGGGTGAAGTCGTTGGTGGAGCGGGTATATCGGGTTTACAGCCGTTAGTTATATGCATGCAGTTCCGGCCTCATCGCGATGAGGCCATATCAGGCGCCGAAAAACATTCAGGAAAACGCAAAAAGGCCCGCATCACTGCGGGCCTTGTCTTTTACAACCGGTTAAATCAACCGCGACGACGCAGGGCGTCGATTCGCTCTTCCAGCGGCGGGTGGCTCATGAACATGCGGGCGAAGCCCTGTTTGATGCCACCGTTGATGCCGAACGCGTTCAGGGTGTCCGGCATGTGCACCGGCAGGCCCTGTTCGGCGCGCAGGCGTTGCAGAGCGCCGATCATCGCGTTGGTGCCAGCCAGACGGGCGCCGGCTTCATCGGCACGGAATTCGCGCTTGCGCGAGAACCACATGACAATCGCGCTGGCGAGAATGCCCAGTACCAGTTCGGCGACGATGGTCGCTACGTAGTAGGCGATGCCCTGGCCTTCTTCGTTCTTGAAGATCACCTTGTCGACGAAGTTGCCGATGATCCGTGCGAAGAACATCACGAAGGTGTTCACCACGCCCTGGATCAACGCCAGCGTGACCATGTCGCCGTTGGCGACGTGGCCGATTTCGTGGGCCAGCACGGCTTTGACTTCATCGGGCGAAAACCGCTCGAGCAGGCCCTGGCTGACCGCGACCAGCGCGTCGTTCTTGTTCCAGCCAGTGGCGAAGGCGTTCGCTTCGTAGGCCGGGAAAATACCCACTTCGGGCATCTTGATCCCGGCTTCGCGGGACAGTTGCTCGACGGTTTGCAGCAGCCATTGCTCATGCCGGGTGCGCGGCTGGCTGATGATCTGGGTGCCCGTGCTCATCTTCGCCATCCACTTGGAGATGAACAGCGAGAACAGCGAGCCGGCGAAACCAAAGACGGCACAGAAAACCAGCAGCTGACTGAGGTCGAGGTCGACCCCGTTGGCCGCCATGAACCCGTTGAAGCCGAACAGGCTCAGGGTGATGCTGGCTATCAGCACGACCGCCAGGTTAGTGGCCAAAAACAGCAGGATGCGCATCATGGTTGTAGAAATCTCCTCAAGCTAAAGATGTAGCGTACTGCGGGGTATATAAGGTGCTGCACCGGGCGATTCAACTGAGTGACTATTTCAAACTGTGTCCTACAGCGTATTCTTCAGCACCCGGCACATTTCCCACGTCAGATCAGGACAAGGATGAGGGGCAGCCGCGACCCGTCGCCACTACCCCGGACGCTGTCAGCGGGCACGAAACGCAAGTGTAGAAGGCCTGTGCGCAGGCGGAACGCAGAAGTGTTGCTGAATCAGACAGTGCGCAACATTGGGCCGTTGCGCACTGCTGGCCAGTTACTGGCGGTAGGACTTGAGAAAGTTGCCGATGCGGCCGATGGCCATTTCCAGATCGTCGACGCGGGGCAGGGTGACCACACGGAAGTGGTCGGGCCATGGCCAGTTGAACGCCGTGCCTTGCACGACCAGCAACTTTTCCGAAAGCAGCAGGTCGAGGACGAATTTCTCGTCGTTGTGGATCGGGCAGACTTTCGGGTCGATTTTCGGGAACGCATACAGCGCGCCCATCGGCTTGACGCAACTCACGCCAGGAATGTCGTTGAGCAGTTCCCAGGTGCGATTGCGCTGTTCCAGCAGGCGTCCCTGCGGCAGCACCAGATCATTGATGCTCTGATAGCCGCCCAGTGCGGTCTGGATTGCATGCTGGCTCGGCACGTTGGCGCACAGGCGCATGTTGGCCAGCATGTCGATGCCTTCGATGTAGCTCTGCGCGTTGTGCTTCGGCCCGGAAATGGCAATCCAGCCCGAGCGGAAACCGGCCACGCGGTAGGACTTCGACAGGCCGTTGAAGGTCAGGCACAGCAGGTCCGGCGCCAGTGACGCGGTGCAGACATGCACGGCATCGTCGTAGAGGATCTTGTCGTAGATCTCGTCGGAGAACACCACCAGATTGTGCGCCCGGGCAATTTCCAGCATGCCCAGCAGCACTTCCTTCGAATACACCGCTCCGGTCGGGTTGTTCGGGTTGATGATCACCATCGCTTTGGTGTTTGGGGTGATCTTCGCCTTGATATCCGCCAGATCCGGGAACCAGCCGGCGCCCTCGTCACACAGGTAATGCACGGCGTTACCGCCCGCGAGGCTGACGGCAGCGGTCCACAGCGGGTAGTCCGGGGCCGGCACCAGCACTTCGTCGCCGTTGTTGAGCAGCGCCTGCAGCGACATCACGATCAGCTCGGACACGCCGTTACCCAGGTAGATGTCTTCGATGCCGACGCCTTCGACATTCTTCTGCTGGTAATACTGCATCACGGCCTTGCGCGCACTGAACAGGCCTTTGGAGTCGCTGTAGCCTTGCGCGGTCGGCAGGTTGCGGATCACATCCTGAAGAATTTCATCCGGCGCTTCGAAACCGAACGGTGCCGGGTTGCCGATGTTCAGCTTGAGGATGCGCTGGCCTTCCTCTTCCAGACGTTTGGCGTGCTTGAGCACCGGGCCGCGAATGTCGTAGCAGACGTTGGCGAGCTTGTTCGATTTGCTGAACTGCATGGCGATGTGATCCTGAAAATGAACGATCCAGGCGGCGAATGGACAACCGTACTGGGAATCCTGCGTCCTCACACAGGCGGACCGCTCGAGCCATGGCTCGGAGAATCCGTTTGAATGCGCCCGGTCTGGCTGCCAGACTGGTGCGTGACGAGGCGCAATCATACGTGCCGCCCGATCCGTGGAAAAGGTACAGATCGGGCTTTTTCAGCCGCTGAGGTGTGATGATGGAAAAGTTGCAGAAAACCCTGGAAGAATGGAAAGCCATGCTCGATCCAGAGCAGTACAACGTGTGTCGCCTCAGTGCCACCGAGCGCCCGTTCTCCGGCAAATACAACGACACCAAAACCGACGGTGTCTATCACTGTGTTTGCTGCAATGAGCCACTGTTCGATTCCACGACCAAGTTCGACTCCGGCTGCGGCTGGCCAAGTTTTTATGAGCCGATCGGCGCAAGTGCGATGACCGAGATCCGTGACACCAGCCACGGCATGATCCGCACCGAAGTGAAGTGCGCGCGTTGCGATGCGCATCTGGGCCACGTGTTCCCGGACGGCCCGCCACCGACCGGCCTGCGCTACTGCATCAATTCGGTGTGCCTGAATCTCGAACCACGCCAGTAAGCACCAACAGGGCGACCGCCGGGTCGCCTTTTTATCGAGTAATTAGATTGCGTACAATTGAATTGCTCGCTATGTTTGGCTTTTGCCGACCCTTCGTGGAGCCCGACTCATGAGCGACAACCTGCTGAACATTCCGTGCACCACCATCAAGGGTGAGCAAAAGACCCTGGCCGATTTCGCTGGCAAAGCGGTGCTGGTGGTTAACACCGCGAGCAAATGCGGCTTCACTCCGCAATACAAAGGCCTCGAAGAGCTGTGGCAGACCTACAAGGATCAGGGTCTGGTGGTATTGGGCTTTCCCTGCAACCAGTTCGGCAAACAGGAGCCAGGCAACGAAGGCGCGATCAGCGAGTTCTGCGAGCTGAACTTTGGTGTCAGCTTTCCGCTGTTCAAGAAGGTCGAGGTCAACGGCGCCGGCGCTCACCCGTTGTTCGTGCAGTTGAAGAAACGCGCGCCCGGTGTGCTCGGCTCGCAAGGCATCAAGTGGAATTTCACCAAGTTTCTGATAGGAATGGACGGCCAGTTGGTCAAGCGCTTCGCCCCGGCAACCAAGCCGCAGGACCTGAGCCGCGAGATCGAAGCCCTGCTCAAATGAACAGTCTGCCGCTCGATTCGCTGAAGCTCGACAGCCAGTTGTGCTTCAAGTTGTACGCCGCTTCGCGAGGGGTGATTCGCGCCTACAAGCCGATGCTCGATCAGCTTGGCCTGACGTACCCGCAATACCTGGCGATGCTGGTGTTGTGGGAATGGCAGGACGCCGCGCCGCAGCAACCGACCGTCAAAGCCCTGGGCGAACGTCTGGCGCTGGATTCAGGCACGTTAACGCCGCTACTGAAACGTCTGGAGCAATTGCAACTGGTGCAGCGCCAACGTTCGGCCCGCGACGAACGTGAAGTGCACTTGAGCCTGACGCCTGGGGGGCAGGCGTTGCGTGAACAGGTCGGGCCGCTGAAGGCCCGCCTGTTATGCGACAGCGGCGTGGACCTGGACCGGCTCAACCAACTGCGCGACGGCCTCGACCACTTGTTGGGCCAGATCAAGTCGCTGGGGTAGGCGGCACCCACTGATCGAGCAGGGCCGCCAACTCCTCGCGGCGAAACGGCTTGGCCAGATAATCGCTCATGCCGGCCGCGCGGCAGCGTTCGCGCTCCTCGGACATGGCGTTGGCGGTCAGGGCGACAATCGGCAGCTGCGGCCAGCGTCCGCTCTGGCGGATCTGCCGGCTCGCTTCGTAACCGTCCATGACCGGCATGTTGCAATCCATCAGCACCAGATCGAAATCATTGAATTCAAGCTGATCCAGCGCTTCGGCACCGTGGGCGGCGACGACCACTTCGCAACCCAGCTTGCCGAGCATGCCCTTGGCCACCAGCTGGTTGACCGGGTTGTCCTCGACCAGCAACACCCGCCCGCGAGTGTTTGCGGTCGATGCGTCCTGCTGCGCATCGTTGATCGCGATCACTTCCGGCTGCAAAGTTCGCCGCAGGTTCTGGTACAGCGCGTTACGGGCCAACGGGCGTGCCTGTTGTTGCAGAGGGGCGAGGGCGGCGGCTTCTTCGCTCGGCAGGAAACTGCCGTAGGCCGTCACCAGCAGAATCGGTGCGGTGATGGTCGGTCGCAGCCCGAACAGGCACTCCGGGCAATCGGTAATCAACACGTCAGGTTTCAGGCCCAGCAGCGAATCATCGATGGTGCGCTGCGTGTACTCCAGGCCCCAGACCGGCAGCAGACTTTGCAGCAGTTCCGCCAGACCACTGCTGGCTGCGGTAATGGCCAGAATCTTCCCTTGCAGCGGCGCCGGCGCCAGGGCACGCGTGTGGCAGGGCAGGGGCAGCTCGGCGCAGAACTGACTGCCGAAACCGATCTCGGAACTGATCGTCAGGCGGCCCTGCATCGCTTCGCAAAGGTTGTAAGTCAACGCCAGCCCCAGCCCAGTGCCGCCGTATTGGCGGGTGATACCGGCGCCCGCCTGGGTGAATGGCTGGAAGATTTTCAACTGCGCTTCCTGAGCGATGCCGATGCCGGTGTCGCAGACTTCGATGCGCACGCCCTCCCTGTAAGTCGACAGGCGCACGTCGACGCGGCCGAAGCGGGTGAATTTCAGCGCGTTGGACAGCAGGTTGCTGACGATCTGCCGCACCCGGGTCGGGTCGCCGAGTACCAGCGCCGGAAAGTGCGGATCGATCAGGCAGGTCAGCTCGACGCTTGGCGCGGCGTTCTGCGACAGCAGGTTGGCGGTGTCTTCGATCAGCGAGCCGAGGTCGAACGGGATGTGTTCGAGCTCCAGTTGCCCGGCATCGAATTTCGACAGGTCGAGAATGTCGTTAAGCAGCTCGACCAGCACCTTGCCCGAGTCGTGGGCGATCGAGAGCTGTTGCTGCTGTTCGGCGTTCAGCGGGCCGTCGAGCGACAGCGCGATCATCCCCAGCAGGCCGTTGAGCGGTGTGCGGATTTCGTGGCTCATGTTGGCGAGAAACGCCGAGCGCGCTTCGGCCATGTCCAGCGCGGTGCTGCGCGCGACTTCCAGTTCCTGGTTGGACTGGCTGAGCCGCGCGTTGATGGCCTTGAGTTCGGCAGTGCGCGCCGAGACGATGCTTTCCAGTTGACCGAGATAGTCGGTCAGACGGTTTTCCGCATTGCGCCGCTGCTGGATCTCGGTGGCAATGTTCTCGAATTGCTGATTGGCGACTTTGACCAGCACGCCGATTTCATCGTTGGCATGGCCAGCGGGGCATTCCAGCGTGGTCGGCTCGGCGCTGCGCGGGTCGCGGCCGCTGAGTTCGCGGATGACCCGCACCAACGGCTTGGTCAGCATCACGTAGAACAGCGCAAGCAGAATGCCGGTGAGCAGCAGGCTGCGGGCGAAACCGTTGAGCAGGGTGATCTCGGCCCGGCGCAGGAACCGACTGCCGAAGGCGTAGGTGTCGACTTCCAGATTCAATACGCCAAGCGATTCGTTGGGCAGATGATCCAGATACAGGCGATCCTCGAACTGGCGCTTGGCGCCAAACAGAAAATCGCTGATCACCCGATAGCCGCTCTGCAGCTCCGGGCGCTTGACGTTGGCCAGTACCGTGCCGTTGTTGTCGGTGAGCGTCGCCGAGATGATCGCCGGCGAGCGCAACAGGCCCAGGGTCAGTTCCTGCGCCAGTTCGGCATCGATGTTGTAGGCGATGCGCGAGGCCGGATTGTGGCTGATTTCCAGCAGCGACAGGATTTCACGGTTGATGGAGGCGTCTTCGCTGGCATAATCGATGCCGATTTGCAGCAGGCTGAGCAGCGTGCCCAGAATGAACCCGACCAGCACGGTAAGCCTGGCTTGTTTGAACGACAGCCGGTGGGTGAATTTGATATCCATGGGGTGTTGAACCACTTCCGTTTCCCTTCGCTGCTCAAGCATAGTCGATCATGTATGGATACCGAGGTTCCCGAATCGCCTTGTAACAAGGCTTGCTCGGGTGATTTGGGTCTGTGTGTCGTCGCTGGATCGTCATCATCACTGTGAACGTGCCCGAGGAGAAGACGTGGATTCCCGATTGAATGCTTTTCTTGAACGCGCCGAGTCGGTTCTGGCGCGCATCGAACCGTTGTTGCCGGCGCCACGGCCGGTGATCGACTGGGGCACCTGCCTGGCCGCGCGCTGGCAGCGCGACGGGCGCAGCGGTTATCTGCTGCCGCTGGAAGTCAGCCTCGACATGCGCTTGTCGGACCTGATCGGTGTCGACCGGCAATTGGACCAACTGGGCCGCAACACCCAGCAATTTCTCGATGGCATGCCGGCCAACCATGCGTTGCTCTGGGGCTCGCGCGGTACCGGCAAGTCGTCGCTGGTGCGCGCGCTGCTGGCGGAGCACGCCGCAGCGGGCCTGCGCCTGATCGAGATCGAGCGTGACCATCTGGCAGACCTGCCACGAGTGGTCGAGCAGATCGCCAAACTGCCGCAACGCTTCGTGCTGTTTTGCGATGACCTGTCGTTCGAATCCGGCGAAGGCGATTATCGCGTGCTGAAAAGCGTGCTCGATGGCTCGCTCGAGCAGGCGCCGGACAACGTTTTGCTGTACGCCACCTCGAACCGTCGCCATCTGGTGCCGGAAAAGGAAAGCGACAACGAAAACTGGAAACGCGTCGGTGGAGAACTGCATCCCAGCGAAGCCGTTGAAGACAAGATCGCGTTGTCGGACCGTTTCGGCCTGTGGCTGTCGTTCTACCCGTTTACCCAAGAACATTTCCTCAACGTCGTCGAACACTGGATCGGCCAGTTGGCGGCCAAGGCCGGCCTGAGCTGGCAGCGTGACGAAGCGCTGGACATCCTCGCCGTGCGCTGGGCCACCGGCCGCGGCAATCGCAACGGGCGTTGCGCGTATCAATTTGCCCGCTATTGGGTGGGCCTGAAATTGCTGGAGCACAAGGCATGATCGATTTGCAACAAAGTGGCCAGGGCCTTGAAGGCTATGGCTTGTTGGCGGCACAACTGGAATCGCTGCTGGCGGACGAGCGCGATTTTATCGCCAACGCCGCGCAGTTTTCGGCATTTCTGTTCAACCAGCTCGATGACCTGAACTGGGCCGGTTTTTACCTCAATCGCAACGAAGAACTGGTGCTTGGCCCGTTTCAGGGCCAGATCGCTTGCGTGCGCATTCCGTTCGGTCGCGGCGTGTGCGGTGCGGCAGCGGCCACCCGGCAAACCCAACGCGTCGAGGACGTGCATGCTTTTCCCGGTCATATCGCCTGTGACAGCGCGTCGAACAGCGAACTGGTCGTGCCGCTGGTCAAGGACGGTCGCCTGATCGGTGTGCTTGATCTCGACAGCCCGACACTTGCGCGTTTCGCTGCGCACGATCAGGCCGGCATCGAGCAACTGGCGGCAATTTTCCTGCGTCTGACCGACTGCTGATCACGGATCGAGGCCAGCCTTGAGCAACAGGCTGGCCGGGTCGACGCTGTCGATCTGCGCCGGGTCGAGAAAACGCTCGGCGTACTGCCGATACACACCTTCGCTGATGAACAGGCCAAACAGCTGTGCATCGATATGCGCTTCGCGGCACATGGTGGCCATGATCGCCAAGGCTTCGCTCAGGGTCTTGGCTTTCTTGTACGGGCGATCGGCCGCGGTCAGTGCTTCGAAGATATCGGCAATCGCCATCATCCGCGCCGGCAGGCTCATTTCTTCGCGCTTGAGACGTTTCGGGTAGCCGGTACCGTCCATTTTTTCGTGATGGCCGCCGGCGATTTCGGCAATGCTCTCGAGGTGGCCGGGAAAGGGCAGGTGGCTGAGCATCATGATCGTCTGCACCATGTGGTGGTTGATCACATAGCGCTCCTCGCGGGTCAGCGTGCCGCGGCTGATGCTCAGGTTGTACAGTTCGCCGCGATTGTATTTGTAGCGCGGCACATCGAGCTTGAAACCCCACGGATTGTCTTCCGGAATCAACTCGTTGGGGTCGCGTTCGAGCAGATGTTCGGGCTTGTCCGCCAACAGCTTTTCCCGGACCGGTAAGCTTGGCGCGGGTGTGTGTGCCTGCCGCCGGTTCTCCTCCCACGAAACGCCCAGACGATCATCCAGCGTACGCATCCAGGTGCGCTGCGCCAGTGTGTTCAGGCGTTGCAGATCGGCGTCAGCCATGGCCTCGCTGCCCAGGTTGCAACGCGCGACAAACGCAAAATCGTCATCCAGCGTTGCCAGCGTCGTGTCGCGCAGGCCCGCCAGGGCGGACTCATCGCCGCCCATGGCAAGTGCCTGCCAATAGCTGACCCAGGCATCGCGCTTGAGTACTTCGAAACGCGTGCGGATTTCGTGGATGCGGTCGTTGATGGTTTCCAGTTTGGTGGCCTTGTCGACCACGTATTCCGGCGTTGTTACCTTGCCGCAGTCGTGCAACCACGCGGCGATGTGCAGGGCTTCCCATTCATCTTCGCTGGGCTGGTAGGCACGGAAGGCCGGCGCATCGCTGGCCGCTGCCGCCTGAGCCAGCATCAGTGTCAGCTCCGGCACGCGCTGGCAATGCCCGCCGGTGTAGGGGCTTTTCGCATCGATGGCGCCTGCCAGTAATTGAATGAACGCATCCAGCAGTTGTTTCTGCCGCGCTTGCAGGCGCTGGCTCTCGATGCTCACTGCGGCGGCTCCGGAAACGGCCTGCAAGAAGGCGATACGGTCCGGTCGCAGTTTTTCCAGATCGGCCGTGGTGCCGCTGTCATTGACCAGCAGAATCAGCAGTCCGATGGTTTCGTCATGGCGGTTGTGCAGACGGATGCCGATCAGATGGATGCGCGGTGATTGCATCGCCAGCAGGACTCTTTGCAGATCCCCGGCCTGATCGAAACCCAGATGGCTGACGACATTGTTGGCGCTGATCAATTGCTCGAACCACTCGGGGCCGTTGCTGTGCTGCAGGTCGTGGCCCTGTATCGCGAAAGTTTCCAGTGCCTGGGGCGCGCCATCGATGACCAGCCCGTAGGGCTCCATGCGTGTGCTGTCGCTTTCGCGCAGGTAAATCAGTCCGGCCTGCGCCTGGGCGATCTGCACCGTTTCGAACAGCACCCGTTGCAACAGAGAGGCGAAGCGCGTTTCCGCGCCGAGGGTGTCGGTGATGCGGAAAAAACTCGCCAAGGTGTCTTTCATCCGCGCCATCGACACGCTCAACTGATCGACTTCGAGCACCGGTGAGCGGCGTGCCGAGGGAAAGTCGAAATTGAAACTACGGATCGCGTCGGCCTCCTTGACCAGCGCGTGCAAAGGCTTGACCAGAATCCGGGAAATCACCCAGCCCAACGGCAGGCACAGCAGCAGGATCGCCAAGGTGATCAGCGCGCCTTGCCAGCGCAAGCGGTAGGCATCGACGAGCAATTCGTCTTCTGGCACCAGCAGCGCCAGTTGCAAGCCCTTTGGCCCGCCTTCCTCGACGGTGCTGCGGGCGACGATCCACTGGCGGCCTTCGGCGCTTACGCGATTGCTGGTCTGGTCCCCCGTCAGCAGTGCATGCAGGGCTGGGCTCAGATCGGCGGCCTTGGCCAGGCTGGCCGCGCTGCCCTCCACGATCAGGCGTTGGCTGTCGGGGTAGGCCACGGCATTGCCGTCTGCATCGAACAGGGCGATCTCGGTGGACGGCGTGACCACATGCTTGCTCAAGGTTGCCGACAGGGCGACCAGTGTCAGGTCGGCGCCGATCACGACGTTGTCGCCACTGCGTCGGGCCAGGGTGGTGCCGACATTGTGTGTGGAGAAAAATACGTAGGGTTCGGTGGTGATCTGCTCGTTTCGCTCGCGCGCCTGAGTGAACCAGGCGCGACTGCGCGGATCGTAGCGGTCGGCGAGGTTGTCCTGACGGCCGACCGGCAGCAGTGCCGGGTCGAAAAACAGCGACTGCGAGTGCAGGTTGCCCTGCGCATCGTGCTCGATGCTCCAGACCTGAAACGCAGCGGCCTCGGGCGCTTTGAGCAAGGTCTTGATGGCGGCGCTGCGCAATGGCCGCACCATGAAAAAGTCGCCGTTGGCATAACCCAGGTACAGCGAGGCCAGGCTTGGGTTGTCCGTCAGCGACTGGCTGAACGGTCGCAGCAAGGGCAGGCGTTGCTCGAGGTTGACTGCCTGCGCGGCCGGATCACCGGCCAGCAGGCTCAGCAGATGGCGGATCGGTTGATAGGTGGCGGCCATGTCCAGACGCACATCCTGTTCGATGCGGTTGAACAGTTTCTCGCTGCTCGACAGGATGATCTGCGTGGTCTGGCGGTAATTGAAAAGCCCCAGCACGACCCCGGTGAGCAGCAGCAGGCAGGTGAACATGACGCTGATGTGGACGTGCAGCGGTAACCGGCGTTGCTCCGGGCGCAGTGGGCTGGGCATTTCTGGCTCTCCATGATGGTTAACTCACTGCTCAGCACCCAGCATAGTTAAGGCGAGCTCATTGTGCTTTGCTCCGACAGTGTCAATTGTTGTTGCAAAGCCTGCTCCAGTTCGAGCATCGCCTGATCGCTCGCTTCGCAATGGCGGGCAAGCTCATCGGCTGGCGCCGCGTTGATGCAAGCCTGTTCGAGGGCTTCGCAACATTCGATGACGCGTTTGGCCTGAGCGATCCGCGCGGCGCCCTTGATCTTGTGCGCGACCTCCGCCAGCGCCGCACGGTCACGCTCCGGCGATAACGCCAGCAACTCCTGGCGGTCAAGACGACTGCTCTTGAGCAACTCGGCGACCAGGCGACGGGTCTGTGTCGGGTTGCCGCCGGTCAGCGTGTCGAGGTTTTGCACATCGAACGCCAGGCCTGACGACGCCGGGGTGATGCCGTCGACCCATTCACTGAGCAGGCTGAGACTCAGCGGCTTGAACAGGCAATCGTCCATGCCTGCCTGCTTGCAACGCTGGACCTCTTCCGGTTGCGCATTGGCGGTAAAGCCCAATACCGTGCAGGGTGGACAACGCGTCTGCATTTCATGCTGGCGAATGGCGCGGGTCAGCTCATAGCCGTTCATCAGCGGCATGTTGCAATCGACAATTACCAGATCGAAGTGGCCTGCCTGCCACAATTGCAGACCGACGCAGCCGTTTTCGGCAACGCTGAAGCGATGGCCGAGAAATTCCAGCTGTTGGCACATCAGCAGGCGATTGGCCGGGTGGTCATCCACCACCAGCACGCATAAAGGCGTTCGCGCTTTTTTGATCGCAGCTTCGTTTTTGCCGGCGCTCACCTGTGCCGGCAAGGTTTCCACAGCCAGCGTGATACACACCTGAGTGCCGATTCCCGGCTGGCTGCTTAATTGCAACTGGCCGCCCATCATTTCGCACAGGTTACGACTGATCACCAGGCCCAGACCGGCGCCGCTTCGGCTTTGTCGATGGCTGTTCTGTGCCTGGGCAAATGGCGCGAACAGGCGTTGCTGGTCCTCGGCGTTGATACCGACGCCGCTGTCCTGCACGGTCAACTGCATCAGCGCGCGGCCTGGCGCTTCGGTGTTCATCAGATCAAGGGTGATCCTGACCTGGCCCTGCTCGGTGAATTTGATCGCGTTGCTGACCAGATTCGACAGCACCTGCTTGAAACGCAGTGGGTCGAGATAGACATCGACGGCCAGCTCCGGTGGATTGAGCAGGGTTTGCAGGACGAGGTTTTTCTGCCGGGCGAGGCCGTCGAAAATGCGCGTGACCGATGCCACGGTGTCGACCAGATTGACCCGCTCCGGGCACAGGCTCAGGCGCCCGGATTCGATGCGCGCGATGTCGAGAATGTCGCCGATCAAACCGAGCAGATCCTTGGCCGAATGGTAGGCGGTATCGATCGAAGAACGATCCGGGTGTTGTTGATCCATGCGTTTGAGGGTCAGTTCGAGCATGCCGATCACCGCGTTCATCGGTGTGCGGATCTCATGGCTCATGGTCGCCAGAAAGGTGCTTTTCGCCCGGTTGGCCTCGTCCGCCTGCTCCTTGGCCGCGCGCAGTTCATCGAACAATTGACGACGCTCGCTGATGTCGATCCAGCCGCCGATGATGCCCTGTACAGCGCCGCTGGAATCGCGGTACGGCAATATCCAGTGGTAGATCGTCAGGCGCCGGTTGCCGATGTGCAACGGCCGGTCGACCACCATCGGCGTGCCTTCGGCAACCACTCGCTGGTAATCGGCGTGAAAGGCGTGGGCCTCGAAAGCATTGCTCAGGGTGCCTTCAATGACGCTTTTGCCAATCACGTCCTCACGCTTGGCAGCAAATGCTTCGAGGTAGCTTTCGTTGCAACTTTGCAGCAAGCCCTGGCGGTCGCGCACGTAAATCGGATGCGGCGTGCCGTCGACCAGTGAACGCATGAACTCCAGTTGATCGTTCAGCGCGCGTTCGGCGGCCTGGCGCTGTTTGATCTGGTGGCGCATGTAGGCGTTCCAGGCCAATAGCAGTAACAACAGCAGACATGCGCCGAGAATGACCTGATAAAACAGGCGCTGGTAGTTGTGCCAGATGTTCTGTGAGGCGGTGGAATAACCGCGCCACCGGCCATTGATAACGCCCAGTTCATCCGGTGCGATGCTCAGTAGCGCCTTGTTGATGATCGAGGTCAGCTCGGTGTTGTCACGCGCCGTCGCCAGCGAAAATGCGGCCTGACTCGTACCAATGGTGGTAGTGATCTGCAGCGGCTGATTGAAGATCCGCGAGGAAATGAAGTAGTTGGCGATGACCAGCGAGTTCACCGCGCCGTCGACCCGGCCTTCGGCAAGTAGCGACACTGCACTGAAGGTGTCCGCGGTTTCAATCAGATGGATGCGCGGATATTCCTCGCGCAGGTAGTCCACCATTGGATTGCCCTGGGCAATTGCCAATTGCTTGCCGCGCAACTGGCCGAGATTGGTCGGGCCGTCGGCGCTTTTGCGCGTGAGCAACACGTAGGAGTTTTCCAGATAGGGCCGACTGAAGCTCAGGTGTTTCTCGCGTTCTTCCGACGGCAGCAGCGCGGCGATCAGATCGGCTTGATGGCGATCAATCTGCTCGATCATTTCCGCGTCGTTACGACTGCGCCGGATCTCGAAACGCAGATCGGTACGCAGGCGGATCAGCTCGAGCAGGTCGGCGCTGATGCCGCGAAAATTGCCGTCGTTATCGAAAAACGTCAGTGGTGCAAACGCCTCGTTGACCACCACGCTGACCACCGGATGCTGTTTGAGCCAGGCTTCTTCGCGTTCAGTCAGTTGCGGTTTCTGCTCGCTGAGCAGCAGATTGCTACCGGCGCTCCAGCGTTTGGCAATGCTGTCACGTTCACTGGCCGGCACGGCTTTGAGCGCACGGTCGATGATGTTCAACAGTTGCGGGTTGTTGCGGCGCACGGCGAAGCTGAAGCCCTGGGCTTCCTGCTTGCCGAAGTTGGCCATGCGCACGTTGTTCAGGTAGCCCTTGTTGATCATGTAGTGGGTGGAAAGGGTATCGCCGAGAAACACATCGGCCTGGTCGAACGCCACCGCGTTGATTGCGTTCTGGTAGGAGGGATAGCAGGTGATGAGCGCTTTCGGATACAGCGCCTTAACTTCGGGCAATGGCAGATAGTGATAGACCATGCTCAGCCGCAGCCCGGCGAGGCCTTCGCTGAGCGAGCGGGTTTCGTCCTCGCGGGTGACCAGCACCGGTTGATCAAAAGCGTAAGGGGTCGACAGGGCGAGGTTGGCGTTGCTGGCTTCGAAGCCGTTGGCGGTCCCGAGCAGGTCGACCTGGCCATCGAGCAAGGCGCGAATCGCTGCATCGCGCGAAGGGAAGCGCTGCACCCGGATCGGCAGACCGGTGGCCTGGCCCAGCAGTCCGGCGTAGTCGGCAGTGAGGCCTTCGTAATCCTTGCCGCTGACCGTCATGTCAAAGGGCGGATAGTCGGGCGCCGAGGTGCCCAGCACCAGTTCGTTGCGTTCAAGCAGCCACTGCCGCTGCGGCCGGTCGAGCATCACCGTCACCGCATCGCTCGCCGACCGGCTGAGCAAGGCGTAGTCCGGCGAGGAGACGGGCAGGGCAAAGACGTTTGCGCTCAGTAACAGTCCTGCGCTCAACGCGATTAGATAGTCCTTCAAACGACTGGGCATGCTGGCTCTCACACGAGTGCGTTGCGTTTGGCCATCTCGATAAGTTCTACAAGGGATTTGGCTTTGAGTTTTTGCATCAGGCGCTTCTTGTAAGTGCTAACGGTTTTATTGCTCAGAAACATGCCCTTGGCGATTTCCTTGTTGGTGCGGCCCTGGGCAAAAAGTTGCAAGACCATCAACTCGCGATCATTAACGGATTTGAACAGTTCAAGTTCGGCATAACGAACGTCGTCATTGCGAACGGGGTTCAACGCTTGACTGGGAAAGTAGTTGTATCCGGAAAGTACCGCTTTGATCGCACTGACAAGTTCGCTCAGGTCCTCCTGTTTGCAGACATAGCCTGAGGCACCGGATTGCATGCAGCGAATGCCGAAGAGGGTCGGGCACTGTGCGGTCAGGATCAGGATTTTCAGCGGTGAGCCCATGGCGTTGAAGCGCGCCAGTACTTCCAGGCCGTCCAGCTTGGGAATGCTCACGTCGAGGATGACCAGATCGGGCATGCATTCGCGGACCATTTGCATGGCATCGACTCCGTTGTCGGTCTCGCCGACGACCTTGTAACCTTCATGTTCGAGCAGCATTCGAACGGCGAGACGGATGACCGGGTGATCGTCGACAATAAATACGGAGTTCATAATCAAATCCCATGCGAACACGAATAAAGCGCGCACCTTAGCTCAGTTGCATGAGCACTCGCAGGGAGTGACGGGGTCTGCGTCATGGTATCGGATAAGTCCTACAATCATTGAGGAAGCGGACTACAGTTGAACTGGGTTTGGCGTAAGGAAGTGCAGGATCGGGATGGGCTTTTAGTTTGGCTTGAACGAGTGGTAAGTGTTGGCGGGGGATCGCGTTTTTTTATTGTTTAAAGTTGCGGGTGTGTGGGGTTTATTTGGGGGCATATCCGTTGCTGCGGTAACGGCTTCTTATGGTTTCGCCCTTACGGCGAGGCACTTTTTCCAGACGCCGAAAAAGTACCCAAAAAGGCTTGCTCCTGCGTTCGGCCCTCGCAGGCTCGGGTCCCTTCGCTGCGGGATCGATCCGGGCGCAGCGGCTACGGTTTGCTTCGCTGCACCTACTTCCGCTGTGTCTGGCTGCGCCAGACGGTCGCTGCGCTCCCACGCCCGGATCGATCCCTCCACTCAGCCTTCCGATGTCGCGGTTAGGCAAGATCAAGATCAAGATCAAGAGCACGCGAGCTAACGCTCATTGTTGAGTGGTTAGAAGCGGGTGGTTGGCTTTGGATTTTTGGTGTGGCTGCCCCTCATCGGAACGCCGCCCGCCCAGCCCTCTCCCCCTGGAGAGGGAGCCGATCTTTGGGCTTTTCAAATTGTGCATTCGACTCGGTATCGCCGTTGGCGCATCTATCGCATCCACCACGATCAGTCCCCTCTCCCTCCGGGAGAGGGTTAGGGTGAGGGGCTGTTGATCTTTTCAGGGCGCGCACAAGGCTCAATGGCTGGAGCGTCCGGTCATTTCCAGGGCCATGTCGCTGGCGTAGCTGTCGGTCATGCCGGCGATGAAGTCGATCATGCGCAGGAATGAGGTGTGTAGCGAGCCTTGTGGGTCGGGGGCGTTGCTGCCGAGCAGGTCGAGGATGCGCCGGCTTTTGAAGGACGGGGTGCGGCCGTTGTGTTGTTCCAGTGCGGCGCCGCAGAAGGAGTTGAGGAGGATTTCCAGGGTGGTGTAGGCGCCGATTTCGTGCAGGGTCTTGCGTTTGTCCTGGAAGATTTTCTTGCGTGCGATGTCTTTGGCGTTCAGTACGCAGCGTTTGGCCGGGCCGTGCATGTGTTCGACCAGGTCGCCATGCAGGGTGCCAGCGAGCAGTGCGTCCTGCTGTTCGACGAAGGCGCGTGCGGCGGCGTTGGTCAGGTGCTCGATGGCTTTGCCGCGCAGGATTGCCAGTTTGCGTCGGCGCGAGTCCTGCGGGCCGAGCAGGCGGTAGGTTTCCGGCAGGTCATCGCCGACCAGGCCGAGCAGCAGCGCTTCGACTTCGGCGTATTCCAGCAGCTCCATTTCGAGGCCGTCTTCGAGATCGATCAGCGCGTAGCAGATGTCATCGGCGGCTTCCATCAAATACACCAATGGATGGCGCGCCCAGCGCTGATCTTCGATTTGCGGCAGGCCGAGTTTGTGGGCGATCTGCTCAAGCAGGGGTAGTTCGCTCTGGTAGCAGCCAAATTTGTGTTTCTTATAGCCCAGCGAGTCGGCGTGGCGTGCAGTCCACGGGTATTTCAGGTAGGTACCGAGGGTCGCGTAGGTCAGGCGGGTGCCGCCGTCGAACTGGTGGTATTCCAGTTGCGTAAGGACGCGGAAGCCTTGGGCATTGCCTTCAAAGTTAAGGAAGTCGCCGCGTTCGGCTTCGCTCATGCCGTCGAGCCAGCCGCGTCCGGCGGCCTGCTGGAACCAGTGGCGGATGGCGTCTTCGCCGGAATGGCCGAAAGGCGGGTTGCCGATGTCGTGGGCCAGACACGCCGATTGCACGACCATGCCGAGGTCGGCCGGGTCGCACCATTCGGGTAGCGCGCTGCGCAGGGTTTCACCGACGCGCATGCCCAGCGAGCGGCCGACGCAGCTGACTTCCAGCGAGTGGGTCAGGCGCGTGTGAATGTGATCGTTGCTGGTGACCGGGTGCACTTGGGTCTTGCGCCCGAGGCGGCGGAAGGCGCCGGAGAAGATGATCCGGTCATGATCTTTGTGAAAAGGGCTGCGGCCGAGTTCTTGCGGGCTGTGCAGCGGCTTGCCGAGACGTTCGCGGTTGAGCAGGGTGTGCCAATCCAAGGCTGTTTCTCTCCGTCAGGAAAACTGGAATGTTGGCCGTTAGCTTCCCGGTTCGCGCACGCGCCTGCAAGCGGAACTACAAGCCGGCAGCGTCGATGTCGATCAGCAACAAGCGCTCGCCGTTGTCGAAAAACTGCCCGGCGGTGAGGCAATACTGGTTGCTGGTGGCATCGCGGTAAGTGCTGGACAGGGTCAAACGGCGCTCCTCCCAGCCTTCGGCGAGCAGATGGTAGAAGTACGGGCGCCACGACCAGTTGTGGCCCAGGTATCGGTTGTCGGCGACCCAGCGATGCTGGCGCCACTCCAGGTTCGGCGTCAGTTGCGTGCCATGGCGATCGCATTGATAAAAGCGCAGCAGCCACGGGAAGGCGTCCAGTTGTGGCAGCGCGCTCAATGGTGCGTGGGCCTGCGCCCAGGCTTGCAGGATCGACATCAGTTCGGCCAGTTGCTGGCGCATCTGCATCAGCCGCCCGCGCTCGGCGAGTTTCTGCCGCACATAGCGCTGACGCAGTTCGGCGAACCGCTGCACAAACGCATCAGTGGGGAAGAACGCCTCTTGCGCCCGGGCGAAGAGAAAACCCTGCACGTAGCGCGACCCGCATTCCAGCGCAAAATTGAGCTGCGCTTCGGTTTCGACACCTTCGGCAATGATCCAGCAGCCGGTCTTCTCGGCCATTTGCGCCAGCGCCTTGACCACGTCACTGCTCGGCCCTCCCAAGGCTGCGGCCTGAAACAGGCGCATGTCGAGTTTGAGAATGTCCGGTTGCAATGCCAGCACCCGATCGAGCTGGGAATAACCGGCACCGAAGTCATCGATGGCGATTCTGGCACCGGCCTCGCGATAACGCGCGACCACCTCGGCCAGGCGTTGGTCATTGCCGCCCAGCTCGGTAATTTCGAAGACGATGCGCTGCGGGTCGACCGCGTGTCGCGCCAGTTGCCCGAGGCTGGGCAACGCTTGGCCGGCGCGCAGGCGGCTGATCCAGCGTGGCGACATGTTCAGGCTGAGAAACCAGTCGGATGGCGCTTCGTGCAGGCGGCTCAAAGCGTTGTCACGGATCTGTCGGTCGAGGCGGCGCAGGGCAATCGCGGGCGTACGCGGATCGGCGAACAACGGCCCGACCGAAGCCAGTTGGCCGTCGGCCTGGCGCAGGCGACCCAGCGCTTCGACGCCTGCAATCAGTCCGGTGGCGGTATCGATGAACGGTTGAAAGCAGGCGAGCGGTTGCCCGTCGATCACGGGGCCTCCTTGGTTCTTGTTTTGATGAACCCCGATGGCCGCGTAGGCGTGCGGGATTGAACCTGCGGATAACAGATTCATCCCGCCGTCAGTGCAAGAATGTAGCCAGATGGATCACTTCAACGTTTAGCCGAACTCTGCATGACCAGTTTGATCAGCGGCCCCAGCGTGGTGCCGAGCCGGATCAAGCGGCTGACCCCACCGGCGCCGCCGCTTTTCGCGCCTTTGCCGGTGAGAAAGCCCAGCAGCGTAACGGCAGCCACGCCCCACAATGGCGCGTGTTTGATACCGAAGCCGCTGTGCAGACCCTGCGTCATGCCGCGCACGCGCTGCAAAGGCTGCAGAACCTGCCCGGCCTCATGGCGGATTTCCTGGCGATGCATTTCCATGCGCAGGCGAATCAGCGCCTTGCGCATTTCTCGGCGTGAGCTGTTATGCGGCAATTGAGGATGACTCATGGCAGCAGGCGCTCCCGGTCGTTGGCCAGCTCTTCGAGCGTGCCGTGGAAAGGCGAGGACTCATCGAATATGGCCGCCTTGAGGCGCAGTCCGCAGAAGATCGAGGCCAGGGTATAAAAAACGCACAGCCCGATAATGGCGGCCAGGCGATACGTATCCCAGAACAGAATCATCACCAGCGTCGATAACCCCACCAGCAGCAACAGGGCAAAGACCAGCGCCAGCCCGGCGAACAGCAACAGGCTGACAGTGCGGGATTTCTGCTCCTGCAATTCGATGCCGAACAATTCGACATGACTGTGCAGCAGACCCAGAACGGCGGCGCCCAGGCGTCGCGTGGAAGAGGCGGTGCCCGCAGTCGGGCCGGATTCACCGATCGACATGATCAGCGCCGAGTGGCCAGCAGGCCAATCAGAAAGCCCACGCCAGCGGCAATACCGACCGACTGCCATGGGTTGGCCGACACGTATTCTTCGGTGGCGGTCACAGCGGCCTGACCGCGTTCGCGCAGGCTGTCTTCGGTCAGTTTCAGGGTTTCGCGGGCACGCAACAGGCTGTCGTGGATCTGCGCACGCAGCTCATCGGCCTGATCACCGGCCAGGGTGGCGGTGTGCTCGAGCAAACGCTCGGTGTCGGCGACCAGGGTCTGGAAGTCGTTCATCAGGATGTCTTGAGCAGTCTTTGCCTTGATGCTGGCCATGGGGTGGATCTCCGTAGTGACGTCTGAAGCGTTCGAGTATGAGCCTTGCGCGAAGGTTCAGTAGAAATGACTGGTACGACAATTGCTGTGTTGTGGTGCGTCGCTCGGCCATTGTGCGCTGTTGCCGGGCGTACGCCACGGGAAACCTTGTCCCGAATGATCGCGGTTCGTGTCAGCACATCGACCTGATGCGCCAAAGCAGTTCGCTGAAGATCCCATTCGGTGCCCGCCTGGTTGCAACTTGGTGCATGAATTGTGCGCATGAACCGCTTTGGTGCCTTTTCTGCCGTTAGGTCTGCCTGCTTATGGAAAATCTGCAAAGCGCTGTGGACACGCTGGTTCACAGTTCCAATACCTTGTTCATTCTGATCGGTGCCGTCATGGTACTGGCGATGCACGCCGGTTTCGCCTTTCTGGAGGTCGGAACGGTCCGGCAGAAAAACCAGGTCAACGCGCTGGCGAAGATCCTCAGTGATTTCGCCGTCTCCACGTTGGCCTATTTCTTTATAGGCTATTGGATCTCTTACGGTGTGACGTTCATGCAACCGGCAGCGGTGCTGAGCGCCGATCACGGTTACGGACTGGTGAAGTTTTTCTTCCTGCTGACGTTTGCCGCGGCGATCCCGGCGATCATTTCCGGCGGTATCGCCGAGCGCGCACGTTTCGTTCCGCAGTTGTGCGCCACGGCGCTGATCGTCGCGTTCATTTATCCGTTCTTCGAAGGCATGATCTGGAACGGCAACTACGGCCTGCAAGCCTGGCTGACGGCGCAGTTCGGCGCCGCGTTCCATGACTTTGCCGGTTCCGTGGTGGTGCATGCCATGGGTGGCTGGCTGGCGCTGGCGGCCGTGTTGCTGCTCGGTCCGCGCAATGGCCGCTACCGCGATGGGCGTCTGGTGGCGTTCGCACCGTCGAGCATTCCGTTCCTGGCACTGGGCTCGTGGATTCTGATTGTCGGCTGGTTCGGCTTCAACGTGATGAGTGCGCAGACGCTGCAGGGCGTCAGTGGCCTGGTCGCGGTCAACTCGCTGATGGCGATGGTTGGCGGCACGGTGGCGGCGCTGATCGTCGGGCGTAATGACCCAGGCTTTCTGCACAACGGCCCGCTGGCCGGGTTGGTGGCGGTCTGTGCCGGTTCCGATCTGATGCATCCGGTCGGCGCGCTGCTGACCGGGGCGATCGCCGGCGCACTGTTTGTCTGGTGCTTTACCGCCGCTCAGGTGAAGTGGCGCATCGACGATGTGCTGGGTGTATGGCCATTGCACGGCTTGTGCGGCGTGTGGGGTGGCATCGCCTGCGGGATTTTCGGCCAGACCGCGCTCGGCGGTATCGGCGGTGTCAGCCTGATCAGCCAGTTGATCGGCACGGGGCTCGGCGTCGCGGTGGCGCTGGTCGGCGGCTTCGTCGTCTACGGCATGATCAAGGCATTGCATGGTCTGCGCCTGAGCCAGGAACAAGAGTATTACGGCGCCGACCTGTCGCTGCACAAGATCGGCGCGGTGAGCCAGGATTAAGTCTCGGCATCGTCGGTACCGGGATAAAAACCGTGCAGCAGGCGATAGCGGTCAATGCGCACCTGATCGACTTGTTCCTGCACTTTATGCGCGGGCAATCCGAGCATGATCAACGCGTGAGAGGCGAGCATCAGGCTTGACTCCAACAGCTCCGGCACCACTTCATTGGCGCCGGCGGCTTTCAGTTCGGCCCACTGGCTGTCGTCGCGGGTGCGCACCAGAATCGGCACATGGGCATTCAGCCGCCGGGCTTCCTTGAGGATGCGCAGGGCGACATCGCTCTGATCCACGGCGATCACCAACAGTCGCGCACGCGGCAGGCCGACGGCGGTCAGCAGGTCGCCACGCGCCGAGTCGCCATAATGCACGTCACTTTCGCCATGGGTGGCTTCCTGTACGCGCACCGGGTCGTTGTCCAGGGCGATGTAAGGTTGTCTGGCATTGCTCATGAACCGCCCGATCGATTGGCCGACACGGCCGTAGCCGCAAATCACTACGTGTTGGTTGAGGTCGGCATTGAGCGCGCTGATTTTTTCGATCTGCGCTTCCTGATTGGGTTTGCGATGCAGGGCTGCGGCGATGCGTGGCGCTGCACGCAGCAACAGCGGAGTCAGCAGCATCGAGCAGAATGTCGCCGCCAGCAGCAGGTCGCCCAAGCCCTCGGGCAGCATGCGGTTCTGTTGCATCTGCGCCATCAGTGCAAAGCAGAACTCGCCGCCCTGGGCCAGCGCCAGACCGCTGCGCCAGGCGGTTTCGCTGTCGCTGCCGCGCCATTTCACCAGCAATGCCACCACGATGCCCTTGATCACCATCAGCCCGACGGTGAGGCCGAGGATTGCCAGGCTGTGGCTGAGGAACAGTTGCAGGTCGATCAGCATGCCGATGCTGACGAAAAAGACTCCGAGCAGGATGTCGCGAAAGGGCCGGATATCGGCCTCGATCTGGTGGCGGTAATGGCTTTCACCGAGCAACATCCCAGCGAGAAAGGCGCCAAGGGCAGGGGACAGGCCCAGCAGGTGGGTCAGCCATGCAGTCAACAACACGATCACCAGCGCCAGCAGCACAAACAACTCTGCCGAGCGCGAGGCCGCGACTTCGTGAAACAGCCGCGGCAGCAACCAGCGACTGGCCAGCAACAGACCGACGAACAGCACCACGGTTTTCCCCAGCGTCAGCGGCAGCGCCCAGTACCAGGCTTGCTCGCTGCTGCCGGCAAACACCGGGATCAGGGTCAGCAGCAACACCGCAACGACATCCTGAAAAAGCAAAACCCCCACCGCGTTCTGCCCATGGCTGCTGAACACTTCGCCGAGGCTGCCCAGCTCCTTGGTGACGATTGCCGTCGACGACAGCGAAAGTCCGGCGCCGAGCAGCAATGCAGGCGTGACCGGCATGCCCAGCAGCATCAACAGCAACCCGAGCAACGCGGTGCTGATCAGCACCTGCTGACTGCCGAGGCGAAACACGACCTGGCGCAGGGCAATCATCTTCGACAGGGAAAACTCCAGACCCAGCGAAAACAGCAGGAACACCACGCCCAACTCGGCGACATCCGGCAGGTGTTCGCTCTCGTTGACCCAATCGAACGCACTCGGCCCGACCAGCAGTCCGACGCACAGATAGCCCAGCACTGGCGGCAATCGCAGCCGTCGAAACAGGGCGATCACCACGAGGGACGAGGCGAGGATGATCAACAGATTGGCGAACACTGGACACTCCGGCGGCGGCTTCAGGCTTTTCAAGCGTAGAAGCAAAAAGACCGCAAGCATCGCGCAATCGGCTTTTCTGCGAACTGATGTGCGTCAGGGTTTTGCCAGCGTTGCGTTGATTCGGCGCTGGAGCCTTTGGGCGGTGCTGGCTCGACGGGTTTTGCGCGCAGGCCTAGAATGGAGCCCCACTCATTTTGCGGTTGCGCGCACATGCCTCCTGAATGTCAGTTGTTCGGCACTCTCGGGTGTCATCTCTGTGAAGTCGCTGAAGCCGAGCTCATGCCTCTTGTCGAGCATGGGCTATTGGTCGAGCTGATTGATATTGCTGAAGATGAAACTTTGTACGAGGCTTACAGCCTGAGTATTCCAGTGCTGCGCCGAATCGATACCGGGGCGGAACTGGACTGGCCGTTCAGCGCGGACGAGGTTGTCGCGTTTCTGCGTTGATCCGGATTCCCTGCCTTTTCCGCCGGTCGCCACCAGGTTCCATCCCTTGGCTTTTTGCGGTTTGTTCGGTTACTGTATGCCCATACAGTAAATGCGTGAGAGGGATGAACCGTGGTCAATGTCGAACAGTTGAAGAACAGTGTGAACCGGATGTCGGTTGACGTGGTGCGCGAGGCCGTTCTTGAATTGCGCCTGGACGGGCTGGTCACGGAGGGCAAGACGCCTTTCAACAAGCTGCATTTCAACACTTGTTTCGCCGAAATCGAGGCGCTGTTCCAGCGTGCCGGTTATCACAAACAGCTGGATGTGGTCGGCTATCAGGGCTTGCTTTATGCCTTGTACGATCCGGGTCGCTGGGAGGCGGTTGACGTGCTGCGCTGGCTCAAGGAATTCACCGAGGCCGCAGCGCTCAAGTCGATCCCGGCGTAAGTATTCTGCGCTAGGTAGGTTTCCCTCAGTGCTGGATAATGCGACTTCGCATTGAGGGTCCGAATTTCCATATGTCCAATCCAACATTCTCTGCCGCCCACGCTCAGGCCAGCACGCTCTATCTGCCGCCGGGTCAATGGCGGACCGTACTCGATTGTCTGTGCGAGCATTTCAGTGCCATTGGCCGTGAGCAATGGCTGGACCGTATTGCCCGAGGGCGTGTACTGGATGGCAATGGTCAGCCGATCGACGTGAACCTGGCTTACAAGGAAGGTCTGCGCATTCATTACTTTCGCGAAGTGCCGGACGAACAGCCGATTCCGGTGCTCGAGACGATTCTGTATGCCGATGAACACCTGGTCGTTGCGGACAAACCGCACTTCCTGCCGGTGACGCCGGCCGGGGAGTACGTTGAGCAAACGTTACTGCGCCGCTTGATCCGCCGTCTGGACAACCCTCATCTGGTGCCGCTGCACCGTATCGATCGACATACTGCAGGGCTGGTGATTTTCTCGGCCAATCCGCAGACCCGTTCGGCCTACCAGTCGTTGTTCCCGACGCGGCAGATCGACAAGCGCTATGAAGCGATTGCCCCGGCACTTCCGGATATGGAATTTCCCTTGGTGCACAAGAGCCGTCTGGTCGACGGCGAGCCGTTCTTCCGCATGCAGGAAGGTCCGGGTGTCAGCAATACCGAAACGGCAGTGGAAGTACGGGAAAGGAACGGCGACCTGTGGCGCTATGGGTTGTATCCGGTGACCGGCAAGAAACATCAACTGCGCGTCCACATGACTGCGTTGGGCGCGAGCATCTGCAACGATCCGTTTTATCCGCAGGTGTTGAAAGATGTCGAGGATGACTACGCCAACCCGCTGAAACTGCTGGCGCAGGGACTGACATTCATCGACCCTGTGACCGGAGAAACGCGCGAGTTTGAGAGCCGGATCAAGCTGCAATGGTGAGAGTGCAGGCACATTACGAGCGCCCATGAAAAAGCCCGCAATCAATGCGGGCTTTTTTGTATCCGGTTGACCAGAACTTACAGTTCTTTAACGGTACGCACCTGATCCTTGTTGATGCGGGTCTCTTTGCCGTCCAGCTGCTGGAACTCGTAGAAGCCCGAATCGTCATCGTATTTCGGGGTGTCGACGGCCTGGATTTCGCGACCGTCATTCAAGGTGATCACTGTAGGCGAGGAGCAACCGGCGAGGGTAGCCAGGCCCAGTGCGAGCATGAAAGTGGCGAGGGTCCGTTGAGTCATGAGTGTGTCTCCGAATGGGAATTCTTTTGGTTACTGAGCTTGAGACGTATACAAGGCGTGAGAGTTCCTTGAATGGTGTCAGTCTGACACAGTGTTGTAAGCGTTTAACAGTTCGGGGGTGTTGAGGTTGGCCAGGCGCGGGTCGTTGTCCGGGCATTGCAGAGCCGTCGCGCCGAGACTTCGCATCACCCGGCCTGGGCTGCGTTCACCGGCGTTCCAGGCCTCTTCGAAGGCCGCCGAAAGGCTCAGCGGGATCACGCAAAGCAACGGTTCCCAGTGTTCGCCATGACGCAACATTAAAGGTTTTTCAGAATTCAGCTGCGCCGTCTCACGCATGCTCTGCAGCAATGCCGTGTCGATGCGTGGAACATCGCAGGGCAGTACCAGCAAGTGCGGATGGTGTGCGGCTTTCAGGCCGGCACGAATCCCGGCCAGTGGCCCGGGGAAATCGCCTTCATCGTCGGCAACCAGTTGATCGGCAAACGGCGCGTAGCGCTCGCGGTTGCGGTTGCAGGAAATAATCAGGTCGTCGGTCATTGCCCGGACCTTGCGCTGCAGATGCGCGATCATCGGCTCGCCCAGCCATTCCACCAATCCCTTGTCCTGGCCGCCCATGCGCTGGCCGCGTCCGCCTGCCAACAGCAGGATGGAACAAGCGGGTAATCGGGTGTTGACGGTCATTGCATCCCTCCACAGGGGCGGCGAAAAAAGGGGGCGCTGTGATATAACACCGGGCTGTTTCTCCTACAACTGGAAGAGCCTATGAAAGCCAAGGCTGATGTACCTTTCGTGCCGCTCAATATTGCGGTGCTGACTGTCAGTGATACCCGGACTCTGGAAACCGACACTTCCGGCCAGGTTTTCGTCGACCGCTTGACGGCGGCGGGGCATAACCTGGCGCAACGCGTGTTGCTCAAAGATGATCTTTACAAAATTCGGGCGCAAGTCGCCAACTGGATCGCCGACGATGTCGTGCAGGTGGTGCTGATCACCGGCGGAACGGGCTTCACCGGTCGCGACAGCACGCCGGAAGCGGTTGCCTGCCTGCTCGACAAACAGGTCGACGGCTTTGGCGAATTGTTCCGGCAGATATCGGTCGCCGATATCGGCACTTCGACCGTGCAATCACGCGCGCTGGCCGGTCTGGCCAATGGCACGCTGGTGTGCTGCCTGCCGGGTTCGACCAATGCGGTGCGCACCGGTTGGGACGGCATTCTCGGTGAGCAACTGGACGCCCGCCACCGTCCGTGCAATTTCGTCACGCATCTGAAGCAGGCGGCGCCGTGTGAAACCCGTGGCTAAGCCGGGCAAGACCGGAGCCTTGATGCCGGTCGAAGTGGCGTTGGCACGTTTGCTGGAAATGGCCGAGGCCGCACCCATCGTCGAGCATGAGCCTCTGCCGCTGGCGCAGGTCCAGGGGCGAGTGCTGAGCGAAGATCTGTTTTCCACGCTGGATCTGCCACCTTGGCCGAACTCCGCCATGGATGGTTACGCGCTCAACCTCGGCCAATGGAATGGGCAGCCGCTGCCGGTCAGTCAAAAAGTGTTTGCCGGCCAATCCCCGCAACCTTTGGAGCCTGGCACGTGCGCGCGCATCTTCACTGGCGCGCCGGTACCGGCGGGCGCCGACTGCGTGGAAATGCAGGAGAACGCTGCGGTCGAGGCCGACGGCAAAGTGCAGTTCCTCGAACCCATGAAGGCCGGGCAGAACATTCGGCCGCAAGGGCAGGAAACCACCATCGGTGAGCTGATCCTGCCGGCCGGAACCCGGCTGGGCCCGATCGAGCAAGGGCTTGCTGCGTCGCTGGGCTGTGCCGCTCTGAAGGTGGTGCGCAAGGTTCGCGTGGCGGTGATTTCCACTGGCGACGAGCTGGTGGAACCAGGTCAGACGCTTGGACCGGGGCAGATCTACAACAGCAACCGGGTGCTGCTTTGCAGTTGGCTGCAACGGCTTGGCTGCGAGGTGATCGATGCCGGCATTCTTCCGGATGACCTCGCCACTACCCGTGCTCGGCTCGGTGAGTTGCAGGATGTCGATCTGATTCTTTCCACCGGTGGCGTGTCGGTGGGCGAAGCAGATTTTCTCGGCATCGCTCTACGCGAGGAGGGAGAACTCGCACTGTGGAAGCTGGCAATCAAACCCGGGAAACCACTGACCTGTGGTCATTTTCGCAACGTGCCGGTCATTGGCTTGCCGGGAAATCCGGCCTCGACCCTGGTGACCTTTGCGCTGCTGACCCGGCCCTATCTGTTGCGACGTCAGGGCGTGCGTGAAGTCGAGCCGCTGAAATTCAGCGTACCCGCGGGTTTCGCCTGGCCTGTGGCCGGCAATCGGCGCGAATACCTGCGCGGGCGTCTTGAGCAAGGGCGGGCGACTGTTTACCGCAACCAGAGCTCCGGGGTATTGCGCAGCGCCGTGTGGGCTGACGGTCTGGTTGAAGTACTGGAAGGTCGCACGTTGAGTGAAGGCGACGAGGTGGGCTTCATTCCGTTGAGTGATCTGCTGGGCTGACCTGGCCATTGCAAAGGCAGGCGCCCGCTGACTCAAGCGGCGCCTGCCATGACTCACAGGTTCAATTGCTCATCAAGGTGACGAGCTGGTCGAACCGGCTGTTGGCGACCCAGCCCAGCAGTCCCAGGACCACCGCCATGGCACCGGCCGAATAGGCTAGCCGGTGCTTGATCGTTCTGACATCACCACGGATTTCGTCCATGTCCCGTCGAAGATATTTGAGATGGGTTTCCAGCTCGGTAACACGAGGTTCCATATCAACTTCTCCAGTCGTTCTGGCGCTGTTTTTGAAGTCGGACTTGTGGTTCGTGCGACTTTCAACGATGGTGCCAACCGGGCTCACTGGCATTCGCGCTTCATGGCTTGGCATGGAAGCATCCACCGGCTGTTTCAAATGTTCGCTTGCAGGCTATTCGGGCTCCAGAATTGACCGAAGCTTTGTGGGTGTATCCACTCATTACATGCACGTCCTTGTGTATTGGATTTGAAGATTGATACCGCCGGCACACGTTGACCCAATGCTCGAAGCGGGTCAATTGAGCCGATTCCGCATGTTTTGTAAGAAAAAGTACCGTCGTGTAGGACGCCCGCAGCGCAAGGCAGATTTAATTAGGGAGGGCGGGGCTTTTTTGCGTGCCGCAGTGGTCAAGATGTTTCAATCGATTCGATTCTGGGGAGTAACGCAATGAACGAGCGCCGGGCGCTGTTGATTCTGCATGGCAAACAGGCTCTCAACGAGGCGGTTCGCACTGCCGTCGAGGACAAGCGCAAGCAGGGCTGGGAGCTGGCCGTGCGCCTGACCTGGGAAGCCGGGGATGCACAGCGCTGGGTAGAACAGGCGTTAGCGGACGGCTACACCACGATCATTGCCGGTGGCGGCGATGGCACCTTGCGCGATATTGCCGAAGCGCTCGCGGCGCATCCGGGCAAGGCCAGTCTGGTGCTTTTGCCCCTGGGCACCGCCAACGACTTTTCCCGCGCCGCCGGGGTGCCGCTGGAGCCTGCCGAAGCATTGGAATTGCTCGATGTGCCGCCGCACGATATTGACGTGGGCGAGGTGGGCGGGCAGATTTTTCTCAACATGGCCACCGGTGGGTTCGGCAGTCAGGTCACGGCCAACACGTCTGAAGATTTGAAGAAAGTCCTCGGCGGCGCAGCTTATCTATTCACTGGATTGTCGCGCTTCAGCGAGTTGCATGCTGCCTATGGCGAACTGCAGGGGCCGGATTTTCACTGGAGCGGTGAGCTGTTGGCGCTGGGCATTGGCAATGGCCGTCAGGCCGGCGGCGGACATGTGTTGTGCCCGCAGGCGCTGGCCGATGATGGACTGCTCGATATCAGCATCCTGCCGGCACCACAGGAGCTGGTGGGGACTTTGAAATCACTGCTGAGCGAAGGTTTCGGGCTGGATAATCTGTTCGTGCGAACCCGTTTGCCCTGGGTTGAAATCAAGGTGGCCGAGGGGCTGTGCATGAATCTCGACGGCGAACCGCTGGAGTGCAACAGCCTGCGCTTTGAAGTGCGTCCGGCGGCATTGCGCGTGCATTTGCCGGAACATTCACCCTTGTTGAGCAGTACCGAAGCGATCAGTCGTCAAGGCTGATGATCTGTTCGCGCACGGCAAACAGCACGAGGCCCGCCACGTCGAAGATCTGCAGGCGCTTCATGATCTGGGAACGGTGGGTTTCGACTGTTTTGATGCTCAAGCCCAGGCCGTTGGCAATCTCGCGGGTGGACTTGCCACGCACGATCAGGCGCAGGATTTCCAGTTGGCGCGCCGTCAGGTTGTGCGCGTCGGCAATATCCGGCTGCTGGTTCTGATTGCGGGTCAGCGCCTGATTGATCACGGTATGGGCGATGGCCGGGCTCAAGTAGCGCTCGTTGTTGCGCAAGGCTTCCAGGGCGTGTTCCAGCTCGGTGGCGGTGGTGTCCTTGAGCAGGTAACCGTAGGCGCCGGACTCGAGTGCCTGCATGATCAGCGCCGGATCGGTGTGCATCGACAGAATCAGCACCTTGCTCTGCGGTCGTACGCGCTTGAGGCGTTGCAGTGCTTCCAGCCCCCCGGTTTCCTTCATGGAGATATCCAGCAAGATGATATCGGGATTAAGTTGCTCGACCATCTCGAGCAATTGCGAACCATCATTGGCCTCGCCAATCACCGCGTAACCGGGAATATCCAGCACCAGAGCGCGCACGCCGGCCCTGATCAGCGAGTGGTCATCCACCAGAAGTAAATTGCAAGTCAACGCATAACCTTATTCGTACTGGCCCGTTCGAGTGCGCGCGGCGCCCACGGGAAAAGTGCTTCGATCTGGGTGCCTCTGCCCGGCTCGCTGACGACGCTCAGGGTGCCACCCAGTTGCTCGATTCGTTCGGCCATCCCGGCCATGCCGCGTTGTCCTTCGCGACCCGGATCGGTCGCCGGCGCAAATCCCGCGCCGTCATCACTGATCAATAATGTCAGACCCTCGGGCAGGCGCTGCAAGCGTACCACCAGATTTTTCGCCTGTGCATGACGAAGAATATTGGTCACCGCTTCCTGGGTGATGCGAAAGGCGGCGACGGCCATCTCTTCTGGAATGCCATTGAGGCGCTGCTGACAATCGAGGCTCCATTGCACGCTGGTGTTGGCCAGGGTCTTGAGCAGATGCGCACGCAGGCTGGCCTCGAGTCCCAGACTGGTCAACTGGCGCGGATTGAGAATGGCCGAAACGTCGCGCACCTTGTTCAGGGTTTCTTCAAGGGTGTCGCATAACACCGAGCATTGTTCCTGCGAGTCGGGCGGCAGGCGACGCTTGAGCCACTCACTCTGCAGTTTCGCCGCCGTCAGCAACTGGCCGATATCGTCGTGCAGTTCGCGGCTGAGGCGATGGCGTTCGTTTTCCTGGACTTGCAGCAGACGGTCGGCGAGTTCCTGCGGCTGAAACTTGATTGATTTGCGCGACAGCCGATATTGCACCCAGACACAGGCAGTCGCCGCGATTTGCAGTAGCAGCAGACCCAAACTGAAGGAAGTTGAAAAACCATAGGTCATCAAACTGCCCAGTGCGGCCGCGACTGACAATATCAGCGTGAACCGACGCGCATTTTCCCGCGAAGGGGGCCATTGGGTAATTGACTTGAGGCTGGCGTACATAGCGGATGGAGCCAATGAATGTTCGCTGCGGGCAGACCGGCCGGAGCCTGGCGGGTCTCTGTCTGAAAATACTGTCAAATATGGCAATGGTTTCAACATGGTCGGGAGCCCCGGATGTTTGCGAACTTCAGCAGATAACGCCTGAATGAAAGCACCGTGCCATTAACTTGAGGACAACTAACGGGCGACATAATACCACTTAAGATACCGATGGTCGCGCTTGCTATATATGTCCATTCAGTCAGGAAATACATGGGTTTGCACGCCAGTTCCATAAGCACGAAAGTCGGTTTTGAGGGTGTGAAGTGAAGACCGGCGATGCCCCAAGTTGTGCTCCCTGGTACACAGGCAAACCCTGAGGCCGGCAGGAAAAAGGGCGGGTGATCAATGCTGATTATTTATATCGTTTTGTCGCTGGCAGGTATGGACTATTCAATTACGACATTCGAGGCGTGAGTCCGCCAAGGCCATCCGCGCCACGGCGATGAGTCAGGCCTGGCCCGAGTAAGGCAGTTGCGGCAAACGTTTGCTTGCCAGCGGCGACTGAATCGGGCTTTGACCGACCTGAAACGCCAGCGCTTCGATCAGCGAAGCCTGCTCGCTTTCATCCAGGCTTAATTGGCCAGTCTTCTGATCGACCAGCTCGAGCTGCCAGGCCATGAGCGTGAAGCAATCCTGCAACGCTTGCAGCGCCTGATCATGAAGATCGACACGAGCATGATTGAGGTCAAGCAGGCTGTGGATGTGCAGAGAAAATTCGCTGATCGACTCCAGCGCCAGAGCTTCCGCCCGGCGAGCAAGCTTGAGCAGGGTACTGAGCATGCATTCAATGGCGTCCCTGTCATTGCTGATCAGTTGCAGATGGCTCAGGCATTCCTCGGACTTGGCCAGCAGTGTTTCAGCCTCGACAAGAAATTCGGGGAAGCGTTGTACCCAGTCTTTGCGGTCGATTGGCATGCTTATCTCCACAACGTCATGTCTGATGAACGAATGCCGTGTGTAGCGACGATCATGAATCGTCGGCAGATCGCGCCCGGCCGTGCAAGTGCACAGACTGAGAGTTTCCAGAGGGTTTGTTGCCACTGAACTGCGATCGCACACAATAGCCTGACTCCGTTCATGCAATGAGAATGGCGTCACATTAATGGCTATTGGATATTGCGAATATCAGGTTGGGCCTGATTGTCCCTAGGGGAATCCCTTAGGTGCGGGAACCTATGACGCAAACCGAGGTCGCGCCGCAGATAAAAGTAGCAGATGAAAATCACTGCGCCAGTAAAGCATGATGTTAATGTGACATCAATGGCTGTTCAGGGCATTTTTTACAGGTTAGTCATGACAATCAAGAAGCGCCATTTGCAGCCGATAACCTCACATAAGTGAATTCATCAGAACAAGCCCAGGAGTCATTGATGGCCGGCATTCTCGACACGGTAGACCAACGCACGCAACTGGTGGGTGAGAATCGCCTGGAAATTCTCATGTTTCGACTGGCCGGGCGGCAGTTGTTTGCGATCAACGTGTTCAAGGTTCAGGAAGTGCTGCAACTGCCGAAGCTGACCCTGATGCCGCAGCGTCACCCGTTCGTTTGCGGTGTGGTCAACCTGCGCGGGCAGACCTTGCCGGTGATCGACCTGTCCCAGGCAATCGGCATGCGCCCCCTGGTGCCAGGGCCGAACAGCACCATCATCGTCACTGAATACAACCGTTCGGTGCAGGCCTTCCTGGTGGGCGGCGTCGATCGCATCGTCAACATGAACTGGGAGGCCATTCTGCCGCCGCCGACCAGCGCCGGTCGCCAGCATTATCTGACGGCCATCAGCAAGGTCGACGATCAACTGGTGGAAATCATCGACGTGGAAAAAGTCCTCGCCGAAATCGTCCCGTACAACGCCAAGGTCTCGCGCGACAAACTCGACGATCCGGTGCTGGAGCGCGCCCGTGGCCGTGAAGTGCTGCTGGTCGACGACTCCAATGTGGCGCTTTCGCAGCTGCGTGACACCCTCGGCCAGCTCGGGGTGAAAATGCACATTGCCAGCGACGGCCTCAAAGCACTGAACATGCTCAAGGCCTGGGCCGATACCGGCGTGCACATGACCGACAAGTTGCTGATGATCTTCACCGATGCGGAAATGCCGGAAATGGACGGCTACCGTCTGACCACCGAAATTCGCAACGACCCGCGTTTGCGCGGCCTGTATGTGGTGCTGCACACCTCGTTGTCGGGCAGCTTCAACGATTCGATGGTGAAGAAGGTCGGCTGCGACAACTTCCTCTCCAAATTCCAGCCGGACAAACTGGTCGACGTGGTGCGCCAGCGTTTGATGCTCGACGAAGTCCCGGCCTGATCACGCACCCTTTGTAGGAGTGAGCCTGCTCGCGATAGCGCTGTGTCAGCCCCGAAACATTAACCTGACACAGCGCAATCGCGAGCAGGCTCACTCCTACAGTCGTTGCTCTTTGATTCCTGAGCCGGCTCGTATAGGGTGGCGTTTTTCCATCAGGGAGCTGGCCATGCTGCGTCTGAGCGCGCTTTATCGTTACCCGTTGAAATCCGGCAAGGGCGAAGTGCTGCAAAGCGCCGAGCTGGACAAGCTGGGGCTGACGGGCGATCGACGCTGGATGCTGGTAGACGAGGCCAGCGGGCGCTTCCTGACTCAGCGTGCCGAAGCACGGATGAGTCAGCTGTCGGCGCTGTGGAATGCCGATGGCGGCCTGACACTCGCGACGCCCGGGCAAGGCTCCATCGATATTCCCTTGTCGGCGGATGATGCCGAGCTGCGCGGCGTGACCATCTGGCGCGATACCTTGCGCGTGCCGGATGCCGGCGACGAAGCGGCGCGTTGGGTCAGCGAGTTCCTTGGCAAGCCGACACGCCTGGTTCAGATGCCGCTGGATCGAGCACGCACGACACAATCGGGTTTCGGCCACGATGACGATCAAGTCGCCTTCGCCGACGGCTATCCGTTGCTATTGATTGGCGACGCTTCGCTGCAGGACCTTTCCGGCAAGGTCGGGCGTTCGCTGGAGATGCTGCGTTTCCGGCCGAATCTGGTGATCGAAGGCAGCGCGGCTTATGCCGAGGATGGCTGGAAGCGTATTCGTATCGGCGATATCGAGTTTCGCGTGGTCAAGCCGTGCTCACGCTGCATCATGACGACCGTCGACCCGCAAACCGGCGAGCGCAGTGCCGACCGCGAACCGTTCGCCACCCTGCAAAAGCATCGGGCCACGGCCGATGGTCCAATGTTCGGGCAGAACCTGGTCAATGACAGTAACGGTCGTCTCGAAGTCGGGATGCCCGTGGAAATCCTCGAATAATAAGTTTCCACGCATAAAAAATGCCCGCGTCGTTGAACGCGGGCATTTTTTTGCGCTGGATTGAACCGCCGTATCAGCCGCGGTATTCGCACAGGTAGGCAGTGTCGACCGCGACCTTCAGCTGGAACTTGCTGTTGGCCGGTACATTGAACTGGCTGCCGGCGGCGAAGGTTTCCCAGTCGCTGCTGTCGGGCAGCTTGACGGTCAGGGCGCCCGACACAACGTGCATGATTTCACGCTGGCTGGTGCCGAATTCGTATTCGCCCGGGGCCATGACGCCGATGGTCGCCGGACCTTCAGCGGTGCCAAAGGCGATCGACTTGACGGTGCCGTCGAAGTACTCGTTGACTTTAAACATGGGCGGTTCCTCGAAAAGGGCTGAAAAGGGGCCGGCCAGTATGCCCAAGGCTTTCAGCCCCGTCACGTCTCTAAAGCGGCAACACCAGTGGCAATAACCGCGCCGTGTTGCGCGCATCCTCCAGCGCCCGATGCTGCTGGCCGCTGAATTGCAGGCCGGCCAGTTGCAACGCACCGTTGAGGCCCAATGGCCGCTCGAGACGGCGGGCCTTGGCGAAGCGTTGTTTGAGGTTCATGTGCGGCACCCGGCTGAGGCCACTGTCGAGGTGCAGACGCTGCCATTCCTGCAGCAACTGCTTGCGATCGTAATCGCCCCAGCTGACCCACCCCTCGAGGCGCGATTGGTGCTGTGCCAGCCAGCGCTCGAAGGCCGGCCAGACCTCATGGAGCGGTTGCGCGGCATCGATATTGGCCTGGGTGATGTGCGTCAGTTCGCGGCAAAACGGAGTGAGCAAGGGCCGCCGCGTCGGTTTGACGAAGCGCTGAAAATGATCCTGCTCACGCCCGGCGCGATCGACCAGGGTGGCGCCAATCTCGATAATTTCCATTTCGGTGACCGGCCAGCCACCCTCGTCGGTGGTGGCTTCCAGATCTATGACCAGCCAGTGGGGCATCGCAGGGTTCCTGATTTTCGCGTTCTGATATTTCAGAGCGTAGTCAAAACCCGCATCGACGTGTGGGCGACTACTCGACCTGCAACAGAACCTGACGATTTTTTACCTGATCGCCAACCTTGACCTGCACCCGCTTGAGCACGCCGTCGATGCCGGACTTGAGCGGGTGCTCCATTTTCATTGCCTCCAGCACCACCAGCAACTGACCTTTGCTGACCGTGCTGCCTTCGCTGACCAGGACGTCGACGATGGCGCCGTCCATCGGCGCTTTCAAGGTGCCGGAGCTGACGCTGGTCTGACTGTCGATCGCCGCATGAGTTCGATCCTCCAGCCGCAGACTACCCGGATGGGTGAACAGCCAGAGCTGGGCGCCCGCCAGTCGACAGGCGTGGCGCTGGCGCACGCCGTTGACGGCCAGCGTCAGCGAATGCACGTCGAACTCGATGAGTTGCAGGTCGATCGTGCGTTCACCGAGGCTAACCTGAAACACGTCTGGCCCTTGAGCGTGCAGTTGCAGCGTCCAGTTCTGCTCATCGACACCGAGCCGGTAAGTCAGCGGCACGCTGGCGTTATTGCGCCAGCCGCTCAGTGGCTGACGATGGTTGCGCGCGATGCTTTGATAGAACAGCAGCGCGGCGATCGCCAATTCCTCGGCGCTGGGCACGTAGCGATGCAGGCTTGGATGATCGCTGAAGTGTTGGGCAATGAACGCGGTACTGAACTGGCCGCTGATAAATTGCTCATGCTGCAACAGGCTGGCGAGCAGACGCTGATTGCTTTGTATGCCCATCAACACAGTGTCCTGCACCGCGCGCAACAGCTTGCGCCGCGCCTCTTCCCGGGTGGTTCCATGGGCGATCAGTTTGCCCAGCAGCGGGTCATAGAACGGGCTGACCGCTTGCCCTTCGAGCAAGCCGTGATCGATCCGCACACCATGGCTCAGCGCCGGCTCCCAGGCCTCGATACGCCCGGTCTGGGGAAGAAAATCCTGCGCCGGATCTTCGGCGTACAACCGCACCTCCATGGCATGCCCATTGAGTTGCACTTGATCTTGAGTCAGCGGCAGCGGCTGGCCCTCGGCAATCTGTAATTGCCACGCCACAAGATCGACACCGGTGATCAATTCGGTGACCGGGTGTTCGACCTGCAGGCGCGTGTTCATTTCCAGAAAGTAGAACTGCCCTCGTGCATCGAGCAGAAATTCCACGGTGCCGGCGCCGACATAATTCACCGCGCGGCCGGCCTTCAACGCCGCTTCACCCATGGCTTGGCGCAACTCGGTGGTCATGATCGGGCAGGGCGCTTCTTCGATGACTTTCTGATGGCGTCGCTGGATCGAACAGTCGCGCTCGCCAAGGTAGATCAGATTGCCGTGATGGTCGCCGAACACCTGCACTTCGACATGCCGGGGTTCGACCACGGCCTGTTCAAGTATCAATTCGTCACTGCCAAAACCGTTCAACGCTTCCGAGCGCGCGGTGCGCAATTGCGCCGGCAGCTCAGCCGCACTGTGTACCAGGCGCATGCCGCGCCCGCCACCGCCGGCACTGGCCTTGATCATCAACGGGTAGCCGATGCGCTCGGCTTCGCGAAGCAGGGTCGCGTCGTCCTGCGCGGCGTCCTGGTAACCAGCGATGCACGGCACACCGGCATCGAGCATGGCGATCTTCGACAGGCGTTTGCTGCCCATCAGTTCGATGGCTTCGGCGCTGGGGCCGATAAAGGTCAGCCCGGCCTGTTCGCAGGCGCGGGCGAATTCGGCGTTTTCCGAGAGAAAACCATAGCCGGGATGGACCGCGTCGGCACCGCTGCGATGCGCGGCGTCAAGGATCGCCTGAATATTCAGGTAGGACTGCTGCACCGGTGCCGGGCCGATTTGCACGGCCTGGTCAGCCATTTTTACGTGCAGCGCATCGGCGTCGGCATCGCTGTAGACGGCGACGGTACGGTAGCCGAGAGCCTGGGCGGTGCGCTGGATGCGGCAGGCGATTTCACCGCGGTTGGCGATCAGGATTTTGTGAATGACAGGCATAGTGGGTTTCCTGAAATTTTGGCGGTGGATGTGGTGGCCTCATCGCTAGCAGGCTAGCTCCCACAGGTTTTGTGAACGACGCAAAACCCCTGTGGGAGCTAGCCTGCTAGCGATGCTTTCAAGAGGCCCATCCAGGTTTGCGCTTTTGCATGAAAGCCAGGGTGCCCTCGACGCCTTCTTCGCCGGTCACCGCCTCGCTGAACCACTGCGCGGCCTGATCAAGCAATTCACTCGACGGCTGCCCAGCGCTGGTCAACAGCAATTGCTTGGTCATGGCATTCGCCTGCGGCGCGCAACGCAGCACTTGCTGCAGCACCTCATCCAGCCGTTCGGCCAACGCCTGGGCATCGCGCTCGACAAAATGCACCAGCCCCAGTTGCCGTGCCTGATCACCATCGAAACGCGCTGCGGTCAGCGCCAGACGGCGGGCTTCTGTGAGGCCGATGCGCTGCACCACAAACGGCGCGATCTGCGCCGGAATCACGCCGAGGCTGGTTTCAGGCAAGCCGAACTGCGCCTGATGGTCGGCTATCGCGATATCGCTGACACAGGCCAGCCCGAAACCACCGCCGAGCACCGCGCCTTGCAGCACGCTGATCAATACCAGCGGCGTGCGCTGCGCCTCTTCGAGCAAAGCGCCAAAGGCCCGGTTCAGCTCGCGATAAGCCTCGCCACCCTGAGCACGCGCGCTGGCCATGTCCTTGATGTCGCCACCGGCACAGAAATGTCCGCCGGCGCCGCTGAGCACCAGTGCGCGGATATCGCGCTCGTCAGCAACAGCAGCGAATACCGCGCGCAATTCGCTGACCATCTGCAGGCTCATCGCATTGCGGCTGTCCGGCCGGTTGAGCGTGACATGCAGCACGCCGCCATGCAGTTCCAGCAGCAGCGTCTGGCACTCGGGCAGGTGGCTCATTTCTTTTTCCCCGGCAGGATGCCCATCAGCTTGCAGATGATCCCCAGCATGATTTCATCCGCACCGCCGCCGATCGATACCAGCCGCACATCGCGATAGGCGCGGGCCACCGGGTTGTCCCACATGAAGCCCATGCCGCCCCAATATTGCAGGCAGCTGTCGCTGACCTCTCGGCCCAGCCGACCGGCCTTGAGCTTGGCCATCGACGCCAACCGGGTGACGTCCTGACCTTTGATGTACTGCTCGGTGGCCTGATAGACCAGCGCGCGCAGGCACTCGATTTCGGTTTGCAATTCGGCGAGGCGGAAATGAATCACCTGATTGTCGATCAGTGCAGTGCCGAAGGTCTTGCGCTCCTTGCAGTACTCGATGGTGCTGTCGACGCAATATTCCAGGCCCTTGATCATATTGGCCGCGCCGAACAGCCGTTCCTCCTGAAACTGCAGCATCTGCATCATGAAACCGGCGCCTTCGTGGCCGATGCGGTTGCGCTGCGGCACGCGTACGTTGTCGAAAAACACCTGGGCGGTTTCCGAACTGCGCATGCCGAGCTTGTCCAGATGCGAGCTGAGACTGATGCCGGGCGTGTTCATCGGCACCATGATCAGTGATTTGTTGATGTGCGGCTTGTCATCGGACGTGTTGGCCAGCAGGCAGATGAAGTCGGCGCTGGGTGAGTTGGTGATCCACATCTTGCTGCCGTTGATCACGTAATCGTCGCCATCCTTGCGCGCCGTGGTCTTAAGCCCGGCCACGTCGGACCCGGCGCCGACTTCGGAGACGCCGATGCAGCCGACCTGCTCACCGCTGATCGCCGGTCGCAGGAATTCTTCGCGCAGTTCATCGGAGCCGAAGCGGGCCAGCGCCGGGGTGCACATGTCGGTCTGCACGCCGATCGACATGGGAATGCCGCCGCAATGAATGGTGCCGAACTCCTCGGCGGCGACGATCGAATAGCTGTAGTCGAGGCCCATGCCGCCAAATTTTTCCGGTTTGGAAATCCCCAGCAAACCCAGCTCGCCGGCCTGACGGAAAATCTCGTGGATCGGAAAGCGTCCGGCCTTTTCCCATTCGTCGACGTGCGGGTTGATCTGATGGTCGACGAACTGGCGGACGGTGCGCCGCAGCGCTTCGTGTTCCGGGGTGAAGATCATTGTTATTGTTCTCCGTAAGATCCGTGACGGTCAGAAGCGGCTGACGCCGAAGCTGCTGGGTTGCAGCTTACGAACGTCGGCTTCGTGGCAGATGTCCAGCAGATAGCCGAGCAGGGTGCGCGTGTCGCGCGGGTCGATCAGCCCGTCGTCCCACAGGTTGGCGCTGCCGTAGAGCGCCGTGGACTGGCTGTCGAGTTTCTGCGCGGTGACCTGTTCGAGCATGTCGAGCATTTTCGGGTCCGGCACCAGGCCGTCTTTCAGCTGTTTGGCCTCGGTGACGATACGCAACACCTTGCCGGCCTGCGCACCGCCCATCACTGCGGTGCGGCTGTTCGGCCAGGCGAAAATGAAGCGTGGATCGAGCCCGCGACCGCACATCGCATAGTTGCCGGCACCGTAGGAGCCACCGACCACCAGAGTCAGTTTAGGCACCCGCGCATTGGCCACCGCTTGAATCAGTTTCGAGCCGTGTTTGATTACGCCTTGCTGTTCCGATTCGGTGCCGACCATGAAGCCTGTGGTGTTGTGGAAAAACAGCAGCGGGATCTGGCTCTGATCGCATAACTGGATGAACTGCGCGGCTTTGCTCGCACCGTTCGGGGTGATCGGGCCGTTATTGCCGATGAAACCGCAGGCGCGGCCCTGAATCTTCAAATGGCCACACAGGGTTTGCTGATCGTATTCGCCCTTGAACTCGACGAAGTTCGATTCATCGGCGATGCGCGCGATGATTTCGCGCACGTCGTAGGGCTTTTTCGGATCGTCCGGGATCAGCCCGAGCAATTCGTCGATGGGATAGAGCGGCTCTTTGTATTGCGGCTCCGGCCGCCACGGCAATTGTTCGTTCCACGGCAGCATGCGCAGGATATCGCGCACCTGGCGCACGCCATCGGCGTCGTTTTCGGCCAGGTACTCGGCGGTCCCGGCGACCTGCGCGTGCATCTCGGCGCCGCCGAGTTCTTCATCGGTAGCCACTTCGCCGGTGGCAGCCTTGAGCAACGGCGGCCCGGCGAGGAACAATTTGGCCTTGCCGCGCACCACCACCACATAATCCGACAAACCGGGCTGATACGCGCCGCCCGCGGTGGCCGAGCCGTGCACCACGGTAATCTGTGGCAGGCCCAGCGCCGACAGCCGCGCCTGATTGGCGAAGCTGCGCGCGCCTTCGACGAAAATCTCCGCGGCGTAATTGAGATTGGCGCCGCCGCTTTCGGCGAGGGTGATCATCGGCAGTTTGTTTTCCAGGGCGATCTGTTGCAGGCGCAGGGATTTTTTCAGGCCGCTGGGCGAGATCGTTCCGCCCTTGATCGCGCTGTTGTTGGCGACCACCATCGCGCGAATGCCGCAGACGTAACCGATGCCGGCGATCAAGCCGCCACCGGCTGCGCTGCCGTCCTTGTCATCGTGCAGTTTGTAGCCCGCCAGACTCGCCAGCTCCAGAAACGGCGCGCCGGGATCGAGTAACAGGTTCAGGCGTTCGCGCGGCAACAGCTGCCCGCGCTGAGCAAATTTCGCCTTGGCTTCGGCAGCCTTGTTCAGCAGGTTCTGTTCCAGCTGCTGCACGTGTTCGATGGCGGCGAGCATCGCTGCACGGTTGCGTGCAAAGGCTTCGCTGTGTGGATCGAGTTGCGACTGGATCTGCGCCATGGCCTATTCCTTGTCCTTGAGCACGTCAGGCAGGTACGCCCGATGAAATCCGTTGAACGACTCACTGTGCGTCGCCTTATGCAGGGGCCACGCGCGACTGCCGAGGCTGGCCGCGCCGTCGATTTTCAAGGTGCTGCCGCTGATGAACGCCGCCGCCGGGCTGAGCAGAAACACGATCGCCGCGCTGACTTCCGATTCGGTGCCGATGCGCTTGATCGGCACATGTTCGCGCAAGGTCGGAATCACCGCTTTGAACGCGCCCTGATAAGTGTCCATGCCGCTGGAAGCGATCCAGCCCGGCGCCACCGCATTGACTCGAACCCCGGCGTAACCCCACTCGACGGCCGCGGTTTTGGTGAAGTTGTCCATGCCCGAGCGCGCAGCGCCAGAGTGGCCCATGCCGGGCATGCCACCCCACATATCGGCGAGCATGTTGACGATGTTGCCGCCGTGTTTGCTCATCGACTGGTTGAACACTTCCCGGGCCATCAGAAATCCACCGACCAGATTGGTCCGTAGCACGGTCTCGAAACCTTTCTGATTGATTGAAGCCAGCGGCGACGGATACTGGCCGCCGGCATTGTTGACCAGACCGTGAATCGGCCCGTGTGCGGCAATCAGCTCACTGACCAGCAGTTTTACCGCTTCTTCATCACGGATATCGCAGGCCTGCCAGTGCGCGCGTCCACCGTCGTCGGCGATTTCGGCGGCGACGCGTTCGAGCTTTTCAGGCTTGCGCCCGACCAGCAGCACGTTGGCCCCGAGCGCCGCCAGTTCATGCGCGGTACAACGGCCGATGCCGCTGCCGCCACCGGTGACGATAATGCTCTGGCCGCTGAACAACCCGGCCTGAAAAATCGATGCGTACGCCATGGAGCTCAACCTCTAGTCGAGTTGTTCGGCGATGCTCTGCGGCACCGCGATGCGGATTTCCAGCAATTGTTGGGCGAAGGCCTTGCCTTGCGGATCGATGCGCAGACTGGCGACACCGCCGCCGCCGAGGGCGTTTTCCAGCAGGAAGTTGAGGCTGTGGGTGCCGGGCAGGTACCAGCGCTCGACCCGACCGTTGTCCGGGTCAAGCACATGGCTCATCCAGTCTGCGACCACCGCTGGCGTCAGCGCTGCGGCGATCCACGGCAGATATTCGGGTTTGCGCGGCATGACGCCGATGTTGCTGTGATTGCCTTTGTCGCCGGAACGCGCGACCGCGAGTTTTACCAGCGGCACATCGGTGTCAGCGCGGCCCTGCGGTTCGGGCGGTTGATGGGGCAGGGCTGAGGTCGGGTTTTGCGTTATGGCGGGCGCGGGCAGGCTGCACGGATGACGTTCGCCAGCCATATCGACGTGCAGCGTACAGACGCTTTTATCGATCAGAAACGAAAACAGGCGGATCAGCGGATACACCGTCGGACGGCCGCCGACGATGCCGGTCAACCCCGGCGCCATGCCGGTCGCGGCCTGAGCGATTTCCTTGGAGAACAGCACCAGCGCTCGTTTATCCGGGTGGCGCACGGCGAGTTTGATCACCACTTCGCGGCTGTCCTGACGCTGACCGTGCGGGCCGTAGGTGGCCTCGCTGCCAAGCAGTTCGACATGGGTTTCGCTGTAGGGCGCCCAGCCGCGCTGGCTGAACATTTCTGCGGTTTTGTCGATGATCGCCTGACTGACGCGCCGCGCCTTGGCGACCGCATCAATGCCGGCGATCAGGCAACTGGCGGTGCAGCGAAAACCGTCCGGGTAAGTCGCGCTGACCTTGTATTGATCGCCGGGTGGCAAGCCCTTGGCGCCATGCACATTGACGGCGTTTTTGCCCTGTTGCCGCAGTTCGACCTGAGTGAAATCACAGATCACATCGGGCAGCCGATACGCCTGTGGATCGCCGATTTCATACAGCATCTGCTCGCCGACGGTCAGCGCTGTGATCAGGCCGCCGCTGCCTTCGGGTTTGCTGACGATGAACTGGCTGTCGGCGCTGACCTCGACGATCGGAAAACCGATGTGTTCGTAATCCGGCACGTCGCGCCAATCGGTGAAGTTGCCGCCGGTGCATTGCGCGCCGCATTCGATGATGTGCCCGGCCAGTGCGGCCTGGGCCAGTTTGTCGTAGTCATGCCATGACCAGCCAAATTCATGCACCAGTGCCGCGCTGACCACGGCGCTGTCGACTACCCGGCCGGTAATGACGATATCGGCGCCGAGCTTCAGCGCTTCGACGATGCCCGGTGCGCCGAGGTAAGCATTGGTCGACACGCACAGCGGCGGCAGTGGGGCGCCCGTGAACATTTCAGTGATACCGCTGAGCTGGCGCAGTTGAGGCTGCAGGTCATCGCCAATTAACACAGCGATTTTCAGCGCGACGCCGACGCGATCACACGCGGCTTGCAGGGCGGCGGCGCAGGCCTGTGGATTGACCCCGCCGGCGTTGCTGATGACGCGGATGTGCTGCTCGGCCAATTGCGGCAGCAGCGGTGTCAGCACTTCGATGAAATCACTGGCGTACCCGGCCTGTGGGTCTTTCATGCGCGCGCCGGCCATGATCGACATCGTGATCTCGGCCAGATAATCGAACACCAGATAATCCAGGCGCCCGCCGGCTACCAGTTGCGCGGCGGCGGTCGACGTGTCGCCCCAGAAGGCGCTGGCGCATCCGATACGCACGGTATTTGGCATTTTTATCTCCGGCTCAGCGATCTGCGACAGAAGTGTCTGGAGGCTACCAAGCAAGCGCTTGGTTTGTAAACAGTTGAAACTATCTTCTGCCCAAGCGCTTGCTTGGTTGCCGCTGGCGGCTTAAATTGCGCGCAACCCTGCGGTTTCAGGGGGCAAGACACTGATCGACTGTAGGAGAGAACGGGTGGACGAGCAAAAAGCCCTGAGGGTCATGCGCGATTTGGTCGATAGTGGCCAGTTGACCGACCCCGACAGCGCCCGCGGAAAATTGCTACAAGTGGCGGCTCACCTGTTCCGCAACAAAGGCTACGAACGCACCACCGTGCGCGATCTGGCCGGCGCGGTCGGCATCCAGTCAGGGAGCATTTTTCATCACTTCAAAAGCAAGGACGAGATCCTGCGCGCGGTAATGGAAGAAACCATTCGCTACAACACCGCATTGATGCGCGCGGCGCTGGCCGACGCGGCCGATGTCCGCGAGCGCGTGCTGGCGCTGATTCGCTGCGAATTGCAGTCGATCATGGGCGGCAGCGGCGAGGCCATGGCGGTGCTGGTCTATGAGTGGCGCTCGCTGTCCGAAGAAGGCCAGGCCAAAGTGCTGGCGCTGCGCGACGTCTACGAAGACATCTGGTTGCAAGTACTGGGCGAAGCCAAAGACGCCGGATTTATCCGTGGCGACGTTTTTATTACGCGACGTTTCCTGACTGGCGCACTGTCCTGGACCACTACCTGGTTCCGTGCCGGCGGCAGTTTAAGCCTCGATCAGTTGGCCGACGAGGCGCTGATTCTGGTCCTCGAAGAGCGCTGAGCCACTTTCTATCCGGCCGGGAAACTGGCTAACTGGGCGAAACCGCCTAGCTTGAATGCATTGATCGGTATTTTTTCGGGGAGTGGGGTGTTTTGAAGTCTTTGCCAATTCGGACCGTCGCGGGGTTGATGCTCGCAGCGCTGGCTGCATTATGGGTATTGCCCGCTCAGGCCGCGCAATTGGTCCGGGTCGGCGCGGCGCATTTTCCGCCGTACACCATCCGCCCGGAAAACGGCGCCGATACCGGTCTGTTGCCGCAATTGGTCGAAGCGCTGAACCGCCTGCAAAGCGACTATCAGTTCGTCCTGGTGCCCACGTCGATTCCCCGGCGTTTCGGTGATTTCAAGCAGGGCCGGATCGACATGGCGATCTTCGAGAACCCTGAATGGGGTTGGAAAGACATCCCCCACAGCGACGTCGACATGGGCCTTGAAGATGCCGAGATTTTCGTCGCGCAGCGTGCAGATGGCCGTCAGCAAAACTATTTCGCCGACCTCAAAGGCAAGCGTCTGGCGCTGTTCAGCGGCTATCACTACGAATTCGCGGCCTTCAATGCCGACCCCAAATTCCTCGCGCAGCAATTCAACGCGACGCTGACCTATTCCCACGACAGCAACCTGCTGATGGTGCTGCGCTCACGCGCCGACATCGCCCTGGTGACCCGCTCGTACCTCAGTGATTACCTGCTGCGTAACGAGAAGGTCCGTGATGAGTTGCTCGTCTCGCAGCGTGTCGATCAGATCTACCACCACTATGCGATTCTGCGCCCGACGGCACCGATCAGCGGCGTGGCCTTCGGCAAGCTGTTGCAGGGGCTGCGCGACAACGGCGAAATGCTGAAGATTTTCGATCCGTACAAAATCGCCGTGGTGCCAGTGCTCAATCGCTGAGCGCCATTTGCGCTGAAAGCCTAAATTTCCGCCTGCCGCTCACGTCACATCGTCTAACTGTCGACGATTATCGTGAGCCCACCCCATGTCCAATCTGAATGACCTGACTGCCCTGGCCTTGCCTTCGGGCAGTCAACTGATCGCTGATGCCAGCGAAAGCCGTTTGAGCCTGAGCCTCGACGGCCAGCCGCTGATTCGTCTGCGCCTTGATCGCGACGCGAAAGGCCCGATCCAGATCGATGAGCGCTTCGCGTTGCCGCCGGGGCAAGCGCTGTGGGCTGCCTGTTACTGGCTGTTTGCGCGCGATCCGGCGTGCCAGCAATTGACCTGGCAACTGGATCAACCACCGACCGAGGCTTTGCTCAGTGGCTTGCTGATCAGCACCGAGGTGAGCGGCGAATATCGCTGCGAACGCACGCTGTTCTGGCAATTGCCGCAACCCTGGCTGGGGACTTCGTTGACCGGCAGTTATCCGCAACAAATGATCATCAGCGAAGGCAAACGCCATCCCCGGCGCCCGGTCAAACCGCGCGGTGAAGTCTATCGGCGTTTTGATGCACGGCTCGGCGCCTGGATTTCCTTGCGAACCGTCGAAATCGAAGATGATTTGCCGCGTTTCAACCGTTGGCAGAACAGCCCGCGGGTGGCCAGTTTCTGGCAGGAAGAGGGCAGCCTCGACAAGCACCGCGAATACCTCAGTAAACTCGACGCCGACCCGCACACGCTGACCTTGATCGGCTGTTTCGACGATCAGCCGTTTGCCTATTTCGAAGCTTATTGGGCCAAGGAAGATCGCATCGCGCCGTTCTATGACGCCGATGATTACGATCGCGGCATCCACATGCTGGTCGGTGAGGAAAACCACCGCGGCCCGCACAAAGTGGCGAGCTGGTTATCGGCGCTGGTGCATTACCTGTTTCTTGATGATCCGCGCACGCAACGGGTGGTCGCCGAGCCCCGCGCCGACAACGCGAAGATGATCGGCCACATGCACAACCAGTGTTTTCACTGCGAGAAGGAATTCGACTTTCCGCACAAGCGCGCGGCACTGATGATGCTGGGGCGTGAGCGGTTTTTTGATCGCTGCAGCCTGGCTTGATGATCCAGTGATCTTGGGGCCGCTATCGCCAGCAGGGCTGGCTCCCACAGGGGGTTTGTGTCGTCCACGCCCCCCCTGTGGGAGCTAGCCCTGCTGGCGATTGAATACACCACAAATCCTGCTGTTTACCTGCGACCCACAGCCACCGTATCGCGCCGACTGCCCGAAACCTTGCGGCAGTGCACCAGTGCATCACGAATCATGAAGTTGACCAAGGTCGGCGAGACGCCGAGTTCCTTGGCGATGTCCTTTTGCGGCACGCCGTGCAGGCGATACATCTCGAACGCATAGCGTGTGCGGCTGGGCAGCTCGGTCAGGGCGTCGGCGATGTTTTCCAGGGTCGAGAAATTGATGTGCGAGGTTTCCGGCGAAGCACCCTGGATGACCACATTCAGCCCTTCCTCTTCAGGGCCGGAGTATTTCTGCTCAAGCGCCTGTTTGCGGTAGTGATCGATGGCGAGGTTGCGCACGATCTGGAACAGATAACTCAGTTGCGCCTTGATCGACGAGGTGATCGGTGGCGCCGATTGCAGGCGGAAAAACGCATCCTGCACCACGTCCTCGGCGCGCGAGCGACAACCGGTAATGCGCGCGGCGATCTTGACCAGAATCAGCCGGTTATCGACGAATGCCTGAAGTAGCGGTGAATCGCACCTGCTTGTGGATACTTGTTCCGTCATGGAAATCACCTTGCTGCCAAATTGGTTCGTGGGACGCCCCTGGGGGCAGGGCTGTCCTACACATCGAGCGACAAATTATGTTGAATGATAATGATTGTCAATTGAGAAAGAGAACTAATGCTGCAAGCAAGTGTGTTTTGCGAACTGCGACACGCCGCCGCACCCCGGCCCCGTTGAGGGGCGCGCCCGTCGACTAATTATTTGCAGACGTCATCCGTTCTCATCTGTGAATGGCCGCGGGTATAGCGCCCGGCCAGACGGCATTCGATGCCTTGCGCGGTCGGCACAGACCGCGCCCCTGCATGCCTTTTCGCAAGGCGTGACGCCGCAACCCGATTCCATCAGCAAGCCGAATTCAGGCAGGAAACCTCATGACCGACGCGTTCGAACTCCCCAGCACCCTGGTCCAAGCCCTTCAGCGCCGCGCGGCCCTGACGCCGGATCGACTGGCCTTGCGTTTTCTTGCCGAAAACCAGGAGCAGGCTGTGGTGCTCAGTTATCGCGAACTCGATCGGCGGGCGCGGACCATCGCTGCCGCGTTGCAGGCCGAGGCCGAGTCGGGCGACCGTGCGGTGTTGCTGTTTCCCAGCGGCCCGGATTACGTCGCGGCGTTTTTCGGTTGCCTGTACGCCGGCGTGATCGCAGTGCCGGCCTATCCGCCGGAATCGGCACGGCGTCATCATCAGGAACGACTGCTGTCGATCATTGCCGATGCCGAACCGCGCCTGTTGCTGACCAGCGCCGATCTGCGCGACGCCTTGCAGCAGATCGAAGGCGCGCCGCCGCTGCTGTGCGTCGACAGCCTCGGCGAGGCGCTGGCAGAGAACTGGCTCGAGCCGACGCTGACGGCAGATCACATCGCCTTCCTGCAATACACCTCCGGCTCCACCGCATTGCCCAAAGGTGTGCAGGTCAGCCACGGCAATCTGGTCGCCAACGAACAGTTGATCCGCCACGGTTTCGGCATCGACGTCAATCCGGACGATGTGATCGTCAGCTGGCTGCCGCTGTACCACGACATGGGGCTGATCGGCGGTTTACTGCAGCCGATCTTCAGCGGCGTGCCGTGCATACTCATGTCGCCAGCGTATTTCCTCGGTCGACCGTTGCGCTGGCTGGAAGCGATCAGCGAATACGGCGGCACCATCAGTGGCGGGCCGGATTTTGCCTATCGCTTGTGCAGCGAACGGGTCAGCGAATCCGCCCTGGCGCGTCTGGATCTGAGCCGCTGGCGTGTGGCGTATTCCGGCTCCGAGCCGATCCGGCTCGACAGCCTCGAACGCTTCGCCGAAAAATTTGCCGCGTGCGGTTTCAGCGCTGACAGTTTCATGGCTTCGTATGGGCTGGCCGAAGCGACGCTGTTCGTTGCCGGCACGCCGCGCGGCACCGGTATTCCAGCCTTGCGTGTCGACGATCAAGCCTTGGCGCAGAACCGCGCCGAACCGGGTGAGGGCAGTGCGATCATGAGCTGCGGCATCAGCCAACCGGGCCACGCGGTACTGATCGTCGAACCGAATTCACTGAAAGAACTGGCCGACAACGCCGTCGGTGAAGTCTGGGCCTCCGGGCCGAGCATCGCTCACGGCTACTGGCGCAACCCCGAGGCCAGCGCCAAGACCTTCGTCGAGCACGCCGGCCGTACCTGGTTGCGCACCGGTGATCTGGGTTTTCTGCGCGACGGCGAGCTGTTCATCACCGGGCGCCTGAAAGACATGCTGATCGTGCGCGGTCACAACCTCTATCCGCAGGACATCGAGAAGACCGTCGAGAACGAAGTGGAAGTGGTGCGCAAGGGCCGCGTCGCTGCGTTCGCCGTCAATCACGAGGGCGAGGAGAGCATCGGCATCGCCGCGGAAATCAGCCGCAGCGTGCAGAAAATCCTGCCGCCGGAAGCCTTGATCAAAGCCATTCGCCAAGCCGTGGCCGAGGCGTATCAACAGGCGCCAAGCGTGGTGATCCTGCTCAATCCGGGCGCCTTGCCGAAAACTTCCAGCGGCAAATTGCAGCGCTCGGCGTGCCGCACAGGTCTGGCCGATGGCAGCCTCGACAGCTATGCGCTGTTCCCGTCGACGACGGCCGAATCCCGGGCCGCGCCCACCAGTGGCTCGGATCTGCAAGCGCGGATCGGGCAGATCTGGGCCGAGCAACTGAACGTCAAACAGGTCGCCGGCGACGATCATTTTTTCCTGCTCGGCGGCAACTCGATCGCGGCCACGCAAGTGATCGCCCGGGTGCGCGAAGAACTCGCGCTGGAGCTGAACCTGCGTCTGCTGTTCGAAGCGCCAACCCTGTCGGCGTTCGCCGCCGCTGTGGCGCAACAGCAGCAGGCCAGCGGCAGCGCCCAAGGTGCAATCGCCGCGTTGCCGCGCAGCGAGCCGATGCCGCAATCGCTGGCGCAAAACCGCTTGTGGATCACCTGGCAACTTGATCCGCACAGCAGCGCCTACAACATTCCGGGTGCCTTGCGCTTGCGCGGTGAACTCGACGAGGTCGCCCTGCGCAGCAGTTTTCAGCAACTGATCAAGCGCCACGAATCCCTGCGCACACGCTTCTTCGAGCGCGACGGCGTCGCCTTGCAGCAAGTGCTGGCCGCCGGCGAATTCAATCTGCAAGTGATCGACCTCAGCGAACTTCCGGCTAACGAGCGCGAAGCCCGCGCACAGCAAATCCGCGATGACCAGGCGCATACGCAATTCGATCTGGAAAAAGGTCCGCTGCTGCGGGTGACTCTGCTGCGCCTCGACGACGAGGATCACCAATTGCTGGTGACGATGCACCACATCATCGCCGACGGTTGGTCGCTGAATATTCTGCTCGACGAATTCTCGCGCCTGTACGTCGCCGCCAGCCAAGGCGCGACGGCTGAACTGCCAGCGCTGCCCACGCACTACGCCGACTACGGCAACTGGCAGCGCCAATGGCTGGCACAAGGCGAGGGCGAGCGGCAACTGGCGTACTGGCAAGCACAACTGGGCGATGAGCACCCGGCGCTCGAACTGGCCACCGATCACCCACGCTCCGCCAGGCAAAAACACAGCGCAGCGCGGCATAGCCTGCGTCTGGAGGCGAGCCTCGGCGAAGCCATCCGCAACACGGCGCAGGCGCATGAATCGACCACCTTCATGCTGTTGCTCGCCGCTTTGCAAAGCCTGTTGTATCGCTACAGCGGTCAGCGCGACATTCGCATTGGCGTGCCCAACGCCAACCGTCCGCGCCTGGAAACCCAAGGATTGATCGGTTTTTTCATCAACACCCAGGTGCTGCGTGCACAGATCGATTCGCGCCAGTCGTTTGCCCAACTGCTGGCCCAGACACGGCTGGCGGCACTTGGCGCACAAGCGCATCAGGATCTGCCGTTCGAACAACTGCTCGAAGTGTTTCCGCAGGCGCGCGAAAAAGGGCTGTTTCAGGTCATGTTCAATCATCAGCAGCGCGACCTCAGTGCGCTCAAGCGCTTGCCGGGGCTGCTCGCCGAAGAGCTGCCGTGGCACAGCCGCGAAGCCAAGTTCGACCTGCAACTGCACAGCGAAGAAGACCGCAACGGGCGTCTGACCTTGTCCTTCGATTACGCCAGCGAACTGTTCGACGCGGCCACCATCGAGCGACTGGCCGAGCACTTCTGCAACCTGTTGCGCGATGCCTGCGAGCACCCGCAGCAGGCGATCGGCGATCTGCAATTGCTGGCACCCGATGAACAGCAGCACCAGCAACAGTGGAGCGCAGAACCCTGCGCCCCGGCGCAACAATGGCTGCCGGAACTGCTCAATCAACAGGCAGGCCTGACCCCGCAGCGCACGGCGCTGGTGTGGGACGGCGGCAGTCTCGATTTCGCCGAACTGCATACGCAAGCCAACCGCCTCGCACATTATTTGCGCGACAAAGGCGTTGGTCCGGATGTTTGCGTTGGGATCGCCGCCGAGCGTTCGCCGCAACTGCTGATCGGTCTGTTGGCAATCATCAAGGCTGGCGGCGCCTACGTGCCGCTGGACCCGGATTATCCGGCCGAGCGGCTGGCCTACATGCTGCGCGACAGCGGCGTCGAATTGCTCCTGACCCAGACTCGACTGCTCGAGCACTTGCCATCCAGCGACGGCGTCAGCGTGATCGCCATGGACGCGTTGCATCTGGAAAACTGGCCGAGCCAGGCGCCGGGTCTGCACCTGCATGGCGACAACCTCGCTTACGTGATTTACACCTCGGGTTCCACCGGCCAGCCAAAAGGCGTCGGCAATACTCACGCGGCACTGGCCGAACGTCTGCAATGGATGCAGAACACCTACCGTCTCGATGAAACCGATGTGCTGATGCAAAAAGCGCCGATCGGTTTCGACGTCTCGGTGTGGGAGTGTTTCTGGCCATTGATCACTGGTGCGCGATTGTTGCTCGCCGGTCCCGGTGAACATCGCGATCCGCATCGCATCGCCCGGCTCGTGCAACAGTTTGGCGTGACCACGCTGCATTTCGTGCCACCGCTGCTGGCGTTGTTCATCGACGAACCGCTGAGCATTGAATGCACCAGCCTGCGTCGGGTCTTTTCTGGCGGTGAAGCGCTGCCCGCCGAACTGCGCAACCGCGTGCTGGCGCAACTGCCAGCGGTGCAGCTGCATAACCGTTATGGTCCGACCGAAACCGCGATCAACGTCACCCACTGGCATTGCACTGCTGCCGATGGTGAACGCTCGCCGATTGGCCGTCCATTGGGCAACGTGATCTGCCGGGTGCTGGATGCTGATATGAATCTGTTGCCGGCCGGTGTGCCGGGCGAGTTGTGCATCAGCGGCATCGGTCTGGCTCGCGGTTACCTGGCGCGTCCGTCGTTGACCGCCGAACGCTTTGTCGTCGATCCACTGGGCGAGCAGGGCGCACGTTTGTACCGCACGGGCGACCGCGCACGCTGGACCCGTGACGGCGTGATCGAATACCTCGGCCGTCTCGATCAACAGGTCAAGCTGCGCGGCTTTCGCGTTGAACTTGAAGAAATCCAGGCACGGTTGCTTGCCCAGGATGGCGTCGCCCAAGCCGTGGTGCTGGTGCGTGAAACGGCTGCGGGCGGGCAACTGGTCGGCTACTTCACCGCCAGCGATTCCAGCGAAAATCACGATGAGCAGATCACCCGCCTGAAAGCCGCACTGGCCGCCGAGCTGCCGGAATACATGGTCCCGGCGCAGCTGCTGCGCCTCGACGCGATGCCATTGAGCCCCAGCGGCAAACTCGATCGCCGTGCCTTGCCCGAGCCGCAATGGCAGATGCGCGAACACGTCGAACCGGTGACTGAACTGCAACAGCAGATCGCCGCGATCTGGGGTGAAGTGCTGGGCCTGACCCGGGTCGGCCTGCGCGACGACTTCTTCGCCCTTGGTGGTCATTCGCTGCTGGCCACGCAAATCATCTCGCGCACCCGTCAGGCCTGCGATGTCGAGCTGCCGCTGCGTGCTTTGTTCGAGCACAGCGAACTCGCTGATTTCGCCGAGCAGGTTCGCCAGATCCAGCTCAGCGGACGCACCAACGAACAGCCACCGATCGCCAAAGTCGATCGCAGCCAAGCGGTGCCGCTGTCCTATTCGCAACAGCGCATGTGGTTCCTCTGGCAGATGGAACCGGACAGCCCGGCGTACAACGTCGGCGGCATGGCGCGGCTGCGCGGCGTGTTGCACGTCGAGCATTTTGAAGCGGCCCTGCAAGCGCTGATCCTGCGTCACGAAACCCTGCGCACCACATTCCCCAGCATCGACGGCGTCGCCCGTCAGCAGGTGCATGGCGAAACAGGTGTGCGCATGGGCTGGAAGGATTTTTCCGGATCTGCTCCTGAAGTGCGTGAGCAACAGGTCCAGCAACTGGCTGACGAAGAAGCGCATCGGCCGTTCGATCTGGAAACCGGCCCGCTGCTGCGCGCCTGTCTGGTAAAGACTGCAGAGCACGAGCATTACTTCGTCCTGACCCTGCACCACATCGTCACCGAAGGCTGGGCGATGGACATCTTCGCCCGCGAACTCAGTGCGTTGTATGAAGCCTTTGTCGATGAGCGCGAATCACCCCTGGAGCCGCTGCCGGTGCAGTACCTGGACTACAGCGTCTGGCAGCGCCACTGGCTGGAATCCGGCGAGCGTCAGCGTCAGCTCGACTACTGGACCGCCCACCTGGGCCGCGAACATCCATTGCTGGAGCTGCCGGGCGATCGTCCACGACCACCGGTGCAAAGCCATCAGGGCGAACTGTTCCGTTTCGACTTGAGCGACGACCTCGCCGCGCGCGTGCGGGCATTCAATGCGCAGCACGGTCTGACCCTGTTCATGACCATGACGGCTGCGCTCGCCACCTTGCTGTACCGCTACAGCGGCCAGCCCGATCTGCGCATCGGCGCGCCGGTGGCCAACCGCATCCGCCCGGAAAGCGAAGGGCTGATCGGTGCCTTCCTCAATACCCAGGTGCTGCGTTGCCAGCTCGACGGCATGATGTCGGTCGGCGAATTGTTCGAGCAGGTACGCCACACGGTGATCGAAGGCCAGTCGCATCAGGATCTGCCGTTCGATCATCTGGTCGAAGCGTTGCAGCCGCCGCGCAGCGCTGCGTACAACCCGTTGTTTCAGGTGATGTGCAACGTGCAGCGCTGGGAGTTCCAGCAGAGCCGCAGCCTGGCCGGCATGACCGTCGAGTACCTGGCCAACGATGCCCGCGCGACCAAATTCGATCTCAACCTGGAGGTCACCGACCTCGATCAGCGCCTCGGTTGCTGCCTGACCTACAGCACCGATCTGTTCGACGAGCCGACCATCGCGCGCATGGCCGGGCATTGGCGCAACCTGCTTGAGGCACTGATCGCCGACCCGCAGCAACGCCTCGGCGAACTGCCGCTGCTCGACCCAGCCGAGCAACAACACTTGCTCGACAGCCTGGGTGTCGAGGCGGGCGTGCACCGTCTCGACCAGTGCATCCATCACCTGTTCGCCGAACAGGCACTGGCGCGCCAGGACGCACCGGCGCTGACCTTTGCCAGGCAAACCCTGAGCTACGCCGAACTCGATGCCCGCGCCAATCGTCTGGCCTGGGCCCTGCGCGAACGCGGCGTTGGTCCGCAAGTGCGGGTCGGACTGGCGCTGGAGCGTTCGCTGGAAATGGTCATCGGCCTGCTGGCGATTCTCAAGGCCGGCGGCGCGTATGTGCCGCTCGACCCGGAATACCCGCTCGACCGTCTGCACTACATGATCGAAGACAGCCGCATCGGTCTGCTGCTCAGCGATCGGGCAATGTTCGCCGCCCTCGGCGAACTGCCGCAGGGCGTCGTGCGCTGGTGCCTGGAAGACGACAGCGCGGCACTCGCCGATTACCCAGTGACCGAGCTGCCTTTGATCAGTCTGCCGCAGCATCAGGCGTACCTGATCTACACCTCCGGTTCGACCGGCAAACCGAAAGGCGTGGTGGTTTCCCACGGCGAAATCGCCATGCACTGCCAAGCGGTGATCGAACGTTTCGGCATGCGCCCCGACGACTGTGAACTGCACTTCTATTCGATCAATTTCGACGCCGCCACCGAACGGCTGCTGGTGCCATTGCTCAGTGGCGCGCAGGTGGTGCTTCGCGCGCAAGGTCAGTGGGACGCCGAGGAAATCTGCGGTTTGATCCGTGACCATCGGATCAATGTCCTCGGTTTCACGCCGAGTTATGGCAGCCAGTTGGCGCAGTTCCTCGCCACGCAAAATCAAATCCTGCCAGTGCGGATGATCATTACCGGCGGCGAAGCGCTGACCGGCGAACACCTGCAACGGATTCGTGCAGCCTTCAAACCGGCGCTGTTCTTCAATGCCTATGGCCCAACGGAAACCGTGGTCATGCCGCTGGCCAGTCTGGCGCCAGAGGTGCTGGAGGAAGGCGCTGGCAGCGTGCCGATCGGCAGCGTGATCGGCGCGCGCGTGGCGTACATTCTCGACGCTGATCTGGCGCTGGTGCCGCAGGGTGCCACCGGTGAACTGTTCATCGGTGGCGCCGGGCTGGCGCAGGCCTATCACGACCGTCCGGGCATCAGCGCGGAGCGGTTTGTCGCCGATCCGTTTGCCGCTGATGGCGGGCGCATGTACCGCACCGGCGATCTGGTGCGCCAGCGAGCCGATGGGCTGGTGGAATATCTGGGGCGTATCGATCATCAGGTGAAGATTCGCGGTTTCCGCATCGAACTCGGTGAAATCGAAACCCGCCTGCTCGATCACGATTCGATTCGCGAAGCGGTGGTACTCGCACTGGATGCGCCAAGCGGCAAGCAACTGGTCGGCTATCTGGTGACTGAAGTCGCCGGGCAAAGCGAAGCCAGCCAGATCGAACTGCGCGAAGCGCTGAAGGCGCACCTCAAGGCACAACTGCCGGATTACATGGTGCCGACCCACCTGATTCTGCTGGCGAGCATGCCGCTGACCGCCAACGGCAAACTCGACCGCCGCGCCTTGCCCGCGCCAGACCCTGAGCTCAACCGTCAGGACTATGTGGCGCCGAGCAATGAGCTGGAGCAGAGCCTCGCGCAGATCTGGTGTGAAGTGCTCAACGTCAAACGAGTTGGCCTTAACGACAACTTCTTCGAACTCGGCGGCGACTCGATTCTGTCGATTCAGGTGGTCAGCCGCGCGCGTCAACAGGGCATTCATTTCAGCCCGCGGGATCTGTTCCAGCATCAGACCGTGCAGAGCCTCGCCGCCGTCGCCAGCTGCACCGAGCGGGTGACGGCCGAACAAGGTCTGGTGGTAGGCGAGTCGCGCCTGACGCCGATTCAGCATTGGTTCTTCGACACCGACATTCCCCAGCGACAGCACTGGAACCAGGCGCTGCTGCTGGAGCCGAGCGCGATGCTGCAAGCGCAGATTCTGGGGCAAGCGCTGCTGGCGGTGATCGAGCAGCACGATGCATTGCGTCTGCGTTTCGCCGAGGTCAATGGTCAGTGGCAAGCGACCCATGAATCGCTGTCCGCTGCGAATTTTTTCTGGCATCGCCGCGTCGAATCGATGGAAGCTTGCCAAGCCCTGTTCGCCGAGGCCCAGCGCAGCCTCGATCTGGCGCAAGGCCCGCTGCTACGGGCGGTGCTGGTCGATGGCCCGCAAGGCCAGCAACGTCTGTTCATGGCGATTCATCACTTGGTGGTCGACGGTGTCTCGTGGCGCGTGTTGCTCGACGATGTGCAAACGGTCTATCGCCAACTCGACGCCGAGCAGCCGCTGCAGCTGCCGGCGAAAACCAGCGCGTTCAAGGACTGGGCCGCGCGTTTGCAGGCCTACGCCGGCAGCGAATCCCTGCGCGAAGAACTCGGTTGGTGGCAGGCCCAACTGGCCGGGCCGAGCGCCGATCTGCCTTGTGCGAATCCACAGGGCGGGCGACAGAATCGTCACGCGCAAACCGTCAGCGTACGCCTCGATGCCGAGCGTACCCGGCAACTGCTGCAACAGGCGCCGAGCGCTTACCGCACGCAGGTCAACGACTTGCTGCTGACCGCGCTGGCCCGTGTGCTGTGCCGTTGGACGGGCGAGGCGTCGGCGCTGATTCAACTGGAAGGTCACGGCCGCGAAGCCCTGTTTGAAGACATCGATCTGACCCGCACGGTCGGCTGGTTCACCAGCGCTTACCCGCTGCGCCTGACGCCGTGCGCCAGTGAAGAAAGCGCCGGGCAGGGCGCGGCGATCAAAGCGATCAAAGAACAATTGCGTGCAGTGCCGCACAAAGGCCTGGGTTACGGTGTGCTGCGTTATCTGGCTGAGGACGCCAGCCGTGCGAGCATGACCGCGCTGCCGAACGCGCCAATCACCTTCAACTACCTCGGTCAGTTCGACCAGAGCTTCGCCAGCGATGCGCTGTTCCGTCCGCTCGACGAGCCGGTCGGTGCCGCCCACGATCTGCAGGCGCCGTTGCCAAATGAATTGAGTGTCGACGGCCAAGTCTACGGCGGCGAACTGCAGCTACGCTGGACCTTCAGCGCCGAGCGTTTCGACGCCCGGACCATTAACGATCTGGCCGACGCCTACCTGACTGAGCTGCAAGATCTGATCGCCCATTGCCTGCAAGACGAGGCCGGTGGCCTGACGCCCTCGGACTTCCCGCTGGCGCAACTGACCCAGGCGCAACTCGATGCGCTGCCGGTGCCGGCCGCGCACATTGAAGACGTCTATCCGCTGACGCCGATGCAGGAGGGCATGCTGCTGCACACCTTGCTCGAACCGGGCACTGGTCTGTACTACATGCAGGATCGCTACCGCATCAACAGCGAACTCGAACCCGAGCGTTTCGCCCAGGCCTGGCAGGCAGTGGTCGCCCGGCATGAAGCGTTGCGCGCATCGTTCTGCTGGAACGTCGGCGCGGACATGCTGCAAGTGATCCACACGCCGGGTCGCACGCCGATCGAATACCTGGACTGGAGCACCATCGCCGAGGCCGAGCAGGAACCGCAGTTGCAAGCGCTGCTGAAAAGCGAGCGCGAGGCGGGTTTCGATCTGCTCGTTCAGGCGCCGTTTCATCTGCGCCTGATCAAGGTCGGCGCGGCGCGTTACTGGTTCATGATGAGCAATCACCACATCCTTATCGATGCCTGGTGCCGCTCGTTGCTGATGAACGATTTCTTCGAGATCTACAGCGCTCTCGGCGAAGGCCGCGAAGCGCAGTTGAGCACGCCGCCGCGTTATCGCGATTACATCGGCTGGCTGCAACGTCAGAGCCTGGCCGAGGCGCGGCAGTGGTGGCAGCAGAATCTGCAAGGCTTCGAGCGCACCACACCGATCCCGAGCGACCGTCCGTTCCTGCGTGAACATGCCGGCGAAAGCGGTGGGATGATCGTCGGCGACTGCTACACCCGCCTCAATGTCGAGGACGGTGCGCGGCTGCGTGAACTGGCGCAGGCGCATCAGCTGACCATCAACACGTTTGCGCAAGCCGCGTGGGCGCTGGTCCTGCGCCGCCTCAGCGGTGATCGCGACGTGCTGTTTGGCGTCACCGTGGCCGGGCGCCCGGTGGACATGCCGGAAATGCAACGCACCGTCGGTCTGTTCATCAACAGCATTGCGCTGCGGGTGCAGATGCCGGCGGACGATGAACGCTGCAGCGTGCGGCACTGGCTGAGCGCGCTGCTCGACCGCAACATGCAGTTGCGCGAGTACGAATATTTGCCTTTGGTGAACATTCAGGAACAGAGCGAATTGCCCAAGGGCCAGCCGCTGTTCGACAGCCTGTTCGTCTTTGAAAACGCCCCGGTGGAAGTCTCGGTGCTGGACCGCGCGCAGAGCCTCAACGCGACCTCGGATTCCGGCCGGACCCACACCAACTTCCCGCTGACGGCGGTGTGTTACCCGGGCGATGACCTCGGCCTGCACCTGTCGTATGACCAGCGCTATTTCGACGAATCGACGGTCCAGCGCCTGCTCGCTGAGTTCAAGCGCTTGCTGCTGGCGCTGGTCGAGGGTTTCCATGGCAACATGGCCGAGCTGCCGCTGCTCGATGCGCAGGAGCAGGAGTTCCTGCTGCACGGGTGCAACCAGAGTGCGCAGGATTATCCGCTGGAGCAGAGTTACGTGGCGCTTTTCGAAGCGCAGGTCGCCGCGCATCCGCAACGCATTGCTGCCAGTTATCTCGATCAGCAACTAAGCTATGCCGAACTGAATCAGCGCGCCAACCGTCTCGGTCATGCGTTGATCGCCGCCGGGGTGCAGTTCGATCAACCGGTGGCGCTGCTGGGCGAACGCAATCTCGACCTGCTCGGCATGATTGTCGGCAGCTTCAAGGCCGGCGCCGGCTATCTGCCGCTGGACCCGGGCCTGCCGAGCCAGCGCCTGCAACGTATCGTCGAGCTGAGCCGCACGCCGGTGCTGGTCTGCAGTCAGGCCTGCCGCGAACAGGCGCAAGCATTGCTCGATGAATGTGGTTGCGCCCATCGCCCACGGTTGTTGGTCTGGGAAGAGCTTCAGGCCGCGGCGACCTCGGTGGAGAACCCTGGCCTCTACAGCGCCCCGGACAACCTCGCTTACGTGATCTACACCTCGGGCTCCACCGGATTGCCGAAAGGGGTGATGGTCGAACAGCGCGGCATGCTTAACAATCAGTTGAGCAAGGTGCCGTATCTGCAACTGAGCGAAACCGATGTGATCGCGCAGACCGCTTCGCAAAGTTTCGACATTTCGGTCTGGCAGTTCCTCGCTGCGCCGTTGTTCGGCGCGCGGGTCGACATCGTGCCGAACGCCATCGCCCATGATCCGCAGGGTTTGCTGGTGCATGTGCAAGCGCAGGGCATCACCGTGCTGGAAAGTGTGCCGTCGCTGATTCAGGGCATGCTCGCCTCCGAGCGCCTGAGCCTGGATGGCTTGCGCTGGATGCTGCCAACCGGTGAAGCGATGCCGCCTGAGCTGGCGCACCAATGGCTGCTGCGTTACCCGGACATTGGTCTGGTCAACGCCTATGGCCCGGCCGAGTGCTCGGACGATGTGGCGTTCTTCCGTGTCGACCTCGCATCGACGCGTGGCAGCTATCTGCCGATCGGTACGCCGACCGACAACAACTTGCTGTATCTCCTCGACGGTGCGCTGGAGCTGGTGCCGTTGGGCGCGGTGGGTGAACTCTGCGTGGCCGGCACCGGTGTCGGTCGCGGTTATGTCAGCGATCCGCTACGGACTGCGCCGGTGTTTGTGCCGAATCCGTTCGGTGCGCCGGGCGAGCGTCTGTATCGCACCGGAGATCTGGCGCGGCGGCGCAACGATGGCGTGCTGGAGTATGTCGGCCGCGTTGATCATCAGGTGAAGATTCGCGGTTACCGCATCGAACTGGGCGAGATCGAAGCACGCCTGCATGAACAGCCGGAAGTGCGCGACGGCGCAGTCGGTGTGCAGGAGGGGGCTAACGGCAAACATCTGGTGGGTTACCTGGTCGCAGCGGATTCCACACTGAACCCGAACGAACGCCTGGAGCGAATCAAACAGCGCCTGCGCGCCGAACTGCCGGAATACATGGTGCCGCTGCACTGGCTGTGGCTCGATCAACTGCCGCTCAACGCCAACGGCAAGCTCGACCGCAAAGCCCTGCCAGCGCTGGAAATCGGTCAGTTGCACAGCCACGACTATCTGGCGCCACGCAATGAGCTGGAGCAAACCCTGGCGGGTATCTGGGCCGAGGTGCTGAAGGTCGACAAGGTCGGTGTGCGTGACAACTTCTTCGAGCTGGGTGGGCATTCATTGCTGGCCACGCAGATTGCCTCGCGGGTGCAGAAAACCCTGCAGCGCGACGTGCCGCTGCGGGCGATGTTCGAATGCAGCACAGTGGAGGAGTTGGCCGATTACATCGATGGACTGGCGGCGAGTGACATCACTGAGGAGAAGGTTGATCGGTTGAATGATCTGATGGCAGCGCTGGAAGGGCTTTGATTATTTAGTGTCTGAACCGGCGCCATCGCGAGCAGGCTCACTCCTACAGGGGGAACGCGTTTCAAATTGTAGGAGTGAGCCTGCTCGCGATGGCGTCAGTTAATTCAACACAAATCAACCGGTACATCACTGTACATTTCCAAGGTTGACGATCAGCAACCGGCAGCTCAGTCTGCCGGTTCTGTTTTTTTCTCGCGGGGGATGGTCGATGCCTTTTTTTACGGTTGACGGACAAGCGCTGCATTACACCGATCAAGGCGCTGGGCCGGCGGTGCTGCTGGCCGGCAGTTACTTGTGGGATCACGCCATGTGGGCGCCGCAGATCGCCGCGCTGGCGCCGCATTATCGGGTGATTGCGCTGGACCTTTGGGGCCATGGCGAGTCGGGGCGGTTGCCGGAAGGCACCTCGTCACTGGATGACATCGCCCGTCAGGCGCAAGCCTTGCTCGACCATCTGCAGATCGACCGCGTCACGCTGGTAGGCCTGTCGGTCGGCGGCATGTGGGGCGTGCGCCTGGCGCTCTCGGCGCCGCAACGACTCAACTGTCTGGTGCTGATGGACACGTACGTCGGCGTCGAACCCGAGCCGACCCGCCAGTACTATTTCTCGCTGTTCAAGCAGATCGAAGACAGCGGCGAAATTTCCGAACAACTGCTCGATATCGTCGTGCCAATCTTCTTCCGTCCGGGCATCGATCCGCAGTCGGCGCTGTATCAGGATTTTCGCGCGAAACTGGCGGCGTATTCCTCGGATCGACTGCGCGAAAGCATTGTGCCGATGGGGCGTATCACCTTTGGTCGCGATGACTTGCTGCCACGCCTTGGCGAGCTGAATGCAGCAACAACGTTGGTGTTGTGCGGCGATCAGGACAAGCCACGGCCACCGGCAGAAGCCCGCGATATGGCTGAACTGATCGGCTGCCCGTGCGTGTTGGTGCCGGAGGCGGGGCACATCTCCAATCTGGAAAATCCGCCGTTTGTGACTGAAGCACTGCTTGCGTTTCTGGCCGAGCACAACTGATACACCGAGTGATCCCAATCGCGAGCAGGCTCACTCCTACAGTTGATCGCATTTGTGCTGGAGGAATGCGATCAACTGTAGGAGTGAGCCTGCTCGCGATGAGGCCAGTCCAGGCAACGCAAGGCCAGGGTTATTTAGGCCCCAGAATCTTCACCAGTTTCTCCGCCGTCGGCGCCCCTTGCTGTTGTTGCAACTCACCCTTGTCGTCCATATAAAAGATCGCCGGTGTGGCCTGCAACTCAAGGTCTTCCATCAACTGCATGTTCGCCGCCAGCTTGGTCTGCACCGCCACCGGAATATCCTTCAAGGCTTTGAGCGAGCTGCCCTTGCCAGCCTTTTCGTGATCTTCCAGCGCCTTGGCCGGGTCTTTCGCCGCCAGCAGCGCCGCCGATTTGCCCGGGCTGTCTTCGCGAATGATGCCGACCATGATGTGGCGCAATTGCACCTTGCCGGCTTTCACCCACGGCCGCGCCTGCTCCCAGAACATGTTGCAGTACGGGCAGTTCGGATCGCTGAACAAATACACCGTGCGCGGTGCGTCCTTGTTGCCGTCCTGAATCCAGTTGCTTGCCTCGAACCTGGCCCAGACTTCCTTGGCCATCGGCGCGTAGACCAGTTTTTGCAGAGGCTCGCTGCTCAAGTCCTTGCCGTCGGCGTCGTACAGATTACCCAGCAGCACGTGCTTGCCATCCGGCGTCAGGTACAGCGCCATGCCGCGATTCTGGTATTGCGCCGCATAACCACGCAGTCCGTCGGGGGCGTCGAACTGGCCGACGATCTTAGCGCCCTTGGCTTCGATCTGCTTGATCGCGGCGGGCAGTTCTTCAGCAGCCTGCACCGACGGCAAGTGCAGCAGGGCGCCGCTCAGGGTCAAGGTCAGCAGGTGGCGGAGGCGGGGCATGGCAGTTTCCTTGCAGAGGTGGCCGGTGCGGTGGCCGGGTTCGAATGGGGGATCGGCGTGTCGAAACTTTCCAGCGCACGGGCCAGGCTGGCGTTCGACAGTTCACCGAGGTGGCTGCTCAGCAGGCGACCGTCGGGGCTATAGAACAGCGTAGTCGGCAATGCCATCGAACCCACCGCCTGGCCGAGGCGACCGCTGCGGTCGAACAGGACGTTGTTCAGGCTCAGGCCCTGGGTTTCGAGGAAAGTCGCCACGCTTTGCATGCTTTCGGCCTGGTTGACGAACAGAAAGGTCAGGTCCGGGCGTTGTTGTTGGGCATGTTCCAGTACCGGCATTTCGCGCCGGCACGGTGGGCACCAGGTCGCCCACAGATTGATCACCAGCGGCCCGCCCTGATAATCGCTGAGCTGGATGGTTTGCCCGGCCGCGTTGCGCAGGGTGATGTCCGGCAGACGGGTACCTTGTTCGTAAATATTCAGCGACAGCGTCGCCAGCAGCCAGAACGCCACACCGCTGGCCACGCCGAAACCCAGCGGCCGGCGCAGCCCGGGGCGGCGCCAGCCGCGATACAGCGCCGCCAGCAACAGCACGATCACCCCCGGCCAGGCGAGGAAACCGCCGTCACGCAGGTCGATGATCTGCCACGGATCAGCGCGATAGTGCGACCAGTACAGCGCGACAAAGGCCACCCGCGCAGCGAGCATGCCCAGCAAAAACAGGCTGAACAGTGCCGATTCGGGGTTATCGCCACCGCGCTTGGCCACCCGCCAGCCGACAAAAGTCGCCAGCGCCAGGGCGCTGATCAGCAGCAGATGGTTGAGCGCGATGGCAAAGGTGCCGAGGGTCAGAGTGAGCATTAATGGGCGTCTCGGGTAGCGTTCCAGCGTTGCAGGAATGTATCGGCATCGACTTCGCCGGTAATTCGCCGGCTGCGGCGTTCTTCACCGTCGGTGCCGATCCAGACGAAACTCGGTGGCCCTGGCACTTTGTAGCGGCTGAGCAGCTCACGGCTGGCGGCATTGTCAGCTGTGACATCGAGCCGCAGCAGGCGCACATCATTCAACGCCTGCATCACATTGGCCTTGCCGAATACCTGTTTTTCCATGACCTTGCACGACACGCACCAGTCGGCGTAGTAATCGAGCAGCACCCACTGGCCCTGCGCCTTGGCCGCGTCGAGTTCGCGCTGCAACGCCGCCGGCTCGTTGATCGTGGTGAACGCGTCATGCCCGGCTGGCGCTACTGAACCAGCACGGCCAGCGCTGTAGACCTGCAATGGTTGATACGGGTCGTCGCTGCCGCCGGCTGCGCCAATCACCAGCAGACTGCCCCACAACCCGAGCAGCAACGAAGTGGCGCCGAACAACTGCGCGACGCGTCCAAAACCCTCGGACTGCTTCCAGGCGCAGAACGCGGCGATCAACAGCAACGCACCGCACAGGCCCAGCCACAACGATGCATCAATTACCGGGCGCAACATCAACAGCGCAGTGGCAAGAAAGAGGAAACCGAACACGCCTTTGAGCAGGTTCATCCACGCGCCGGGTTTGGGCAGAAAGCGGTTGCCCACGGTCACCAGCAACAGCAACGGCACACCGATACCGATGCCCAGCGAGAACAGAATCAAGCCACCGTGCAAGGCATTGCCGGTCTGCGCGATATACAACAGAGCGCCGGCCAGCGGTGCGGTCATGCACGGGCCGACCAGCAGACCGGACAGCGCACCGAGCACCCCGGCGCCGATCAGGCTGCCACCGCTGCGACTGCGTGAGGCATGTTCGAGGCGATCACGCAGGGCCACCGGCAGTTGCAGTTCGAAGAAGCCGAACATCGGCAGGGCCAATATCACGAAAATCGCCGCGAACGTGCCGAGCAACCAGGGGTTCTGCAACCACGCCTGCAGGTTCGCACCGAGTAGCGCAGCAATGACGCCCATCGCGGCATAGACCAATGCCATGCAAATCACGTAGCTGCCGGCCAGAGCAAAGCCGCGCCGCGGTGTGGCGCCGCTGCCGACCACCATGCCGGCGAGAATCGGCAGCATCGGCAAGGTGCACGGGGTAAAGGCCAATAACAGACCGAGGCCGAAGAACACCAGCAGACTCCAGCCCAGGGCGCGCTGTTGCAGGCTGCTGGCCAGTGCCTCGTCCGCTGCCTGCGCGCCCGGCGCAACGGTCGCCTTGCCGCCAAGATCAATCACGCGGGTTTGCGGTGGATAACATAGACCGGCATCGGCACAGCCTTGATAGCTGACCTTGATCTGACCGCTGGCGGATGTCGGAATTTTCACTTCCAGACCCTGACGGTAGACCGGTTGCTCGCCGAAGAACTCGTCGCTGTGGGACTCGCCTTCTGGCAGCTTCGGCTGTTGATCGGCGGTGAGCCCGTCGAACTTCAACCGTTTCTGATACAGGTAATAGCCGTCGCTGATCTGCCAGAACAGCTGGGTTTCCCCGGACTCGAGACGTTCGGATGTCAGCACGAAAGCTTTGTCGACCGGCAAGAACTCCGGTTTCGTATCGAATGGATTGTTTCCTGCCTGGGCCAGACCCGAGATCAAGAGAGTGAACAAAAGAAAAAAACGACGCATGGAGGAGCCTTGTCCCTGTGCAAGTGAGCGCAGAATGGGCGGCGGCGATTAACCGATAATTAACCCGTATCGTACAAGGCTCTCTCTTGCTCGGCCAATCAGCCGCGCAGCAGTCCGGGCCAGTTCGCTTCGTTGATTGTCTGCGGGCCGGAGACCAGTCGGTCGCTCTGGATGTTGTAAACCAGATACTGATTGTTGGTCAGAAAGATGTACCAGTGGCTGTCGGCGAACGTCCGGTCATTTTGTGCGGCGGTAATGATGCGGTCTTTGTAGGGTTTCAATACGCCCAGTTGATATTCGCCGAACGGCTTGCGCGTCAGGGTTTTTGCTCTGTAATTGAACGACAGATAATGGCCATCATTGAGAATGAAGCGAAACAGAAACGCTTGCCCGGTCAGTTGAAACCAGGTGCCGGCAATGATCTGGTCGAAGTACGGCAGTATCGGTTTCCAGATCGAATCGGCGACTTTCTGAAAACTGGCAACCGCATCTTTATCCTGGTCGTATTTGCAGACCATGGGCGTTGCGCCCTGGTAATGGAATAACCACGCGATGTCTTCATCGCCCGGGGCGTTGAAGCCGATTGACGTGGTGGTGAAACCGAAGCGCAGGTCTTTGATGAATGGGTCGAATTTATCCCAGCTGCCAGCCGTAGAGGCAGGGTAGTTATCGGAGACCTTATTGGCGCCCAGATCAAAGCGAGAGTAGGTCTCGCTGTCCTTGAAAAAGAAATAAATGCGATCCGGGCCGGCACGCCAGTCGATGGCGACGAAGTTGTTTAGTTGAGGCATGTGTATTAAATCCTTTTAACGGTAGTAGAAACGTCACCTGCGAAGGTAAATGAGCGGTGAGGGGCGATACAGGCGCAAAGTGTTTCTTGATGGGTGTACATATTTAAGAAGGTTTCCGGCCTGGTTTGCCTTCCCTCCAGGTTCGGCTTCCCGTCAATGCTGCTGGCGGCCATAATTGCCGCTTAATCCTCGCCTGCTTCACTCGCCTTTTTATTTTCGGAGCGCCCATGCACGTACTGGTTTGCGAAGACGATGAGCTGATCGCCAGCGGCATCGTTGCCGGCCTCACGGCTCAGGGTTTGACGGTCGAGCACGTCAACACCGCATCGAAAGCGCGGGCGATGCTCAAGGTCGCCGAATTCGACGTGATGGTGCTCGACCTCGGTCTGCCCGACGAAGATGGCCTCAAGTTGCTCCAGCAATTGCGACAGGGCGGGCTGGAGATTCCGGTGCTGATACTGACCGCGCGCGACTCGGTGACCGACCGCGTCGACGGCTTGCAGGCCGGGGCGGACGATTACCTGCTCAAGCCGTTTGACCTGCGTGAGCTGTTCGCGCGTCTGCAAACCCTGTTGCGTCGGGTGGCGGGACGCAGCGTCAACCTGATCGAGCACGGCGCGCTGACCTACGACCCGAGCAGCCGCGAAACCACTCTGGCCGGGCAACCGGTCGACTTGTCACGGCGCGAGCAGGCGCTGCTCCAGGCGCTATTGCACAATCGTGGCCGGGTGCTGTCCACCGAGCAGTTGAAGGACAGCGTCTACGGCTTCAACGATGAACTGGAAAGCAACGCGCTGAACGTGCACATCCATCATTTGCGCAGCAAGCTGGGCAAGGGCATCGTCGAAACCGTGCGCGGTCTGGGCTATCGTCTTGGTCCGGCCGACGGTGGAGAGCAAGGCAAGTGATGAGTCTGCGGTTGCGCCTGAGCCTGACCCTCGGCGCCGCGTTTGCCTTGATCTGGGCGCTGGCGGCGGCGTGGATGCTCAGTGATCTGCGCAATCAGATGATGTTTTCCCTCGATCAGCGACTGGTCGCATCGGCGCGGATGGTCGCCGGCCTGCTCGAGCAATTGCCAGCGCTGCCGAGCAAAGGCGAGGGCACTCATTTCAGCGCCGAGCAACTGAATATTCCCGGCGGCATGGCCTGTCAGGTCAGCTCCTTGCGCGGGGAAATCCTCGCGCGCAGTCATAACAATCCGGACCAGGCGCTGGAAGCCGAGAAAATGGGCTTTCACGATCAGATGATCGACGGCGCACCGTGGCGCAGTTTCACCCTCGCGCGGGGTGATGTGCGGATTACCACAGCCGATCGGCAGATCGAGCGTGAGGCGCTGAACATGTCGATCCTGTTGGCGGCGTCGGTGCCGGTCGGTGTGGCGCTGCTCGGTTGTCTGTGCCTGTTGTGGCTGGGCATCGGCCAGGGGCTGGCGCCGCTCAACCGCTTGCGTGAAGCGCTGATGCGGCGCAACGCCGATTCGCTTGAGCCGTTGCAGATTCAGGCGTTTCCCAGCGAGTTGAAACCGTTGCTGGAAACCCAGAACCAGTTGTTCCAGCGCATCGGCAAGACCCTCGAACGTGAACGACGCCTGACCGGCGACGCCGCGCATGAACTGCGCAGCCCGCTCACTGCGATCAAGACCCACCTGCAAGTTGCCCGAATGACCGATGGCAACGCTCGCGATCAGTCGTTGGCGCGGGCCGAGGAGGGCGCCGATCGCCTGCATCGCACCCTCGAGCAGTTATTGTTGCTGGCGCGAGTCGAGGGCAGCCTGTCGTTCGATGACGGCTCGCAATACAGCGCCGAACAAGTCGCACGCCTGGCGATTCAGGACGCCACCGGCGGCGAGCGCACGCGCATCCAGCTGCAACTGCCGACTGATCTGTCGACAGCGCCGCTGCAGATGCCCGCCGCGCTGGCGATTGCCGCGCTGCGTAATCTGCTCGACAACGCCCTGCGCCATACCGCCGAGGAATGCAGGGTCGAGTTGAGTCTGATAACCGTCGGCAACCGCGTGCGTTTCGTCGTCCGCGATCATGGTCCGGGAATTGCCCCGGATGATCTGCAACACCTGACGCAACGCTTCTGGCGCAACGGCCAGAGCACCGGTTGCGGCCTCGGTCTGGCGATCGTTCAGGCGATCGTCCAGCGCTGCGACTGTGCGCTGCATTTCGACAGTCGCGCGGATGGCTTGCGGGTTGAGCTGACCATGCCGTTGCAACGCGTCTGAACCCTCCACAAATCCCTGTAGGCGTGAGCCTGCTCGCGATAGCGTCCGGTCAGTTGATGATGCGGTCGACTGACGGACCGTCATCGCGGGCAGGCTCACTCCTACAAAGGCTCGGTGTTCTGACACATCAAATGTAACTTCTCGGCGTTCGCTATCCGCTCGGGGTGGGCGTAAGGTCGACGCAGCTTTTACTCAATGGATTGAGGGAACTGCGCCATGGAAGCGTCCATCTGCATCAGCCCGGCCACCCTGGCCGACGCCGGCCTTATCAGCCGTATCATCGAACGTTCGATCCGCTTCGGCTGTGCGCACGATCACCGCAACGACCCTTCACTCGTCAGCCGCTGGCTCGGCCTTCAATCGGCCGATGTCATCAGCGCCCGGCTCGCCGACCCGCAGTTTTACCTGTGCATCGCGTTGCTTGATGACAAGCCGGTCGGCGTCGGCATGGCGAACGATGGCGGCGAGATTCTGCTGTGTCATGTCCAGCCGGAATCGTTTCGCCGCGGGGCCGGGCGCGCGTTGATGGGGGATCTGGAGGGTTGGCTGCTGATTCGTGGTGTGCTGCAGGCGCAGCTCAATAGTACGCGTACGGGCCAGGCGTTTTATCGGCATCTGGGCTATCGCGCAGCCACTGCGCTTTGCCAATGCCATGGCTTGCAGGTGCAGCCCATGCACAAGCCTTTGGTGTTGCCGGTCTGACAACCCGGTCAAGGGCTAAATCCTCGACGCCCTTAAGCGTTTCCAGAACAGGAAAACCTGCCAGTGCGCCCCTTGACCGGAACGCGCAGTTGTCCGGCGTGCCGTTTGGGTCGCTATCCATAGTTCATTGAGGGGTCGAGAAATGTCAGTCGCCACCAGCCTTATCGAAGAGTCGGTCCGGGTTACCTCGGCGCCGGTCGAAACGTTGTACCAGTTCGAAGAATCGCCACTGCTCGCGCGCCAGGCGCAACAGGAGTCGAATGCGCGCAGTTATCCGCGGCGCATTCCGCTGGCGCTCAAACGCGCCAAGGGCCTGTATGTCGAAGACGTCGAGGGTCGCCGCTTCATCGACTGCCTGGCCGGCGCCGGTACGCTGGCGCTGGGGCACAATCACCCGGTGGTGATCGAGGCGATCCAGCAGGTGCTGGCTGATGAATTGCCCTTGCACACCCTCGACCTGACGACGCCGGTCAAGGATCAGTTCGTCCAGGACCTGTTCGGCCTGCTGCCACCCGCGCTCGCAGCGCAAGCAAAAATCCAGTTCTGCGGGCCGACCGGCACTGACGCGGTGGAAGCCGCGCTGAAACTGGCGCGCACGGCCACGGGGCGGAGCACGGTGTTGTCGTTTTCCGGTGGTTATCACGGCATGAGTCAGGGCGCTTTGAGTCTGATGGGCAGCCTGGGCCCGAAAAAACCGCTGGGTGCCTTGCTCAGCACCGGCGTGCAGTTCATGCCGTTTCCGTATGACTACCGTTGCCCGTTCGGCCTCGGCGGTGCGGCGGGGGTGAAAGCCAACCTGAGTTATCTGGAAAACCTGCTCAACGACCCCGAAGCCGGTGTGCAGTTGCCCGCCGCGGTCATCGTTGAAGCGGTGCAGGGCGAGGGCGGCGTTATTCCCGCCGATATCGAGTGGTTGCGCGGCCTGCGCCGGATCACCGAGCAGGCTGGCGTGGCGTTGATCGTCGACGAGATCCAGAGCGGTTTCGCCCGCACCGGCAAGATGTTTGCCTTCGAGCACGCCGGCATCATTCCGGATGTGGTGGTGCTGTCGAAAGCCATCGGCGGCAGCCTGCCGCTGGCGGTGGTGGTCTATCGCGACTGGCTCGACACCTGGCAGCCGGGCGCTCACGCCGGCACCTTCCGCGGCAATCAGATGGCCATGGCAGCCGGTTCTGCGGTGATGCGCTATCTGCTCGAACACAAGGTCTGCGAGCACGCCGCCGCCATGGGCGCAAGGCTGAGCGAGCACCTGCACATCCTGCAACGCGACTTCCCGCAACTGGGCGATATCCGCGGCCGCGGCCTGATGCTTGGCGTCGAACTGGTCGACCCCAACGGCGCAGTGGATGCCCTTGGCCATCCGCCGGCATTTGCTCGTCTGGCACCCCTGGTGCAGCGCGAATGCCTCAAGCGTGGCCTGATCCTCGAGTTGGGCGGGCGGCATGGCGCGGTAGTGCGGTTCCTGCCGCCATTGGTGATCACCGCCGCTGAGATCGACCGCGTCGCCGAGATCTTCGGCCGCGCTTTGGCGGCGGCGACGGCGGCACTGTAAATTTTTCGCCGCGCCGAACGTTCTTTCTACATACCCGGCTGCACCGCGCGTGCGGCCCACCCTTACAACGATGGAGAAGCAGCATGACGTCAGTATTCGACCGCGAGGACATCCTCTTTCAAGTCGTGGTCAACCACGAAGAGCAATACTCGATCTGGCCGGATTACAAAGCCGTACCAGAGGGCTGGCGCACCGTGGGCAAGAGCGGCCTGAAAAAAAGAATGCCTGGCCTACATCGAGGAAGTCTGGACCGACATGCGCCCGCTGAGCCTGCGTCAGAAAATGGAAGCGCAGGCCGCTGCCCAATAAGCTGCCGGGCAAAAAGAAACCCGCTCGACCTCTGAGGGACAGCGGGTTTTTTCATGGCTGGATTTTGTGCCATCAGGTCTGGCCTCATCGCTAGCAGGCTAGCTCCCACAGGGGTTTAGCGGTGAACACCAAGCCCTGTGGGAGCCAGCCTGCTGGCGATGAACGATAACCCGGTCAGACTGAAATTACGCTCCGCTCAACCCTTTGATCAGCGCATCGACATTGCCTTCCAGTTCCGCCACCGGATCTACCGCATCGGTGCTCAATACCAGCAAGCGGCTGCCCGATTCGGCAATCGCCGCCGTCACCGCTTCCGATGGCTGACGATGATGCAGCACCACCGCGACGTCGTTGTCCTTGAGGGTCGCGGTGAGTTTCTTCAGATCCTCAGCCGTCCATTCTGCGTCGGGTCGCGCATCCTGACCGATCAGCTCCAGATTGAGGCTGCCGATCAGATAGCCGAAGTGATCGCTCAAACTCATCACGCTGAGGTTATCTGCACGGGCCAGGCGCGCCTCGCTGTCGGCGCTGAGCTTGAGCAAGCGTTGTTTCAGCGTCGCCAGATTCGCCTCGATTTTCGCTTTGGCGCCCGGTGCCAGGCGCACCAGATCAGCCGCCATTACATCGGCCATGCGTCCCATGTTGTTGCTGGCCAGCCATGGCTGACTGTTCAAACCATCGACTTTGAGATCTGGCTGTACGGCAATGCCGGGCAGGGCGCCGTCGACCGGGCGCGCCGCGTCGACTTCGACGATGCGGATATTGCTGCGCCGGGCGATCGGGTACAGCTGATCATCCGGCCATAGCGAGCGCACGCCTATCACCGCGTCGGCATCGCTGGCCAGTTTGCTCAGGGCTGGCGCGCCACGCCCGGTGAAGTAGGCGCTCTGCCGGCTGCCCGGCAGGTTCGCCGGTGCCGCACGTTCAAGGCTGACATCCGTACCCTTGAGCAGAACCTCGCCCAGACCATAGGTAATCGGCAACGAGGCCAAAACCCGCAGCGGTTTGGCGTTTTCGGCGGCCGACAACGGCGTGCTGACCATGCCGCACAGGGCCAGGGCCAGGGTCAGTTTGCGCAATGAAAAGATCATTTATCCAAGATTCCCTTTCAGGCTGGGGACAACGCCGCGGGCAACGGCGGCGAGGGCGAAGGCGATGCCGGCGACCAGAATGATCGCGGCGCCGGACGGGATCGGCAGATCGAATACGATCGGCGCGAGAATCCCGCACAGCGTGCTGACCGTGGCGATCAGCACCGAACACCAGAAAAAGCCCTTGAGCGACTGGCTGAGCAAGCGGGCAGCGGCAGCCGGAATCACCAGCAAGGCACCGACCAGAATCGCGCCGATAACTTTTACCGCCGCTACGGTGATCAAGGTCACCAGAATCACGAACAGATAATCCAGGGTCTTCACCGCTACGCCACGCACCGCCGCCAGTTGCGGGTTGAAACTGGCCAGCATGATGCGGTTGTACAGCGGCAAGGCGAGGGCCATGACCAGCGAGCCGACAATCGCCAACACCGCAATGTCGTTGCCGTTGACCGTCAGCACCGAACCGAACAGCACGTTCTCGAGAATGTGCACGTTGATCCTGCCGGCGAGAATCAGCAGCAGACTTGCCCCCAATGCCAGCGACACCGAAAGGAACACGCCGATCAACGTGTCCGGTGCCAGACCCGTGCGGTTGCGCAGATAGTTGAGCAGGATGCCGAACAGCAGGCAGTAGCCGAACAGGGCGCCATAGGGGCCGGTGTAAGGTTCGCCGAGCAGAATGCCGATGGCCACACCGGTCAACGCCGCGTGGCCGACGGCTTCGGAGAAAAACGCAAAGCGCTTGACCACTACCAGCGTGCCGAGGCCGCCGAGCACCGGGCCGATCAACAGGCCGGCGAGCAACGCATTGACCACAAACCCGTAGGCCAGCGCTTCCGGCAAATAACCGGAAGAGGCCCAGCCTTGCACCATCAAACGAAAGGCTTCGTAACTCATCAGGCAGCGCTCCGTGGATGGGTAGAAAACAGGCTGAGCAGCCGTTCCGGGGTCAGCGCCTGTTGCGGCGTGGCGTCGAACAGCACGCGACGATTGAGCCCGGTGACCTGATCGGCCAAACGGCCGACCGCTTCCAGATCGTGCTCGATCCACAGCACCGTAATACCCGCCGCGCGCCAGTCACCGAGCAGGCGTTCGAATACCTGAATCCCGGCCTCATCGAGGGCCGACATCGGTTCATCCAGCACCAGCAGTTGCGGCGCCGGAATCAGCCCCTGCGCGAGCAAAACGCGCTGACGTTCGCCACCGGACAGTGCGCCCATGCGCCGCTTGCGCTTGTCCTGCATGCCGACGCGCTCCAGCGCATCACCGATGGCGGTGGCGTAGCGCTTGCTCAGACCGAGAAATGCCGGGCGGCGCTGACACATCGCCGCCATGAAATCGTCGACCGTCATTGGCAAGCCGCGATCGAACTCCAGCGCCTGCGGCACATAACCGATGGTGCCCGGCGCTCCGGGCCACTGCAGACTGAGCTGACCCTGATGGGGCATCTGCCCAAGCAAGGTCTTGATCAGCGAACTCTTGCCGCCGCCGTTCGGGCCGACCAGCGCATGCACGCTGCCGGGCTTCACCTGGAAGGTGACCTTGTCGAGAATGGTCGTGCGGCCCAGGGTCAGACTGATATCTGCAAATTCAAGAGTCGGCCCCGTAACCTGTAGGAGTGAGCCTGCTCGCGATAGCGGTGTGTCATTCAACAATGATGTCGGCTGACCCGGCGCCATCGCGACCAGGCTCACTCCTACAGGGGATTTGGTGTTTTCTGAAGAAAGGGTTTCCTTTGAAGTCATGCGCCAGACTCCTGAATCGCCCGGACTACGGTGTTGAGGTTGCCGGTCATTTCCTTTTCGTACTTGTCGGCGGTGTATTCGCCATAGGAAATGTGCGACAGCGGATACAGCTTCACCCCGGACTCACGCTGAATGGTGTCGACATAAGTGGACGGGAAATCCATCTCCGAAAAGATCACCTTCACGTCCAGCTCGCGCAGTTGATCGATGGTCTTTTTCAACTGACTCGGGCTTGGCTCGATGCCGTGGGCCGGCTCGACCACCGCGGTGACCTCCAGGCCAAATTCGCGCAGCAGGTAGTCATACGCCGCGTGCACCGTGGCGACGCGCAATTCGGCGTTGGGTGCCTGGGTCAGTTTCGCCAGAGCGTCGGCGCGCATCTGTCGCAGGCGTTTGCCATAGGCGCGAGCGTTCTGCGTGTAGGTCTTGGCGTTGTCCGGATCGAGTTTGCCCAGTTCGCGGGCGATGTTGTTGACCTGGGCGATGGAAGCGCTGATCGACAGGAACGTGTGCGGATTGACCACCTTGCCGGCGCCGCGCGCGGCCACCCCGGTGGCCGCCAGCAGCGGGACGTTTTCGTTGGCTTCGATGGTCTTGATGTTCGGTGTTTCGCTGGCGGCGATCATGCGATCGGCGAAGTCGTCATGGCCGACGCCGTTGAGCACGATGACATCCAGTCCGCTGATGCGCTTGATGTCCTCGGCGCGCGGCTCATAGGCGTGCGGGTTGAAACCGGCGGGAATCAGCGGCACCACTTCGGCCTTGTCGCCGACGATGTTCGCCACATAGCTGTAATACGGGTGCAGGGTGATGCCGATGCGCAGGCGCTTGGCCTGATCGGCGCTGACCAGCGGGCTGAGCAGGCAGGCGCAGAGGCCGAGCAGAAACGAACGCAGCAACGGACGGCGAGGTAATGAAATGGACATGGGCAAGCAGTCTTCTCTCGAAAATGGGCGAGGCATCAATGGCGATGTTCGCGGGTTACCCCGGCATCGTATTGCGCGACAATCTGTTTCCAGCCAGCGGCGGCGAGGGCCGCGTCGGTCAATTCGGCCGGTGTTTGAAGATCCGCGCCACGGTTGAGCCAGATGTCCGGCGCCGCCTGGTCATCGCCGCTCAGGCGCATCAGGAACGAACCGGCGACGCTGGTCGACTGGCTGTGACCGAAGTAGGCGGTGTCGCCCAGCAGTTGCCAGGCATGTCCGCCGCGGCTGACCGAACTCGCATCGCGGGCAAACGGCGCAAACCCTTCGTCCGCCAGAGTTTGCGGCGTCGGCAGCGCTTGCTGTTCTTCACGCAGCAGACGGATTTCATCGAGAGTCACGCGCAGATCGGCATAGATGCCTTGTTCGGACGCGGTGAGGTCGCGGCGGGCGTCGAGCTGATTGCTGGCCACCGGCTCCGGCTCGTGGGACAACCCGCGCCAAGCCACCACGGAACCGGCAATTGCCAGAATCAACAGGCACAGCAGCAAGACATTCAGGGTTTCGTGACCGGCGCCGGCCGGGCGCACGATTTGCGTGGTTGGCGTACTCATGGGGCCTGGATATCCGCTTGGTCGATTTCGACCACATGGCCGGGGCCAGCGTCGAACAGTACGTAGAATTCGGAGCCGGGCTTTTTGAAGGTCAGGGTCGAATCGGCGCCGAGCTTGCCCGGCACCAGGATGGTTTCGTCATAGCCGATCACATCGAGGGTTACCCCAGGGGCGCCGCTGCCGTCGGAAAAGCCGCCGGTGCATTTGATCTGTTCGGCGTCGATGGCTTTGCATTCGCACATCGGGTTATGCGCCAGTGCGCCAGTGCTGAAAGCGGCGCTCAGTATCAGCAACGCGGCGCTGAAGTGCAGGCGTGAAGCACGTTGAAAGCGAGTCATGGTCGGGCTCCTTGTTTGTTCAGCCAGTCGAGGGTGGCGGGCGAGGCCTGGCTCAGGGGAATAGAGGCCTGATGCATGCTGCCGTCCCAGCCTTCCATGGTGATCCACAGTTCGGCATCGGCTTTGGTTTTTTCCGGCACGGGCAATTGCGCGCCCATGCGATAGGGCGTGCCGAAGAACAGCGCGCCGGCTGCGCGCAGGCTGCGCGGTTTGCCGATCCGCAGGTAGGTGGCCTTGACCTGGTCGATGCAGGCCTCGCAGAGCGCAGCGTTAAAACCTTTCATGTAGCCGGCCGGGCCTTCCAGGCGCGGCGCTTCGTTGCGCAGTTCGGCCAGACGCAGGCTCCAGGGTCCGACGGCGATTTCGCCGACTTCGCGCTCACCCAGACCGATATCGCCGCGAAACAGCGCGGCATCGGCGAAGTATTTGGGCATGAAGCCCAACGGAATCAGCAACAGCAGAACGTTGATGTGGAAGCGCCACTTATGCCAGAACCGGCTCAGGCGCGAGGGTTGCGGTGCCGCAATGGACTTGCTCACGGGTTGACCTCCGCAGGTTCACGATTGATGGCCGGTTGCGCCGTCACGCGGGTTTTCTTCGATTCACGCTTGAGCGCATTGGCGGTGGCCAGTGCGGTGCGTTTGGTCCAGATCAACAGGCCGCTGAGCACCATCATGCTCAGCACCAGACCGAAGAAGAACCAGATCAGCTTGATCCACAACCCGCCGAAGTCGCCGGTGTGCAGGGGGCGCATGGATTCGGTGACGAACTCCAGCGCAGTGCGATCGGACAACAGTCGCGAAGCGGCCAGATCACCATTGAACGGGTTGAGCGTGGCGGACTGGAACATCAGCGGATACCAGCCACGGCCACCGAGGTTCATATGGCTGTAGGCATTGCCCGGCAGGCTGACGAAGCTGACTTCCAGGCCGGGGATTTTCTGCTGTGCGACTTCAATCGCGCGGTCGAGGCTGATGCGCGGCGGTGGTGTGCCGTCGGCGGAGATCGGCACCGCTTCACGGGCCATCGCCGGAATGACCGGCTCGCTGGAAATGGAAATGTGATTGTCGAACAGCAGCGCTTCGATCAGGAACCAGATGCCGGTGATCGAGATCACCGCGATGAACCAGATCGACCAGATGCCGCTGAGGCGGTGGAAATCGCCCCAGAAGATCCGCGCTCCGTGGCGAAAGCGCAGGGTCGGGCGGAAGAAGCCTTTCCAGAAGCGTTTATAGACCACCAGCCCGGTAATCAGCGAAGCCAGCAACGGCAAACCGAGGAACGACACCAGATACCAGCCCCAGCTGAAGCCGTTGGTGAACGGCACCAGCCACCAGCCATGCAGCGCACGGGTGAAGGCTTTGAAGTTGAAGTCCGGCGCGCCGCCCTGAATGACCCCGGTATAGGGATTGACGTAAACGGTCTGCGAACGCCCGTCGGGGTAGCTGACGTTCACGTCGAGAGCAAAGTGCGACTCGTCGGGCCGGCTGATGCGCTGCACCACGGTTTGCGGTTCGGCCTGCTTGATCGCAGCCAGAATCTGGTCGTAGCTGAGCCGTGGCGCATCGTCCGCCGGCTGGCTGGCGCGCATCTGCGGGTTGGCCAGCCAGACGATTTCCTGGCTGACCACCGCCAGCGTGCCGGTGACACAGACGATCAGCACAAAGAACCAAATGGGCAAAGCGAGCCAGCTATGCACCAGGAACCACAGTTTGGAACGGGATTTCTTCGACATGGTTGCGCGTCTTGTTTTCGGTGAAAGGGGCATGACTACGGGCTTCGCAGCGCTGTTTCCCTGGAAGGTCCGGCCGTGGCTTTTGCCTACGCGGCCGGCCCGCATCTATATAAGACGGATGAGCGCGGCAAATACCGATAAACGATATGAAAGTAAATGTTTCGCGTTTCCACCAAGCGCAACCGCCCTGTAGGAGTGAGCCTGCTCGCGATAGCGGTCTGTCAGACAGAGCAACTCCGACAGATACACCGCGATCGCGAGCAGGCTCACTCCTACAGGGGATCTGTTTGTGTCGGGATCGAACACGTTTCATGAATGACGCCATCACCGTCTGCCAATTGATGGCCCGTGCGTGCTCCCTATGATGGGCATCACTGGATTCCCTGATGAGCGCCCCGTGATGACCGCCAGAACCCTCTACGCCAAACACATCGATTCGCACACGGTTTGTCGTCTCGACGATCAGGGCCATGTGCTGTTGTATATCGATCGCCAGGTGATCAACGAATACACCAGCCCGCAGGCCTTCAGCGGTTTGCGTGCGGCCGGGCGCAAGGTGTGGCGGTCGGGCACGGCGCTGGCGGTGGTCGATCACGTCAGCCCGACCGCGCCGCTGCGTATTGCCGCCATGCCCGACGCGGGCGGCGCCCGGCAAGTGTCGTATCTGGCGGAAAACTGCCGGGATTTCGGCATCGAATTACTCGACATCCTCGACAAGCGCCAGGGCATCGAACATGTGATCGCCCCGGAGCAGGGCTTCATTCTGCCGGGCATGGTGATTGCCGCTGGCGACAGCCACACCACGACCTACGGCGCCCTCGGTGCGTTCGGTTTTGGCATCGGCACCTCCGAAATCGAGCACTTGCTGGCGTCACAGACACTGATCTACAAACGCCTGAAAACCCTGCGCGTGACCATCGACGGCGCGCTGGCACCGGGCCTGACCTCCAAAGACGTGATCATGGCGCTCATCGGCCGGATCGGCGCTTCCGGAGCTAGCGGTTACGCGATCGAATTCTGCGGCTCGACCATCGCTGGCTTGAGCGTCGAAGCGCGCATGACCATTTGCAACATGGCGGTCGAGGCCGGCGCGCGCGGCGCGTTCATGGCGCCGGATGACAAGGTGTTCGCCTACCTCAAGGGCAAGCCGCGTGCACCCACGGGCGCGTTGTGGGAGCAGGGCGTGGAAAAGTGGCGCGAACTGCGCAGTGATCCGGGCGCGGTGTTTGACCGCGAGATCCACCTCGATGCCAGCGTCCTCGAGCCGATGGTCACCTGGGGCACCAGCCCGGATCAGGCGGCAGCCATTGGTGCGCATGTACCGGATCCGCAAGCGATCAGCGATCCGATCCTGCGTCGAGACATGCGCCGCGCCCTCGATTACATGGGCCTCGAAGCGGGCATGGCGCTCAGCGAGATCGCCATCAGCCACGCCTTTATCGGCTCGTGCACCAATGCACGCATCGAAGATTTGCGTGACGCCGCACGAATCGTCGATGGCCGACAAGTGGCCGGGCACGTGCGGGCGATGATCGTACCCGGTTCCAGCGAAGTCCGCGCCCAGGCTGAGGCGGAAGGGCTGGCGCGGATCTTTATCGACGCTGGCTTCGAATGGCGCCAGTCCGGTTGTTCGATGTGCCTGGCGATGAACGACGATGTGCTCGCGCCCGGCGACCGTTGCGCCTCCAGCACCAACCGCAATTTCGAAGGCCGTCAGGGCGCCGGCGCGCGCACCCACCTGATGAGCCCGGCGATGGTCGCCGCCGCGGCGATCAGCGGCCGACTCACCGATGTCCGCGATTTTGGAGAACGCCCATGAGCCTGCAACCCTTCACGCAAGTCAGCGGCCAGGCCGCGCCGTTGCTGGCGGCCAATATCGACACCGACGTGATCATGCCCAAACAATTCCTCAAGGGCATCGATCGCCAGGGCCTGGATCGCGGGGTGTTCTTCGATCTGCGCTTTCTGCGCGATGGCCGGCCCGACCCTGATTTCGTGCTGAATCAACCGGCGTGGCAGGAGGCGAAGTTTCTTGTGGTCGGGCCGAATTTCGGCTGCGGTTCCAGCCGCGAACATGCCGTGTGGGGGTTGCAGCAAATGGGCATCCGCGCACTGATCGGCAGCAGTTTTGCCGGGATCTTCTACGACAATTGTCAGCGTAACGGCGTGTTGTTGATCACCCTGGACGAGGCGCAGGTGCAGCGGATTGGTCGGCTGGCCAGACAGCCGGAAACGGCTCGGATCAGCATTGACCTTGAGGCGCAGCAGATCAGCCTGGCCGATGGCTCGGTTGTGGGTTTTGAGATCGACACCTTGCGCAAAAGCGCGTTGCTGCTGGGACTCGATGCGATCGGCAGCACCTTGCAGCGGCGCGAGCAGATCGAGGCCTTTGAGCGCGAGCATCTGGCCAGCAACCCGTGGCTCGCCTGACTCACCACTAATCCCCTTGTAGGAGTGAGCCTGCTCGCGATAGCGGTTGATCAGTCGGAGTTGCTTTGTCTGACACACCGCTATCGCGAGCAGGCTCACTCCTACAGGGGATGGTGGTGTTTGCAGTTACAGGGACAACTCTTTGAAATGCTCTTGCAGAAACTCCACACACGCGCGCAATTTCCCCGAATGCGCCAGGCGCGTCGGGTACACCGCCCAGACGTTGGCGCTCTGACTGTAAGCGTCCAGCACCTGCATCAGACGCCCTTGCTCCAGCAGCGGCTTCACGTCCCACAATGAACGCAGCAGAATCCCGCGGCCGTCCAGCGCCCATTGCAGGACGATCTCACCGTTGTTCGAGGACAACGGCCCGCTGACCCGCACGTCTTCAACGCCGTTTTCGCCCTCCAGATTCCAGATGCCGAAAGCGTTGTCGCGCTCCTTGATCACCAGGCAGTCATGCTGCTGCAAATCTTCCAGGGTCTGCGGTGTTCCGCGGCGTTGCAGGTAAGCGGGGGCGGCGCACAGCACGCGGCGATTACTGACCAGACTGCGGCCGATGTGCTGTCCGGGAAGGTCATCGCCCACGCGAATCTCCAGATCGAAACCTTCGTCGATGATATCGACCACCCGGTCAAACAGGTCGAGACGAATCTCCAGTTGCGGATAACGTTCTGCCAGTAGCGACACCGCCGGCGCCACGTGATTGCGGCCGAAGCCGAAGCTGCTGCAGATGTGCAAACGCCCACGCGGGCTGGCGTGGGCGTCGGACAATTCGTCGTGCAATTGCTGAAAGTCATCGAGAATGCGCAGCGCCCAACGTTGCACGCACTCGCCATCTTCGGTCAGCGAGACGCGCCGGCTGGTGCGGTGCAGCAGACGCGTGCCGAGGGTGCTTTCGAGAATCTGGATGCGTTTGCTGACATAGGCCGGTGACAGCCCCAACTCATCCGCCGCGGCAGCGAAACCGTTCTTGCGAATCACCGTGAGCAGTACACGCAGATCTTCAGGCAGGGGCAAGGCGTCTTTATTCCGGGACATGGCAAAACGGGCACTGGCGGGACGAGCCGCCAGCATAGCACCGCGCTGTGCAGACGCGGCTCAGCGCAGAAACGCCAGCGCTTCGGCCAGCAGTAATTCGGGGACTTCTTCGGCGATGTAATGGCCAGCGGGCAAGGCTTTGCCGCTGACATTGGCGGCTACCTCTTGCCATTCCTTGAGCGGATCGAAGCAATTCCCGACGGTGCCTTCGGCGCCCCACAGCACGCGCAACGGCAGATTCAGCCGATGCCCGGCGGTGATATCGGCGCGATCATGCTCCAGATCGATGCTGGCGCTGGCGCGGTAATCCTCGCAGAGGCCGCGCGCACTGCCCGGTTGTCGCAGGCAGCGCAGGTATTCGCCAAACGCCTCATCGGTGAACGGCTTGAACCCGGCACTGCGACTGCCCATGACACTGCGCAGATAACCTTCAGGATCGGCTTTGATCAGGGTTTCCGGCAGTGGCGCCGGGCGGATCAGGAAGAACCAGTGCCAATACGCGCGAGCGAAGGCTTCGTTGGTTTGCGCATACATTGACAGGGTCGGCGCGATGTCCAGCAGCATCATGCGTTGCACGGCTTCGGCGTGGTCGAGCGCCAGACGATGGGCGACCCGCGCGCCGCGGTCGTGAGCGAGGATCGAGAACTGCGCCAAACCCAGCGACTGCATCAACTCGACATTGTCGCGAGCCATTTGCCGTTTCGAATAATGGCTGTGCGCGTCATCCGCAGGCGGACGGCCGCTGTCGCCATAACCGCGCAAATCGGCGGCGACCACGGTGAAATGCTCGGCCAGGGATTCGGCGATCTTGTGCCAGATCACGTGGGTCTGCGGGTGGCCATGCAGCAGCAATAATCCTGGGCCGCTGCCACCGATGCGGTAAGCAATGTCGACGCCGTTGACGTGACGCTGGTTTTTGCGGAATCCGGCGAACATCGGGTTGGTCCTGTTTTGAGTACTGGAAGAATGGATGCTGAAAGGCCTGGCAGTTCGGGGCAAGGGGCAAAATGTGGTGGGTGGGTTCATGAACTGTGTTCAGGGAGTTTTGAGTTGCCTTTGCCGGCGCTATCGCGAGCAGGCTCACTCCTACAGTTGAAATGCATTCCTGGAGTAGGAGTGAGCCTGCTCGCGATAGCGCCAGTGCAGACACCGAAACGCTCAACTCTGCTGAAACATCTCCATCGCCCGCTGCTTGATTTGCTCTCAGTCAAATCCTCCTTGTGCGTAGCCAGGAACCACAGATGCCCATAGGGATCCTTCAACGTCCCGCTGCGATCGCCATAAAATTGATCCTGGACCTCGGACACCGACGTCGCCCCGGCATCCAGCGCCTGTTTAAACGATCGATCAACATCGGCTACATACAGATGCAAACCCACTGAAACCGCTTGCTCCGGATTGCTCAACGGCCCCTGATCGCAGGGCGAGCCGAGCATGATTGCGCTGTCGCCAATGCGCAGCTCGGCGTGACCGATGGAGCCGTCGGGCATGGCCAGGCGCATGACCTCGGTGGCGCCGAAGGCTTTTTTATAAAAGTCGATGGCCTCGGCCGCTTTGTGGATGCCGAGATAGGGGGTAATGCTGTGATACCCCTCGGGAATGGGTTTGACGCTCATGACGTTCTCCCTGATTTTGTTCTACGGAATGGGCTCCACCAGACGGGTGGAAAAACCACTATAGAACGCTCGGCGCAGTGCAGACGTTTGCCCGACGAGCCGTCAATCGTTGGGAAAATGCGGCCCCGGACCCTGTTCACCGAGCACATCGCCGTGATTGCGCAGCGGGCAGGCCTCCATCGATAAACACCCGCAACCGATGCAACCGTCGAGGCGGTCGCGCAGTAACAGCAATTGTTCTATGCGCTCATCCAGCTCCCGCCGCCAGCGCTCCGATAGGATTTTCCAGTCGGCGGCGGTCGGCGCGCGATCGTCCGGGAGCATTTGCAATGCGTCGCCGATCTGCGCCAGCGGGATGCCCAGGCGCTGCGCCACTTTGATCAGCGCCACCCGGCGCAGCACCTCACGCCCATAGCGGCGTTGATTGCCCGCGTTGCGCTGGCTCTTGATCAAACCTTTGGTTTCATAAAAATGCAGGGCCGTGACCGCGACGCCGCTGCGCGCCGCCACTTCACCGACGGTCAACGGTTTACGCACCTGTTCTTTACTGATCATTGGAAACAGCTCTTGACCTTGACTTAACTGGAGGTTTTACCCTGCTGGCCTTCGAGTCGCAAGATTCGCCTGACGATGAGTGGGGACACCATGCAAGCATCCGCGCAAAACCGCAGCTTCACGCAATTGATCGAATTTGAAATCGAACCGCTCCAGCAGCCAGCCCTGGTGGCAGAACTGGCGCTACAAACCGAGCGCCTGGCCCAGCGTTATGCAGGATTTGTCAGCGCGAGTGTGCAAGCCAGCGACGATGGACGGCGCGTGCTGGGGTTTCTGCAATGGCAGACCCGCGAGGCGGGGGAGGCGGCGTTCCGCAGTTTCGAGACCGGTGAGCAGGATTTCTGGCAACTGATCCGCCGTCATCGGGCGAAAACCATCACCTTCAATTCGTTCCAGGTGCTCAGCAGCATCGCGCGTAGCCACGATGACGCGCTGCATTGCCGGTTGCTCGGTTAGGCCGATTTGGCGATTCATCACTGGCCGTGGCGAATTACTGATAGCCACTATTGAGAGCGTTGATTTCTGCGCGAGCGTGCCGCGGCGTAGCCTTTCTACATCGACCAACACTGCTCGCCAGGACGCTCCCATGAATCGTTTACTGACTGTTTCGCTGCTGCTTGCTGTTTCCGTACTTGCCGGATGTGCCGGACACGTTGCGCCGGAATTGCGCCCTTATACTGCGGAAGAATCCCGTGAACTGGCGCTCGAAGCACTGAACCGCAGTGGTCTGTCCTTCGACGAATACCACGCGAAAAAAGCCGCACTGCTGGGTCAGCCACAGAAATCCTATGGTTTCGATCAGCAAGGCGAGATGAGCGCCGAGCGTGCCGTACAGCTGCACGGTCGCCCAAGCTGAAACGCAACTGTACTGCTACAAGTTTTGCGTAACTGTCCGTGGGCCGGGCGTACGCAGTGGGGTAGGGTCTACTTCTGAATGACCCTGACGGACTGCCCGCTATGACCCTCTCGCTTGACCTGCTGTTGGGCTTTGCCCTGTTTGCCCTTGTCACCTCGATAACGCCGGGGCCGAACAACACCATGTTGCTGGCATCGGGGGTGAATTTCGGCTTCAACCGCACCATTCCGCACATGCTCGGCATCACCTGCGGCTTCTTCGTATTGGTCGTGGCGGTGGGCTTTGGTCTGGGCGCGGTGTTTCAGAACTATCCGATTCTTTACACGATTCTTCGCTACGTCGGCGCGGCGTATCTGTTGTACCTGGCGTGGAAAATAGCCCATTCGGGGCCGGTCGGCGACAATGTCGAAGGCGAGGCCCGACCGATCAGCTATCTCGGTGCCGCGGCGTTTCAATGGGTCAACCCGAAAGCCTGGATCATGGCCATCGGCGCGATCAGCACCTACACGCCAATGCAGGGTTATTTCATTAACGTTGTGGTGATCGCTGCGGTGTTCGCCATCATCAACTTGCCCAGCGTCGGTCTCTGGGCCGCCTGCGGAACCCTGTTGCGCAACGTACTGAAGGAGCCGCGCTGGTTGCGCGTGTTCAACTGGGGCATGGCCGCGCTGCTGGTGATTTCCCTGTACCCGTTACTTCTCGAAAGCTTTCGCTGACGCATTGCTTCAACCGCGGGCCGGATGCCTGTTAAGCTCGGCTTCAGGAGCGTTCCTACGCACTTTTAAATGAAGTTGTCCTTCTTTAACGGCATCCGATCAGGTATTGATGACGCTCTCGAACCGACGCGCAGCTCACAAGGCTGCGCCGTGCCGTTTGCAGACACGAGCCTCCTGATCCCGGAACACGCTCTGCGAGTCTTTTATGAACACACGTCCGTTGTATTTCGATTACGCCGCCACCACCCCGGTGGACGAGCGGGTCATCCAGGTGATGATCGAGTGTCTGGGGTTTCACGGCAATTTCGGCAACCCGGCTTCCAGCTCCCATGCCTTCGGCCAGCAGGCCCGGCACACGGTCGAGCAGGCGCGCCAGCAAGTCGCCGGGCTGGTCTGCGCCAATGCCGAGCAGATCGTCTGGACCTCCGGCGCCACCGAATCCAACAACCTGGCCCTCAAGGGCGTGGCGCAGGCGCGCGGTGTGCCTGGCGGCCACATCATTACCAGCCAGATCGAACACAAAGCCATCCTCGATACCGCCCGCCAGCTGCAGGACAGCGGCGTCGCCGTGACGTATCTGGTGCCCGATGCCAATGGGCTGATCACCGAGCAGGCGGTCAGCGAAGCCCTGCGCGACGACACCTTTCTGGTGTCGCTGATGCTGGTCAACAACGAACTCGGTACCGTCAATGATGTGCAAGCGATTGGCGAAGTCGTCCGGGCTCGCGGGGCGTTGTTTCACGTTGATGCCGCGCAGGGTGCCGGCAAAGTCGCCATCGATCTGGAGCAATGGCCGGTGGATCTGATGTCGTTTTCCGCGCACAAACTCTATGGCCCCAAAGGCATCGGCGCGTTGTACGTCGGCCCGCGGGCGCAGCAACGTTTGCAGGCGCAGATTCACGGCGGCGGTCACGAAGGTGGCTTGCGCTCCGGAACACTGGCGACCCACCAGATTGCCGGCATGGGCGCCGCGTTTGCCTTGGCTGCCGAAGCCTTTGACGCAGAGAAAGCAACCATTGTCGCGCTGCGCCAACGCCTGCTCGAACAATTGCTGAGCCTGCCGGGCGTACGCCTGAACGGCTGTGCCACCCAGCGCATCCCCCACACCTTGAGCCTGACCTTCAGCGAAGGTGAATTCAACAGTGCTGCCTTGAGCCAGTCGATCGCTTTTTCCGCGACGTCGGCGTGTAATTCGGCAAGTAACGCGCCGTCTCACGTGCTGCTCGCGCTGGGGCATGACGCGCACATGGCCGGCCGCACCATCCGCTTGAGCCTTGGCCGTTTCACCACCACCGAGGATGTCGACAAGGCCGTTGAACTGATCAAGAGCGCCTGCGCCAGTGCCCCGGCCTTCTGGGCGACAGGGCTTTAAACGAGCCGGATAAACGGCTACGAACAATAACGATGAAGTGATTAGCAGGAGACATGATGAGTACCCAGACCTTGACCGAAGGATCGGTGCCCCAGCGCCTGGCGCACACCCGCGAACTGATGCGCCGCGAAGGCATCCATGCGTTGCTGGTGCCGTCCGCCGACCCGCATTTGTCGGAATATCTGCCGGGCTACTGGCAGGGCCGGCAGTGGCTGTCGGGTTTCCATGGTTCGGTCGGCACGCTGATCGTCACCGCCGATTTCGCCGGGGTCTGGGCCGACAGCCGCTACTGGGAACAGGCGACCAAGGAACTCAAGGGCAGCGGCATCGAACTGGTCAAGTTGCAACCGGGGCAGCCGAGCCCGCTGGACTGGTTGGCCGAGCAGACACCGGAGGGTGGCGTGGTCGCGGTTGACGGTGCGGTAATGGCCGTGGCATCGGCGCGTACCTTGAGCAGCAAGCTCGAAGCACGCGGTGCGCGTCTGCGCACCGACATCGACCTGCTGCAGCAAGTCTGGAGCGACCGCCCGAGCCTGCCGAATGCGCCGATCTATCCGCATCTGCCACCGCAGGCGACGATAAGCCGTGGCGAAAAACTCGCCAGACTGCGCGAAACCTTGCAGGCGCGTGGGGCAGACTGGCATTTCATCGCCACCCTCGACGACATCGCCTGGCTGTTCAACCTGCGCGGCGGCGACGTGTCATTCAACCCGGTGTTTGTCTCGTTTGCCTTGATCAGTCAACAGCAAGCGACGCTGTTCGTCGCACTGAGCAAAGTGGATGCGCAGTTGCGCGCAGTGCTGGAACAGGATGGCGTGACGCTGCGCGACTATAGCGACGTTGCGTATGCTTTGCGTGACGTACCGAAGGGCGCGAGCCTGCTGGTTGATCCGGCGCGAGTGACCACCGGCCTGCTGGACAACCTCGACAGCGAAGTGAAACTGGTCGAAGGCTTGAACCCGACCACGCTCGCCAAATCGCAAAAAAGCGAAGCGGATGCGCAACATATTCGCCGTGCAATGGAGCAGGACGGTGCGGCGCTGTGCGAGTTTTTCGCCTGGCTGGAATCGGCCTGGGGACGCGAACGCATTACCGAATTGACCATCGACGAGAAGCTCACCGCAGCTCGCGAGCGGCGTCCGGATTACGTCTCGCTGAGTTTCAACACCATTGCCGCGTTCAACGCCAACGGCGCCATGCCGCATTACCACGCCACCGACGAAGAGCATGCACTGATCGAAGGTGACGGCTTGCTCCTGATCGACTCCGGCGGGCAATACCTGGGTGGTACTACCGACATCACGCGGATGGTGCCCGTCGGTACGCCGACCGAAGAGCAGAAACGCGACTGTACGCGTGTGTTGAAAGGCGTGATTGCCCTGTCGCGGGCACGCTTCCCGAAAGGCATTCTCTCACCGCTGCTGGACGCCATCGCCCGTGCGCCGATCTGGGCGGACAACGTCGATTACGGTCACGGCACCGGCCATGGCGTTGGCTATTTCCTCAATGTCCACGAAGGTCCGCAAGTGATTGCCTACCAGGCCGCGCCTGCGCCACAAACGGCCATGCAGCCGGGGATGATTACGTCCATCGAGCCGGGCACTTATCGTCCGGGGCGTTGGGGTGTGCGCATCGAAAACCTGGCGATGAACCGCGAGGCGGGCAGCAGCGAATTCGGTGAGTTCCTCGAGTTCGAAACTCTGACGCTGTGCCCGATCGACACGCGTTGCCTCTTGCCGACACTGCTGACGGAAGAGGAGAAACAATGGTTCAACGCTTATCACGCCGAGGTGCGTGAACGTTTAAGCCCATTGCTGGAAGGCGCGGCATTGGAATGGCTGAACACGCGGACCGCAGCCATTTAAGCGATTGACACCCGGGCGCTGTAGCCAGCGCCCGGGTGTTTGCTTTGCTTTAGAGCTGGCGCAACGCCGCTTCGACAAAATCCAATCGATCCTGTCCGAAGAACAACTGGTTGCCGACAAACATGCTCGGTGCGCCGAAAACACCGCGTTTAACGGCGGTTTCGGTATTGTCCTTGAGGGCTGCTTTGACTGTTTCGTCATTGACCAACGCCATCACTGTCTGCGGGTCGAAACCGTGTTCGCTCAATACGGCCGCTACGGTTGCTGGCTCATTCAAGCTGCGTCCTTCAACCCAAAGCGCTTTGAACAGGCAGTCGATAAAAGCCTGAAAGCGTTCGGGATGATGAAGCTGAATGCCCGTCACTGCGCGCATCAGCATCAGCGTATTGATCGGAAAATGCGGATTGAATTTCAGCGGCACTGCGTAGCGTTTTGCATAGCGGTCCAGATCCTGAAACATGTAGCGACCCTTAGCCGGAATCATCGCCGGTGAGGCATTGCCGGTCGCCTTGAACACGCCACCGAGCAGCATCGGAATGTAGCGCAACTCACTGTCGGTTTCGGCGCAGATCTTCGGTAACTGGGTGTAGGCCAGATAGGTGGCCGGGCTGCCCAGGTCGAAATAGAACTCTACTGCTTTGCTCATTATCGCGTCTCTCTGCTTATTGTTATGGCGAGTGGTTATGGCGAAGGTTTACCAGCGTTCATTCCATGGGCGCAGATCCAGTTCGAAGGTCCATGCGTCCCTTGGCTGACTGTGCAGGTACCAGTAGTTCTCCGCTATGTGCTCGGGATCGAGAATGCCGTCCTGATCTTTCGTCGCGTATTTCTCGGGGAAACTGGTTCGTATGAAGTCGGTGTCGATAGCACCATCGACCACGATATGGGCGACATGGATGTTCATCGGTCCCAATTCCCGCGCCATGCTTTGCGCCAGCGCGCGAATACCGTGTTTGGCTCCGGCGAACGCCGCGAACCCCGCAGCGCCACGTAGCCCGGCGGTCGCACCGGTGAACAGAATCGTGCCGCGCTGACGGGCTACCATGCGTTTTGCCACTTCGCGGGCATTGAGGAAGCCCGAGAAGCAGGCCATTTCCCAGATCTTGAAATATTTGCGCGCGGTTTCTTCGAGAATGCTGCACGGCACGTTTGCGCCGATATTGAAGACGAAGGCTTCGATCGGACCGAGGCGGGTTTCGATATCTTCAATCAGTGCGATGACATCCTCTTCCTTGCGCGCATCGCAGGCGAAACCGTGGGCTTCACCGCCTTCAGCGTTGATCGCGTCAACCAGCGGTTGCAATTTGTCGGCGCTACGTCGGGTAACGCAAGCGACGAATCCCTCCCGGGCAAAACGCTTGGCAATCGCTCCGCCCGTTGAGTCTCCAGCGCCAACCACCAATACGACCTTCTTGTTATTCATGGGTGAATCCCTTTATTAAACGATCGTTAAGTGAACGAACGTTATGCTAGGATCCGGGCAACGTCAAGGTCATCGAATCGAGGGCAAATCCATGCGCTATTCCGCCAGTCACAAGCTGGAAACCCGAGAGAAGTTATTGCAGAGCAGCGCGCTGTCGGCAAAACGCTCGGGGTTTTCCACGGTCGGCGTCGATGCGCTGATGAAGGCGATCGGCTTGAGCGGCGCGGCGT